>JALHNI010000100.1 GCA_022843605.1 Bryobacter sp.
AAAGCGCCCCCGCCAGCGACGTGAAGATGGTCCCCTGCGGAGCCAGCCCGCTCGCCGAAAACACCACCGTCCGGTCGCGCGGCGGCGAAAAGGCGAGGGTCAATTGTCCGCAGCTAATCAAGTCACCCGGCTGCAAAGACGCCGTGCCCTTCAGTACCTGGCCATTGAGTTGGGTGCCGTTCTTGCTGCCCAAGTCGCGCACGCTCCAGGACGACGGTCCGGTACGCTCGAGCACCAGATGCTGGCGCGAGAGACCGACGTCGTCGGGAAAACTGAGGTCGTTGGCCGCGGCCCGACCCAGCGAATAATGATTCTCTTCAAGCGGCATGCTGCGACGGCTGCCATCGCCTAAACGAATCTCGAGCTGTCCCGATTCTACGCTGTGGGGGATCAAACTTAGAGCTTACTGCAATACCATCGAGTATGGAATGAAAGTCTTTTTATACTTCATCGGCAAGCCGCGCGACGCGATGCTGAATGGCTTCGCCGCCGAATTCGTCAAGCGCACCACCCGCTTCGCCCCTTGCGAGATGCGCGAGATCGACCCCGCCAAATTCGATATCTTTGCCAAGCACCCTTCGGCTCGCAAGATCTTCCTGGACCCCGCCGGAAAACAGCTCGACTCAGCCGACTTCTCCCAGATCTTCGCCCGTCACGAGCAACTCGGCCGCGACATCGTCTTCCTGATCGGCGCTCATGACGGCCTTACCGCTGACCAGCGCACCCGCGCCGACCAGCTTCTCTCGCTCTCCCCCATGACCTTCCCGCACGAACTCGCCCGCGCCATTCTCGCCGAGCAGATCTACCGCGCCTTCACCATGCTCCGCAATCATCCCTACCCGCGCTGAAGGTGCTTCGCCACCAGCGAAACCGGCAGACCCACAACGTTGAAGTAGCAGCCCTCGATCCGGGTGACGAAGCAGGAAGCCCGCCCCTGGATCGCATAGGCCCCCGCCTTGTCGAAGGGCTCGCCGGTCGCCACGTAGGCGTCGATTTCTTCATCAGTGAGGGGGGCGAACTGTACCCGCGTCACGGCATGGTCCACTACCCTCATTTGGGGGCCTACCAAACAGATCCCCGTGATCACTTCGTGCCACCGGCCGGCCAGCAGACGGAGCATCCGCGAGGCGTCAGCGGCGTCGGCGGGCTTCTCCAAAACATGCTCGTCCACCACCACCGTCGTGTCCGCTCCCAGCACCCATTCATCGGCCTCGCGGGGGACGGCTTGCGCCTTCCATTCGGCCAGTCTACGTACGTATTCAAGGGCTGTTTCACCTTCGCCTCTTGTTTCATCCACCGGCGCGGCACGCACTAAAAAAACAATTCCGGCGTTATCAAGAAGTTCCCTCCGGCGGGGCGATGCGGAGGCCAAAATCAGCTTGCGATTCATCCCCCCCATGCTACACTCCATGAAGTTCGCACCCCCACGAACTTGCCACCCGATACCCCCATACGGGGGCCCCGCATGGGGCCAATGGCGAGACAAAAAAGAAAGAGAGAAGTGTCCCGGCCGGAACCCTGTTTCCTGGCCCCTTTCGGACCCGTGCGCATTTGACATGGAACGAGTTACGCGTCTACTAGCGAAGCTGAAATCCGATTCCATCCCCATGGAGGACCTGACCCGTGAGGTGTGGCCGCTCGCCGTGGGCAAGATCATTGCTGGTCACACGCAATACTCCGCCCTGGTTCGCCGCACCCTGGTGATCGATGTGGAGGACGCCATCTGGCGCAAGCAGCTTACGTCCATCACGCCCGACATCCTTCGCAAGCTTGCCGCGCTGATCGGTCCCGGCATCGTTACCGACTTGGAGTTCCGGGTGGCGCCGCTCCGCATGCGTCCTCGCAAGGAACGGCCGCTTCCCCTGTTCGACACCGCCGACGAAGCCAACCGGATTGACGATCCCATCTTCCGCCGTCTTTACGCCGCCGACCGGCGGCGCCGCGCCACGGCATCCGCCGCCTAGCCACGTCACCCAATATTGTCAAACACTTACAGGCCATGCCCCCCTGCAGCTCTGTCCGACTAAATTGTAAGTCTATTATTTTCATTCGATTAGAGCCAAGTCATCGCCAGCCAACCTCGCAGCCAAGCCAACTAGCTATTTAAAATCAATAACTTGCCGACGCCCTCCCCCCACTCGGCCGCCGGCAGCTTACACTAATCTCGTGGCCCTCCTCCGCCGCGCGATCACCGACACCGCCGACCTCGCCGCTACGGACGGCTTGCGTCAATCCTTGCGCTTCTTCTCCCGCGAACGCGCCTGGATCAACGCCCAGCACCTCGAGCTCTGCCGGATCCCTGCCCCTACTTTCTTCGAACAGAAACGCGCCGAATGGATGCTCGAACAGTTCCGCTCCATGGGCGCCGACGCCAAAATCGACCGCGCCGGCAACGTGATCTGCTTCCCCTACGGCGACCCCGGCGGTAGTCTGATCGCTGTCACCGCCCATCTCGATACCGTTCTGGCGCCCCGCCAAAACGACGACATCCGCATCGGCCCCGACGGCAAGTTCTACGGCCCCGGCGTCGCCGACAACGGTGCCGGACTCACCGGACTGCTCGCCCTCGCCCGCGCCCTCCGCGACGAACCGATTGACCACCTCGGGGCCGCACGGCTCGTCCTCTGCGCCAATGTCGGTGAAGAAGGCGAAGGCAATCTCAGCGGCATGCGCTATCTCTGCCGCCAATCCTCGCTCGCCAGCCGCCTTTCCAGCTTCATCGTCCTCGATGGCCCCGGCACCGCCCACATCACCAGCAAAGCTCTTGGCTCCCGCCGCTACGAAATCGTCCTCACTGGCCCCGGCGGCCATAGCTGGGCCGACTTCGGCGTCGCCAACCCCATCCACGCCCTCTCGCAGGTCATCGCCAGCTTCGCCAGCCTCTTCACCAATGGCGAACCCCGCGCCAGCTTCAACTTCGGCATCATCGAGGGCGGAGCTTCCATCAACTCCATCCCCACCGAGGCCCGGGCCAAACTCGACCTCCGCTCCGAAAGCACGCTCCGCCTCGACGAACTAGCCGAACTCCTCACCGATTGCGTCGAACGTGCCCTCGAAATCGAAAACGGCCGCATTCCGCCTTTCCCCGGTAAACCGCCACGGGTTACCGCCAAACTGCGTGAGATCGGGTTTCGACCCGGTGGATCACTGCCCTCGGACTCGGCGCTCCTTGCCGCGATTCACTCCGTCGACGCCTACCTCGGCATCCGCTCCCTGCCCGACTGCGCCTCCACCGACGCCAATATCCCTCTCTCCCTCGGTCTCCCCGCCGTCTCCATCGGCGCCGGCGGCCAGGGCGGCGGCGCGCATACCCCCACCGAGTGGTACCACCCCGAAAACCGCGACCTCGCGCTCCGCCGCATTTTGCTCACGCTCGCGCAACTCCTTCGCCACGCACCATGACCTCCCGCGGCGACCTGGCCCTCCTCCTCGCCACCCTCATCTGGGGCGTCTCGTTCACCGTCGTTAAGGACGCGCTGCAGGACGTCTCCAGCCTGCTCTTTCTCGCCCTGCGTTTTACAATCGGCGCCCTCACCCTCGGCCTGGTCCTCGCACCACGCCTTCGTCATTACCGCTACACCTGGCGGCAAATGCGCTGGTGCCTGCTGGGCGGCGTCCTCCTAATGGCCGGCATGTCGCTCCAAACCATGGGCCTGCGCCTCACCACCATTTCCAAATCGGCATTTCTCACCGGGCTTTACATTGTCCTGGTACCTTTGCTCACTTCGCTCGTCAATCGGGTAGGTCCTCAACTCCGGGAATGGGTGGGGATCGGTTTCGCCATGTTGGGGATGGCGCTCATGACGATGACGAAAGACCAGTGGCAGGCTCCCAGCCTGGGCGACGCGCTCACCATCGGCTGCGCGATCGTCTTTGCTTTCCACATCATGGTGGTGGGTCAGGCCGCCCGTTCGGGCGACGCCCAACTCTCCACCCTGGTCCAGCTCACCGTCTGCGCGCTCTGTTTGGCCGCCACCTGTAACTGGATCGAAGCCCCCAGGATCGTCTGGTCTTCCCGCGTGATTTTCGCCATACTGTTGACGGGAGTCTTCGCGACGGCTTTGGCGATTGGCCTCCAAAGCTGGGCGCAGCAATCTGTCCCAGCCACCCGGGCCGCCTTGCTGTTCGCCCTGGAACCGGTTTTTGCCTGCTGGTTCGCCTGGGCCTGGGCGGGCGAAGAGGTCACCCCGCGCGCCGCCGCGGGGGCCGCGCTGATTCTGGCCGGAATCCTGATCGTGGAATTGAAACCGCCGCGCCTCCGGAAACATCCATGGAAGCGGGCACTACCGAGTTAACTGATTTTTTGCCGGCCCAGGGCCGGGAATTCTAGAAAACTGCTGAAGTCCTTTGAGGAGTTTGCACCGTATGTTTGCCAAATTGAAGCAACAGAAGATATTTACGACGAGTTTGTTCGTCTTTGCCCTTTCGCTCTGCATTCTGGCAGGCACCCTGGTCAGCACCACCGTCGCAGCCAAGGAGACCCAAGCCGCGCCCGATGCCACTCCCCTGGTGATCCCGCCAATGAGCAGAGTCGCCAACGAGTTTACGGAGCTTGCCAAGCGCGTAGAGCCGTCCGTCGTCTACATCCGCACCGACTACACGCCCAAAACCACCACGGCTTCCCGCCGTTTGCCGCGGAACTCGCCGGCCCCCGACGCCGAAGAGGGCGACGAGGATCAGATGGACATGCTCCGCCGTTTCTTCGGCGGACAGGGTGGCCAGGGAATGCCGCAGCCCCCTTCCAAGCGACTGGGTTCCGGTTCCGGTTTCGTCGTCGACCGCGCCGGCTACATCATCACCAATGACCATGTGGTCAACAAAGCCGACCACATCTTCGTCAAGTTCCCCAACCAGGACACCGAGTACAAGGCCAAAGTGATCGGCACCGACAAAGAGACGGACATCGCCGTGCTCAAAATCTCTGCCGGACGCCCGCTGGAGCCGATTCGCATCGCCAATTCCGACGGCGTCCAGGTCGGTGACTGGGCCGTCGCCATCGGCGCCCCGTTCGGTCTCGAAACGTCGGTCACCGTCGGCATCGTCAGCGCCAAGGGCCGCGACATCAACGGCGCCGCCATGTTCCAGCGCTTTATCCAGACCGACGCCGCCATCAACCCCGGCAACTCCGGCGGACCGTTGCTCAACCGCAACGGCGAAGTCATCGGCGTCAACACCATGATCGCCACCGAAACCGGCACTTATAACGGCATCGGCTTCGCCCTGCCGGTCAACATGGCCGCCAAAGTCTACAACAACATCATCCAGCACGGCCGCGTCGTCCGCGGCTCCGTCGGTGTCAGCTTCGCCAAGCAGACCAAGGCCGAAACCTTCAAGGCTCTCGGCCTCTCCGGCGGCGTCATCGTCGACTTCGTCCAGCCCGGCGGACCCGCCGAAAAGGCCGGCATCCGCAAGGAAGACATCCTGCTCTCCATGAACGGCAAGCCCTTCAAGGATGGCGACGACCTGATGGCCCGCGTCGCCGAAGCCCCTGTCGGCGCGACCGTTAAAGTGGAAGGCGAACGCATGGACGCCAAGGGCGACGGCAAGCGCATGACCTTCGATGTCACCATCGAGGACCGTCTCAAGGTCTACCGTGACGACCCCCGCGTCGCCGGAGCCCGCGAAATGCCTGAGGAGCCCGCCGCAACCGCCACCTCCACGGCCAAGTTTGGCGTCGGGATCGTCGCCATCCCCGAAGCCGATCGTGCCGAAATGCAGCTCGACGACAAGCGCGGTGTCCGCGTCTCCAAGGTGGAGGCCGAAAGCTTCGCTGAGCAGATCGGCATCGTCGCCGGCGACGTCATCGTCTCCATCAACCGCACCCCGGTTTACTCGATCGACGACGTCCGCAAGGTACAGGCCACGCTCAAGACTGGCGACCCGGTCGCGTTCCGCGTCCTGCGCAACCTGCCCGGCCCCCGCGGCCGTACGGGCGGTAACTGGCAAGGCATCTACCTCTCCGGTTCCCTCCCAGCCACTGAGTAACTGGCGCGTCACTGAGCACACAAGAAAGGCCCCGCACCGGCAACGGTCCGGAGCCTTTCTTTTTGGGACCGCCGGAAACAAGTAGGGGCCGCTGCTAAACTAGCCAACACACGCCATGTCACTCGGAGCACTCACTCGCTATGGTTTCGCCGGCCTAGCCAGTTACGCCGCCGCCGACTATGTTCAAGACCCGCTCGGCGCCGTCGTCACCGCCCTGAGCAGCGTCGCTTCCAGTTACCTCGTCAATCGCGTCAATGCCGTCGAAGATAGCCAACTCGACGATTTCCGAGCGTCCAGGAATCATCACCTGCAAATCGCCCTCGCCGGCTCGTTCCGCACCGCGCTCAACGACATCCATGCGTCAAAACACCAGGCAATCTTTGCCGCCTGGGACCAGTTACTGGAGGAGGCCCTGGCGAATCCGATGCACCTGCTGGGTGCCGTCATCCCGGCTGACTTCGACGCGCTGATCGACGGCACCAACCGTCACATTGACGCCACAGCGCCCTTCGAAGAGGCCCAGCACTTGTTGGGCAAGTGGCTCGCTTACCAGCTTGCCTACGCGACAAGCGGCAGTTACCCGATGGTTCCGCCGCCTGCCGCCACGCTGCCCGCGGACCTCGTTCAGCTTCTCAGGGACGAATTCCCTCCTGCCTTTCAGCGCGCTTTCGCCCACCTGCTGGCGAACAATGACCAGGAGTACGCCCGTCGTGCCTTCGAAAGGCGAGCGCTCGAGAAGATCGACGCCACCACGCGAGACACGCACGCGATCGTGAAACGCATTGAAGGGCAGCTTCGCGAACAAACCCCACCACCCCCCGCTCGAATTCGCCGCTTCACCAGCAAACTGCCCGTCGTCGATCGAACCTTGCTCGGCCGCGAAAAAGAACTCGCGTTTCTCGACGAGGCCTGGGCCAACCCCGACACCAACGTCGTTCAGATCATCGCCTCCGGTGGCACCGGCAAAACCGCCCTCATGGATAAATGGTTCAGGCGGCACTTAGATGAGGCGACCGTCTTCGGCTGGTCTTTCTACAGCCAGGGCACCAGCGAGGATCGCCAGACATCCTCGGACCCTTTCTTCGACGAAGCCTTCCGGTTCTTCAAAATCGACATTGCGCCCACCGCCTCCGTCTACGCCAAGGCCGACGCCCTGGCCGAGAAACTGCGCCAGGAAAGGGTCCTGTTGCTCCTCGACGGCGTCGAACCGCTTCAGGACTCCAGCGGAGACCTCAAGGACCAGGCACTCAAAGCCCTCCTTCAGGAACTGGACACCCACAACGCCGGTCTCGTCCTCTGCACCACCCGGTACCGAATCAACGAGTTGCCCGACGACAGCGGCCGCGTGCTTTCCTGGAACCTGGATAATCTCTCGCCCGAAGCCAGCCTCGCCTACCTCCGCAAGATCGGCGTGAGCGGCGAGGACGAGGAATTGCTGGATGCCGCCAAGGAGTATGGCCACCACGCCCTCGCCCTCACGCTCCTCGGCCACTACCTGGTCAACTTCTGCGAAGCCGATGTTCGCCGCGCCGTCGAGATCCCCAAGCTGATGGTCGATGAATTGAAGCAAGGCCGTCACGCGCGCCGGATTATGGCCGCTTACGAAGAGACCTTCGCCGGCCAGTTCGAACTCGACATCCTCAAGGGCCTCGGCTACTTCAATCGCCCCGCCGAACCCGAAGCTCTTAAGCTGGTGATGCCCAAGATGGCTCCGCTCCCATACTTGGCGGCACTGAAGCGCCTCCGCGACCTGCGTCTCGTTTTGGATGATGAAGCCACTGAGTCCCTCGACTGCCATCCCCTGGTTCGGGAACACTTCGCAATGTATGCAATGCCTGAGGGCCATCGACTCCTCTACGAACACTACAGAAACAACGCACCATATTGGCCAGACGAGTACGCCACAATGACGCCGCTCCTTTACGCCACGTACCATGGGTGCCGGGCAAACCGGCACGAAGAGGCATTGCTCGAAGTTTACGAGAAGCGAATTCGCCGCGGCGAAGAGGGCTTCCTCTACCACCGGCTCGGTGCGTGGGGAAGCGACGTCTCACAGCTTGCCAACTTCTTCACCACTCCATGGACCGAACCTGCCAAGGAGCTATCTTTAACCAGCCAAGCTTGGGTAACCGGCAATGCTGCCTTTTCTCTACGCGCCATTGGGAGGTTGGCTGATGCAGTTGAGCCAATGTACGCTGGTGCCGACGGCGCCGTTGCGCAAGAAGAATGGTTAAATGCAGCGATAGGCTACAGCAATCTGGGCGAACTACTCCTGACCCTGGGCAGAATTGACGAGGCGATCGCGGCGGGTCGTAGATGCGTCCAGTTGGCCGAAAGCAGCCGTAACATTGGCTGGCAGATGGCCACACGCACGACGCTTGCAGACGCCCTGCACAAATCAGGTGACATGACAGCGGCTGCAAGACTCTTTGAGGAAGCCGAGATCCTGCAAGCAAGACACGAGCCATGGAACCCAACGTTATCCTCTCTTTGGGGATATCGCTACTGTGACCTACTTGTTTCGCAGGGGAAGCAAGAAGAAGTCCATCGCAGGTCCACGCAAAATCTCAAGTTAGCAAGACATCTTCTCAGCATCGCGTTGGGCTATCTCTCGCTTACTTGCGCAGGCGACTCAGCCATGATTGAACTTGCAGTCGAGAAGCTTCGCAGTGCCGCACAACTCGACTACCTCCCCCTCGGCCTCCTCGCTCGCGGTACCCAGCGCGATCTCGACGAAGTCTACAAAATCGCCACGCGGTCCTGCATGCGCCTCCACCTCACCGACTACCACCTGAAGCAGGCCGAACTCGATCTCCGCGAAGGCCGTAGAGAAAGGGCGCTTTACCACGCCGACGAAGCCGACAAACTGATCCAGGCGACCGGCTACCACCGCCGCGACCCCGAACTCGCTGCCCTGCGCGAGAAACTCCGCGCTTAACCCCAACGCGGTCACCGAAAAAGGAAATATCCTTAACCCCAAGCCGCACAATCACTTCCCGGTCCGGTAGCCGCATCCTGGCGCGGATGGCTTGCCGCGCCGTGCCATCCTGGGCTTGGGTCCCGTCATTCGAGGAGGCCGGAAATTGGGTTCGCTCCGTAGCCCTAGTGATTCGCCGCCGTCACGGACCCGCGCCGCCGCCGCAGTTGATAGCCTTCCACCGTCACTCCGGTCTCCAGGTAATTGCGTTCGATCCACTGCTCGATCGCCATAAACCGGGCATCGAGACCGGTCGCGTTCGGGAAGACCCGCAGAAACTCCTCGCGGGTGAGCGGCAGATAAAGCACCCAGTCGGGCGGCCCGAGTTCGAGATCCGCCAGCGTCCGCCGCTCCTCTTCGGCGCCCATCATGCCCGGGGCCAGATACGAGTAGCGAGTCGGGTTGCGGGCCTGCGTAAGGTAGTAGAACACCGGCATGTACGGATGCACATAGAGGCTGGAGCCGGCGCGCACCTGGGCAAAGAGCGACTTCAGAGCCGGAGCGGCCGTAGCCGGCGCACGCAAGTATCCGAGCGGCGACGCGACCGACTGTTCCTTCAATCTGGTCGCCGCCGTCCCGGCCATGTAGAGCAGCGCGATCACGCCCAGGCCCATCGCGACGAAGCCCGCAATCCGGTGACGGACCAACAGCAGCGTACCGAGCGCCAGCGGCAACGCCGTAAAGAACGCCAGGTGCATGACGTCGGCACGCGGATAGGCCGAGATCACCAGTGCTACGGTCACCAGCGCCAGATAGCCCAAGTGCGGCTCCTGTCGGGCGCGCCAAGCCGCCCAAGGCACGACAGCAACCGGCAGAATTGCCGGCAGCGCCAAGCCCAGCAGCAAGAGTCCGCCGATCACGAACTCGGCTCCCTGCCCGGCAAACAGGGGACCCCAACCACCGATGACGCTACCGTAGGGCATCACGTTCACGGTCGAGTAGTGGTCGCGCAACCAGCGCATCTGGTCGAGAAAGCCGGAGAGATTGCCGCGGGCCAGCAGAAGCACCAGGGCTCCGACGCCGATCGCCAGGCCTCCCGCCGCGTAGCGCTTCAACTGAACCCACTCTCGACGCCACAAAAGCCAAAGCGCCGAGACGATCGAAACCAGCGCCACCGACGGCGTACAGATCGCGGCCATCGCCGCGCTGGCGCCCGCACGGGCGGGAGAACCGCCGATCAGCAGCGCCGCCGAGACGATGGCCAACGCGGCGCTATCCCAGCGATGCTGCGCGGTCAACAGGCCCGGCTGTGGCACATGCAGGCCCACGTAGATGAGCACCGTCACGATCGCCGCGCGCCGCGAGGCGAAGCGTGCCACCAGCCATGCGATCACGCCCGCCTGCAAGGCAAAGTCAGCAAGCACCACACCGCGCGCCGCCGGTTGCGTGAAGCCGAAAGCCCAGAAGACCAAGCTCTGCAACCAATAGCTGCCCGGACTCATGTAGCCGAAGAAGTCAACGTAGAGGCGCTCGCCCTGCACCATCCGCTGGGCGGCTTCGAGCATAATGCCTTCGTCGTTGGTGAAGACGATGCGCGTCCCCTCCAGGGCCAGAAGCACCAGCAAGGTCGCGCCGAAGATGAATCCGGCAAATCGCACTAACGGCTCCAGACACCGAGCACGCTCTTGCCCAGGTGCCCGCCGGTCAGGCGGTCGGTGAGCCTCGACGGCGGCACCATCCACCGATCCCAAACGCCGATCTGCTGCGCCGTGGGCATGCTCTGGCCCAGCAATAGACGGTTGCCGAGCGAAGCCAGCATCCCCACCGAGTCCAGGTAGGTCACGGTGATCTCCCGCAGCCCTACGGGCGCCGCCTGGCGAAGGCTGGTGCGCGTGTAACGGCGGTAGTGGCCGATCGCCTCGTCGAAAGGAGTGAACAGAAACGGATGCGCGGGAGAAAGGACGATCAAAGCGCCACCGGGTTTCAACCGGGCCGCCGCACGCGCCATTTCGGCAGCGTCATCTTCGATGTGTTCGAGGACGTCGATGTAGAGGATCGAGTCGAACTGAGCCTCCGCCGGCAGGTCCGCGACAATGCCCAGGGTCACTTCATGACGGCCACCCGGAGGCAGGTGGATCTGCTTCGCCAGCGAAGCGTCGGGCTCCAGGCAGGTCCAGCGGGCGAAGTCGAGCGAGGCCAGCAGGCGCGTGTTGGCCCCAATTCCAGCACCGACCTCGAGCACGGCGCCGCGCACGTAAGGGGCGATCCGGCTGCTCCAGTAGCTCTTCCAGTTGTGTGCCTGTTCGAAGAGTTTTAGTTCAAGACCCGGGTAGGGGATGCTAGCCATTCGTTTAGTTGCTCCAACCCGCCAGTGGACGGGCGTTGATAGATCGAAGTGAGGCCGGCGACGAAGAACGCCGCGTCGCGGGCCGGGAGAAAGTTCATCTGGCTGCGCGCGCTGACGGTCTGCAGCAGGAAGGCCGCCGCTTGTCCGCACAGCAGGACGGCACCTACCAGCGCACCGAAGGCCGCGGCGGGCCATACCCAGGCAACCACCAGGGCGAGAGGCAGCAGCAGAACGGCCATCGCCATCAGGCGCGCCCCAGCCAGGTCAGCGAAGACGGAGATCGCGCTCAGTCCGTGCACGCAAAGCGCGGCAAAGTTCATTTTGGATTGCCCCGCATAGCGGCGGCCGCGGTCCAGCGGCACGGTCGCGGTGGGCCAGCGCAAGCGGAAGACGGCGGCGGCGTAGTGGTTCCACAAGTCGGGACTCGCCGAGAGCGCCGGCAGCGCCGCGGCGGGCACCACACTAAAGTTACCTACCCGCACGCTGATTCCGGTGAGCAGAACATGCAGCATTCGGTAGCCGTGGTACAAGGTGCGAAAGGTCAGACTCTCGAGGCGCTTGCGGCGTTCGGCAAAGACGATGCGTCCGGGCTGCGCGCGCCAAGCCTCCAGCAGCAGGCCCAAGTGCTCTGGCCGGTCCTCGCCGTCACCGTCCATCACGGCGATTGCCGCAGGTCCGAATTTAGCGGCTTCCGTCAGCCCAATCGCAATGGACCGCTGATGGCCCAGATTTCGCCGCAATCTGAGGACGCTCACGCGCTCCAGATGCCGGATGCCCCGAGCGAAACCACCGGGTACCGGATCGGTGGATCCGTCGTCCAGCAGCAGCACCGACCAATCCTCGGCCCCCGTCTGTCCGTCTAACGCTCCCACCAACTGGCCGGCGGCATCCCAGTCGTTAAAGACCGGAATCAGCACCAGCACTCGGTTCTCTTGCGCCACATCGGTCTATCGGCAGGACCAGCGCCCGCCCTTAGTCTTGCTAGACTGGCCGTGGGAGCCAATCTTACCCGGTGGTAGGCTCGGTCTTCAAAACCGATGAACGCCCTCAACGGCGCGTTGGTCGATTCGACTTCGACTGGTTCCCGCCACTTGCTAGACTCTTCTGCATGTGGTTGCTTTACTTACTCTTCGCGCTCACTCCCCAGGAACAGGAAGTGGCCGCCACGGTGCAGAAACTCTTTGACGCCATGGCCGCCCACGACGCCGCAGCCGCCGCCGCCATCACCATCCCCGAAGGCCGCGTCTTCGCAATCCGGGCCACCGGCGAGCCCGGCACTTCCACCACGCTCGAGCAATTCGCCGCGCGCCTGCCAGCGATCAAAGGGCGAATTCTCGAGCGTATGTGGAATCCGGAAGTGCGCATTGATGGCCGGATGGCCACCTTGTGGGCACCTTACGACTTCTACCGCGACGGCCAGCGCTCGCACTGCGGCATCGACGCCGTCGATTTGGTGAAGACCTCCAGCGGCTGGAAGATCAGCGGCATCAGCTTCACGATGGTCACCGAAGGGTGTCCGGCGAGTCCGCTGGGGCCGCCTCCAGCCTAGAGGTCGTCAACCTTCAGCGGGACGGTAGCCGTTTTCCAGGCCTCCTCGAACTCTCGCTGTACCCACTCGGCGCTGGACGCCTTGTCCTGCTGCTTAAGAGATTCCAGCAAGCCGAAGAGGGCGCGCCCGTTGCGCGGGTTCAGTTCCAGTTCATGCCGGAAAACCGCCTCGGCCTCAGCCGGCTTACCGTGCCGCAAAAGAGCGCCGCCGAGGGCTTCGCGCTCCGGGTAGTGCCATTCCGGCGGCTCCATGTAGGCGAGCTTGTCCTGCAACTCAGCCGCGTTGCGGAAGTGGGTGATCTCCTGTTCCGGCTTTCCCTTCGCTCGCGCGATGCGCCCGCTCAGATCTTCGAAGCCGATGGAAAGCACGGCGGAAGCCGGGTTGATCATCAGCATGTCCGCCTCGGTAAGAGTCTTCATCAGCGCGGCCATCCGCTCGCTTTCGGCTTCGGCCTCCCGCACTTGTCCAAGGCCAGCGAAAGACGCGCCGCGCGCGTAACGATACATGGCGTTTAAGTAAGTGTTCTTCTCCTTCGGCGCGGGCATGGCGAGCATCTCGCGCCACTTGCCGAAACGCGTAAAGGTAAGCCACTCAAAAGTGCCGTAAGGGCCCAGCATGGGCATACCGTCAATCGCGCCATCGACGTTCGCACTCAGCCTGCGGCCGTAGTCGAGCGCCTCCGCATAACGGCCCTGCATCTGTCGCACATAGGAAACGAAGTGTAGGTTGTGCGAGTAATACATTAACCCGTACATGCCCTTACCGGCACGCTCGACGTATCGGCGGTCCACCTCTGAGGCCGTAACATTGACGGCCGCCGAAGCCTCGTGATCGCCAAGCCGCAGGTAGATATGCGAGGGCATGTGCACCATATGGCCGGCGCCGGGCATGATCTTGCCGAGTCGATCGGCACTGGGCAGCGCGCGCTCCGGCGTCTTCGATGCCTCAACGGCATGGATGTAATAGTGGTTGGCCCCCGGATGCTGCGGATTCCGGCGGAGAATGCGTTCCAGCGTTTCGACGATTTCGAGTGTGCCCTCCGCCGGCATACCATCGAGGCTCCACAACTGCCACGGCCGCAGATTCATCATGGACTCGGCGTAGAGCGTCGCCGCATCCAGGTCATCCGGGTACTCGCGCATCACTACTTTCATGGCGTCCTTATAGTTCACTGCCAACTGCTTCCGGTCGACATTCGGATCCTTGGAATAACGAGTCCACAACGCTTTCACATAGGCCTTCTCATTGGCCGGCGCATGGGCCGCGAGCTTCTCCGCGGACTCAATGGCTTTCCAGGCGAGCGCTTCGCGCTCCGGCATTGCGGGCAAGTTGTAGTTCGGGCCGAGCGCCAGCGCAATTCCCCAGTGGGGCATCGGGGATTGCGGGTCAAGCTCCGCGGCGCGAGCGAACAGGCGCGCCGCCTCATCGTGATTGAAGCCGTAGATCAAGGCGAGCCCCTGATCAAAAAATCGCTGCGCCTCCGCAGACTTGGTAGCGATGGGGTGCGAATGGTTGCCGAGCCCTTCCCAAAGCTCGGCTGGCTTCTTAGCGACGTTGACGTGGTCGTGGTGCTGCGCCCAACCGAGAAGGGCAATCGACAGCAAAAGGAACAATTTCAGCATGACTACCTACGCGAGGATTCGCGCCGAATCGGCTCATTTCACCCAGGCCATGCCGTCAGGGCCGCCGCCGGTTGCGAGGCGCCCGCTGACCGTAAGCGTTTTGAGGTCGAGAATCGCGATGGCATTTTCACCGGCCAGCGCGATGAACGCGCGAGTGCCATTCGGGTCCATTAGAATGCCCTCCGGCGTCTTGCCAATTGCCAGGCGTTTGGTTACCTTGCGCGACGCGGTGTCGAGCACGACGAGCTCGTTGCCGGAGAGGTCCGAGATGAGGGCCAGCTTGCCGTCGAGTGTCAGCTTAAGACGGTTCGAGCGCTTCGTCCCCACATCAATGGTGGCGATCACTTTCTTCGTCTTCAGGTCGATGACGGAGACGCTGCCATCCTGCGAATTGCCGGCCCACAGTTGGCCGCCATCGGCCGTCAGGTCAAACCCTTCGGGCCCCTTGCCCACAGGGACGACCGTCTGGTTCCAGGCCGGCGGATTCGAGAAAATCGAAATACTGCCTGAGGCAATGTTGGCGGTGTAGATCTCGTTGCCGTCCTTGCTGAGTTCCACCATGTGCGTCCCGTTCTGTCCAGTGCCCAACACCGCATCGAGCTTGTGCGTGGCGGGATCATAACGGCCAATCAACTTACTGCCCTCGGCCGTAAACCAGATCTTGCCGTTCGAGATAGCAATGCCATGCGGACGCGCCATCGGCGACACGTCGAAACGACGCTCCTTTTGCGCCACCAAGTCAATGACGGAGAGCGAACTGCCCGGAGTGCGCGAGCCATAGTTGGTGACGAAGGCCGTCTTGCCGTCGGCGGAGACCACGACCTCATGCGGACTTTCGCCGGCGGGGATCAGGCCCGTCGTCTTGCCGGTTGCGGGATCGACAATGGCCAACGTGGCGTCGGACTTGTTGAGCACGATCAAGGCCGGTGAGGGTAAGTCGGCGGCAAATACCGAGGCCGTAAGCAGAGCGGAAGCGAAGCGAAGTAGGTGTGCCATGGCACTTCACATTATGTACCCGGCCACCGTCCACCTGGGCACCATCCCACCTGGGCTTGGGCGCGTGTTAGAAGGGAAGGATGAGATTCTGTCTGGGGCTTTTCGCATTGGCCATGTCCGCCGCCCCACCCGTCAGCTACGAACGCGATGTGCAACCGATCATCGCGGAGCGCTGCCAGGGCTGCCACAACGCACGCGCGGCGTTGCCGCTGATGACGGCGGAGGCGGTTCGCAAGAGCGCGCTGCTGGGTGCGGTAAGCGGCGAGCGTCCGCGGATGCCGAAATCCGGGCCACCGCTGAAACCCGAACAGGTCGCCCTCATCAGCCAATGGATCGCCGAAGGCGGCAAGGATGATTCACGCGGCTGGTGGTCATTACGGCCACTTGAGCGTCCATCCGGGAGAAACTCCATCGATGCCTTCGTGCAGGCGAAGCTACGAGACGCCAAGCTCGAGCCGTCGCCCGAAGCCGACCGCCGCACGCTGATTCGCCGGCTCACCTTCGATCTGCATGGTTTACCGCCAACGCCGGCTGAGGTCGCAACCTTTGTCACCGATCCTGCACCCGACGCCTACGAGCGACTGGTGGACCGTTTGCTCGCTTCCCCGCGCTACGGCGAGCGCTGGACTCGCCACTGGATGGACGTCATCCACTACGGTGAGTCGCATGGCTACGACAAGGACAAGCCTCGCCTGAATGCCTGGCCCTATCGCGACTGGCTGATCCGCGCCTTCAACGAGGACAAGCCTTACTCCCGCTTCGTGCAGGAGCAGATTGCCGGAGACGTGTTGCGTCCCGGCGATCCGCAGGCCTTGGTGGCCACGGGATTTCTGGCAGCGGGCCCCTGGGACTTTGTCGGCCATCAGGAATTGAAAGAAGGCACCACCGACAAGAACAATACCCGCGTCCTGGACCGGGATGACGTGGTGGCCACCACGATGTCAACATTTACCAGCGTCACCGCACATTGCGCCCGCTGCCATGACCATAAGTTCGATCCGATTCCCCAGCAGGAGTATTACAACCTACAAGCCGTCTTCTCCGGCATCGACCGGGCCGACCGGCCTTTCGATGACGATCCCACGGTCCATCAACAGCGGCAGGACTTACTGCGGCGGAAACAGGCGATTCAATTGCGCCTCCAGCCCTTACTCGATCGCGTGGAGTTCGCCACCAGCGCTGAGATTGTTGCGCTGAGTAACTCGATTCAGGACGCGAGCCTCCTCATCACCCACATGGGCATGCCCAAGACCCCGGCCGAAGCCGCACAGAAAGCTGAACTCGAGGCGCGCCGCGCGAAGGACCAGAAGGCTCGCCAGTTACTCGTCGATGCCATGGTGGGCCCAGCAACTTACGCTGAGATCGACCGCATGAAGGCTGAGTTCAAGCCGATTGACGATCAATTGGCGATGCTTCCCCAGCCCCGGTTTGTCTACGCCGCACCGAGCTACTTCGATCGCGCAGGCGCCTTCCGGCCAGCGCTGCTTCCCCGCCCCGTCACCGTGCTGGTGCGTGGCAGCGTGAATTCGCCGGGCGCTCCGGCGCATGCCGGAGCCCTGAGTGCGGTGCCCGCCCTGAAAGCCCGCTTCGATGATGCGGCGGACGAAGGCATCCGCCGCGCCGCACTCGCGAATTGGATTACAGATCGCAACAATGTCCTCACCTGGCGATCGATCGTCAATCGCGTTTGGCAGTATCACTTCGGCACAGGCATTGTCGAAAGCGCAAATGACTTTGGCCGGATGGGGATGAAGCCGTCGCATCCGGAGTTACTTGACTGGCTGGCGGTCTGGTTTCGCGATGACGCGCAAGGTTCACTGAAGAAGCTGCACCGCCTGATGGTGACCAGCGCCACTTACCGGCAACGCTCAGCTCATCGCGCCGACGCCGCCAAGGTCGACGGCGAGAATCGCCTTCTGTGGCGCATGAACCGGACGCGAATTGATGCCGAAGCCCTGCGCGACGCCATGCTCTCCATCACCGGCAAGCTCGACACGACGATGGGCGGACCGTCCGTCCAGATGTTCTGGTTCAAGAACGACCATTCCCCGATTTACGACTATGCCCGCTTTGACCCGGACAGCCCCGGCGCCTATCGCCGCAGCGTCTATCGGTTCATCGTGCGCAGCGTCCCGGACCCCTTCATGGACCGGCTCGATTGCCCTGACCCCTCGGTGCTGACCCCGAAGCGTTCCACGACCATCACCGCGATTCAAGCGTTGGCCGTCTGGAACAACGCGTTTGTCCTGCGCATGGCGGAGCACTTCGCCGAGCGCATTGGCCACGCGCAGGATCCTCTCGAAGAGGCATTCCAACTCGCGCTGGGCCGGTCCGCGACGACAGAAGAGCGCCGAGCCTATGCAGCTTATGCAAAGAAGCACGGCTTCGCCAACATGAGCCGTGTCCTGCTCAATACGAATGAGTTCCTTTTTGTCGACTAACACCATGCAAAGACGATCTTTCCTCTGGCGATCGGGCGGCGGCTTCGGCGGCTTTGCCCTAGCCCACTTACTGGGACGCGAGGCGCAAGGTGCTTCGAAGGGACGGCCCGAATTCAACGGCGGCTTGCACCACAAAGCGAAAGCCAAGCGAGTCATCCAACTTTTCATGTCGGGTGCGGCCAGCCAATGCGACACGTTCGATTACAAGCCGCTCCTGAACAGCAAAGCTGGCCAGCAATGGGATCCTGGCGAGAAGGTGGAATTATTCCAAAGTAATCCAGGCGTGGTGATGCCGAGCCCCTGGGCATGGAAACAATACGGGAATTGCGGCAAGTGGGTGAGCGACCTGTTCCCCGAAACGGCCACCTGCGTCGACGACATGACGTTTATCAGCGGCATGATCTCGAAGAGCAATATCCATGGGCCGGCCACATTTATGCAGAACACCGGCTTCATTCTGCCGGGCTTCCCCAGCGCCGGTGGTTGGGTCTCCTACGCGTTAGGCAGCGAGACCGAGAACCTGCCAGACTTTGTCGTGCTGCCCGATCCCCGCGGCATGCCTCCGAACGGGCCGGCCAACTGGGCTGCGGGCTTTCTACCGGCCGCGCATCAGGCCACCACGATTCGAGTCGGGACACCAGCGCCGATTCATGATTTGCAAGCCGCCACCGATGCGAAGTACATTACCGCCCAAAGCGAGCGGGATGGCCTCGCACTACTGAAACAGCAGAACGAAGGGCATCTGGCGGACCATGAGGGAGACTCGCGCCTCTCGGCCCGCATCGCCTCTTACGAGATGGCCGCTCGGCTGCAACTCAGTGCGCCCGCCGTGCTGGACTTATCAGGAGAAACCAAGGCCACCCGCGACCTATACGGGCTCGACGCGCCGCTTACCGCGGACCTGGGCCAACGCTGCCTGGTGGCACGCCGCCTAGTGGAACGAGGCGTTCGCTTCGTGCAGGTTTGGAGCGGCGCCGACAATGGCTTCCCCCGCCGGAACTGGGATAGCCACGAGAATCTAGCGAAGGACCATGGCGAACTCGGTACAGCGCTGGATCGTCCCGTGGCAGCCTTGCTCAAGGACTTGAAAGCACGCGGGATGCTCGACGACACCATCGTCTACTGGACCACTGAGTTCGGCCGGATGCCCTGCAGCCAGGGCAGCAAAGGACGCGACCACAATCCATTTGGGTTTACGTCTTGGGTGGCGGGAGGCGGCTTTCAGGGCGGCGTGACCCATGGCGCGACCGACGAATGGTCCTACAAGGCGATCGAGCATCCCAGTTACTGCTATGACGTTCACGCAACGATGCTGCACTTACTCGGTATCGACCATACGCGGCTGACTTACCGCCACAACGGCATTGACCGGCGGCTGACGGATGTTCACGGCGAAGTGATTCGACCGGTCCTCGCCTGAACTTACCAAGGGGCCTGCGCGGCGCACGCCACGTAGGCCCGGCGGAGAAACTCGCCGCGTGTCGACGCCTGCACCGTCGCGGAGCACGGCAAGCGTCCCTGCCACAACTTCTGCAGGCGCGCATCCAGCGGCTGTTTCAGCCCCACCTCATGCAGCGGAAACGCGAAGGAGTATTGCAGTCCGTGGCGCTTGCGCAAAGGCTCCAGCACCGCCGTCCGGTAATCCACGATGTCGGAGAAGTAACCTTGCAGACCGGCCCATTGGACGATGGCCGAATCGGCGCTATCCGGCGGGACGTCACTCACATAGGTCGTCGACTGCCGGTGGGCGTGCAACATCCGCTGGAGTGCGGGCACGCTGAAGCGCCTTTTCAACGAGAGATGGGCGGCCAAACCGGCCGCATGTCCCAGCGCCGTCCAGGTCGGTTCCAACCGCAACGCCGAATAGCCCACATGCGAAGCGCTCACCGCCACAGGCACCCAGAGATTGCTCACCCCCTTGGGGACGATCACCCCGTAGGGAATCTGAAACGGCGTAGTGCTGAACGCGAAGTCACCTTCCACCAGTGTCGGGTACAGCGGCGCCGGCGGCCGATGACCGTGGGAGTTAAGCGAGTAGTCCCCTATGGCGATGGAATCCTTCCGCAGCGGCGTCCGCACGGACCCAGGTGCGGGCTGTGTATCATGCTCCGTGAAGGTATAGAGTCCCTCAATGCGACGGCCCTCGCGCACGTAGAGCGCAGTCGGCAGATGCTGATGGTCGGTAAACTCGTCCTTCGCCAATCCCCACTCAAGCGCCTTGGCACGAATCGCCGGCGGCACTTCAGCATCGTTCTGGAGAAAGTAGATCAGGCCCATGGCGTAGTCGAGATGGCGCTGCGCGATGCGATCCCGGGTCGCCCAGTCGCCTTCCGGCCAATCCTGGTTCTCCCCCGCCAACGCCAGCCGGATCGGCGCCTGCTTGATATCGTTCATGTCGGATTTGCCGTTCGCGATCCGTTGCAGACGCAAAATGCCGCTGTGATCCTCGGAGTACACTTCGCGGATCTTGCCGCTGGTGAAGTACGGCAGCAGGTGCGTGAATTCTCCCCGCCGATAGCTACCTGGCTGCGGCACCGGCAGGCGCAACTCCGGCCGGTTGGTCATGATGACACGATAGTTCGAACATTGCACTCTATCGTCGCCTTCACCCGTTGACCCCGGCAGAATCTTGCCCTGGTCGAAGAACAACACGCCCGCGAAGCGTTCGCCATAAACCCGCGTCGATTCGCGGCCCAACCGATACGGCACTTTCGCGGCCGCGGCCAGATCTCCCTCGTACGTGCCGTCGATCCAATAGCGCGCGGACACCGTGCGCGATCGTTCCTCAGTGGCGAAAGCCGCGGACACCAGGCGCTTCCCCGCCCGTCTCGCCTGAGCCAGTTTCCACCCCTTGCGCACCGTGATCGACTTTTGTTCCGCAATCAGCTTCGCCAGCACGGCGGCCGAGACGTGCGGTTCAGCATGCGCCCCTTCGAAGCAATCGCGCACTTGCGGCGAATCCGGTCCGTAGGTCTCCCGGTAGTAAGTGACGACACGATTCATATACTCGCGGAAGAAGCCAGTTACGGACTCATGCGTACGGAAGTCGGTATAGGACAACCCACCAGTCAACAAGCCGCCGAGATAAGGTGTCGGCTCGATCAGCACTACGTTATGGCCCTCCCGCGCTGCCACCACAGCCGAAGCGATTCCGGCCGGCGTGGCCCCGTAAACTGCCAGATCGTACGTCGTGTCCGCGCCTGCCAGGCGCCAACAAACGAACAGTAAGATGGTGGGGAACTTCATTCCCAAAGTCTAACCAGTCTCGGTTGTGATAGGATCAAGGCGATCTGAAATTTCAGATTAGAGCGAAGGCAAAATCCCTTTCATGCACGGCATCTTTCCCATACTCAACACCACTTTCCACGAAGACGGCGCCATCGATTTTGAGAGTCAGGCCCGCCTGGTGGATTACCTGCTCGCCTCCGGCGCCCATGGCTTGGGCCTGTTCGGCAACGCGAGCGAAGGCTACGCGCTCGCGGAGGGGGAGCGGCAAAGCCTGCTGGCGGCGATCGCCCGGCAGGTGAATGGGCGGGTACCGCTCGTGGTTTCTACTGGCGCCACCGGCACTGACCTGGCGGTACGTGCCAGCCAAGCCGCCCAGGACGGCGGGGCTGCCGCGCTGATGGTTCTGCCGCCTTATTTTCTGAAGCCCGGCGCCGACGGCCTGATGTTCTACTTTGAGGCGATCTCGAAAGCGGTCACCATCCCGATCATGGTGCAGGACGCTCCGTTGATGTCGCAGGTGCCGATGCCGGCCGCGTTGCTCGCCCGCATGGCCCGCGAGATTGAGCATGTCTCGCTCGTAAAAGTCGAGGCGCCGCCGACAGCGGCCAAGTTCACCCAGATCCTGGACTCCAAGCCGCCCGTCACGCTCTTCGGCGGACTCAACGGAAACTTCTTCATCGAAGAATACGACCGCGGCTCGCGCGGCGTCATGCCGGGCTCCGACATGATCCCCGAGTTTGTCCGCCTTTGGAACTTACTGGAGTCCGGCCGGCGGGAAGATGCCTGGACGCTCTTCGTCCATTTACTTCCGCTGATTCGTTTCGAGTTGCAACCGGGCCTCGGCGTTTCCGCCATGAAGCACAATCTCGTCGCACGCGGTATCATCGACAACGCCCGAGTTCGTCATCCCACTTCGGAGATCGATGCCGCCGGCTTGAAGGAGCTGGCATTCCTCCGGGAGTGGATCGCGAGATTGTATTGAGCCAAATACGCTGGTACATCGCCGGATTGCTTTTCCTGTCGTCAGTGATCAACTACGTCGACCGGCAAGTGCTTTCTGTCGTCGCCCCCGTCCTCACCAAGGAACTCGACATCTCGCCCGTCGGCTATTCGAACATCCTGCAGGCCTTCCTGATTCCCTACACGTTGATGTATGTAGGCTCAGGATTCCTGGTGGACCGCTGGGGCGCCCGAAAGGCTCTGGCGATCTTCATGGTTTGGTGGTCCACCGCCAACATGCTGCACGGCTTCGCACGCGGCGCGATGAGCCTCGCATTTTTCCGTTTCCTGCTGGGCGTGGGTGAACCGGGCAACTTCATGGCCGGTTTCCGCGCCATTTCCGAATGGTATTCGCCCAAGGAGAAAGCCCTGGTGAACGGCCTGCTCAATGGCGGCGCAGCCGCCGGCGCCATCGTCGCGCCGCCTCTGGTGGCGTGGCTCTCCATCAGTTACGGCTGGCGCATGGCCTTCGTCGCCACGGGCGCCCTGGGCTTCCTGTGGCTCGTCGCCTGGCTCTGGATCGTGCCGAAGGCCGAAGTCGTCGTCCATACCACCGTCAAGGAACCGTGGCTGAAGTTGCTCGCCAAACGTGAGACCTGGTCTTTATTGTTGCCTCGCTTCGTCTCCGATCCGGTCTGGTGGTTCTACTTACTCTGGCTACCGAAGTATCTGGCCGATCAACGCGGGTTTACGATGCGCGAGATCGGGTTGCTCGCCTGGATGCCTTATCTCGCCGCCGATCTTGGCGCGCTCGCTGGCGGTCTGTGGAGCGGCTGGATGGTGAAGCGCGGCATGCCCGTGGTCCGTGCGCGCTCCATCGGCATGTGGCCCTTCACCTTGGTCATGCCCTTCAGCCTCTTGATTCCTGGCGCCTCCACCACCGTCGCCCTCTCCATCATTTGCCTGGTGGCCTTCGCACATATGGCCTGGAAGACCAACCTGCAAACGGTCACTAACGATATCTTTCCCCTGCGCGTGGTAGGCTCCGTCTCGGGCATCATCGCCTTTGGCAGCGGGCTCGGCGGCTCACTCTTCACGTCACTCACCGGGTGGATCGTGCAGCATGTCTCTTACGATGCCATCTTCTACATCATGGGCTTTCTGCATCCCATCGCCTACGTCATTTTCCGGGTGCTGCTCCGGGAGCGGTTCAACGATACGGCACAATTAGAAGTAGGTAAGGCAACGTGACAGCGCTCCCTAAGATTAAGCAGGAACGGGCCATGGATACCGTCCTTGAAGCACTGCGCCAAGCGATTCTTTCGAGTTCACTGCGTCCGGGCGAACGGTTGAATCCGGGTGACCTCGCGACGCAGTTAGGCGTCAGCCTGATGCCGGTCCGCCATGCGATCCAGTTACTTGCGGCAGAGGGCCTGGTAGAGGTGCGTCCCCGCAGCGGCACCTTCGTAGCCAGTGTCTCCGCCCGCGAAGTGCGCGAGACCTTCGAAATTCGTTGCGCGTTGGAGTGTCTGGCGGTAGAAAAGGCGGTAGCCGCGCTGGATGCCAGCGAGTTGGTGGAACTGCGGCGATTGCGCGATGCCATGGCCAAAGTCCCACGCTCGGAGGCCGACCGCCGACGCCACGGGAAAGACAATGCCGCATTTCACTTACTCTTTCTCCGAGCCGCCGGCAACGCCAAGTTACTGGAGATGTATGCGGGCCTGCGCGCTCATATTCAGATCGCCGGTGTCCATGCCGGTGACCAGGACTGGCGCTCCCGCCTCGCCCAGGAAGCGGCCGAGCATGAGGACATCGTGAGGGCGGTCGAGGCCGGCGATGCGGCCGCAGCGGTCGAAGCCATGCGCCGCCACATTACGCGCTCCTGTGAGAGTTTAGCCGCCGCCGTGGAGAAGAAAAATGGCAGCGCGGATTGAACGTGTCGAGGCGATCCCCGTTTCGGTCGCCCGGGACCGGGAAGCGGCCCGCGGCACCGCCGGCTCGCCCACTGAGTTAGGCGCGAGGGCCGGCAAGTATCAATGGTCCAAGACGGTGGCGACCGTTTACTCTGACCGTTTGGAGACGACGCTCGTCAAGGTCACCCTCGACAATGGCCTGATTGGCTGGGGCGAGTCCCAGGCGCCCGTCGCGCCGCGCGTCTCGGCGGTCATCATCGAGGACATCCTCGCCGGCGTGCTGACCGGCGAAGCGTTCGACGGTTCGCGACAGCGGGTGGAAGAACTGTGGGACCGCATGTACCAGACCATGCGCGTACGAGGGCAAACCGGCGGCTTCATGCTCGACGCAATTTCCGGCATTGACCTTGCACTTTGGGATCTCGCCGGCAAACTCGCCGGCCTTCCCGTCTGCCAACTCATTGCCGGAGATCGCGCCGCTTCAAGAGTACCCGCCTACCTCAGCGGCCTGGCGGGTGACGATCGCGTCGCCTTTGCCAAACAGCATTTTGACGCCGGCTTCCGCGTCTACAAGATCTTCTTCGATGCCGGCCACGACGCACTGCTGCAGTTGCTCGATGACTTGCGCGCCGCCCTGGGGCCGGAGGCTCGCCTCGCCGTCGATGCCCTTTGGCGTCTCTACTGGCCCGCCGACCGCGACTTTATTGACCAACTCGCAAAGCGCAAGCTGGAGTGGCTGGAGGCGCCGTTCATGCCCGATCTCGACCATCCTCCCCTGCCCCTCCCTCTCGCCCTGGGTGAAAGCTACCGCACACTGCGTGAGTTGCAACCGCTGTTGGCCGTTACCAGCATCCTGCAGCCGGACCTCGGCCGCAGTGGCATCACGGAAACGCTGCGCTGGGCCGAACTCGGCAAGCCGATCATTCCCCACGTCAGCATCGCGATGGGCCCGCAGATTGCGGCCGCGCTCCACGTCTGCGCCGCTTTGCCCAATGCCCCGCTCTGCGAGTACAACCCTACGGTTTTCACCTTCGCCAATCAGCATTTGCGCCAGCCGCTGGTCATGTCCGGCGCGGAGTATCTGATGCCTGAGGGGCCCGGTCTCGGGATCGACGTTACCTTCGCATAGCTTTCGCGATATCCTGGCGATCGTCCTATGCGCTACCTACTCGTCTGCCTATTCACACTCGCCGGTCTTGCCGCGGATCCCACCGATGACTTGATTCTGGAACGAGGCGTCGCCTACGCATCCATCCCGCACGGCAAACTCGCCATGGACATCGTGCGCCCCAAAGCACCGGGAAAGTATCCCGCGATCGTGATGATTCATGGCGGCGGCTTCAGCGGCGGACAACGCGAGAGCTACCTCCCGATGGCGATTCGCTTGGCCCGGAATGGTTACGTCGCGGCCACTGTCAGTTACCGGCTCACGCCGATGTTCCAGTTTCCGTTACCCCTGCACGACGTCAAAAGCGCGGTAAGGTTTCTACGCGCTTCTGCGGGCAAGTACAGCGTGGATGGTGAGCACATCGGCGCCGTCGGGGTCTCAGCCGGCGCAACATGGGCCCAGTTTCTGGCGGTTTCCCGAGGGAATCCTCAGCTCGAAGGCCACGGGCCGCACCGCGATTACTCCAGCAGTGTGGACTGCGCCGTCAGTTACTATGGCCGCTCCGACATGCGGCGAGCTTACGAAGGCAGCCGCAACGCGGCCGAGGCTTTGCCCGCTTTGCTGGGTGGCGATCGCATGAGTGCGCTGGATGCGCATTTTCGGGGCAGTCCGCTGAATTGGATCACTCCCGATTCCGCACCCATCCTGGCGATCCATGGAACTCGCGATCAGAACGTGCCGTTTGAACAGTCGCTCTATCTCGTGGAACGGTTGAAGGCCGTCGGTGTGGAGACGGAACTGGAAACCGTCGCCGAGGGCGGCCACGGCTTCAAAGGCGCCGACGAAGAACGCGCTTTTGCCCGCACGCTCGATTTTTTCAATCGTAAGTTGAAACCGCACTTACTCGACACGCGCCGGTTGATGGTGACGGACCACGGCCCCGGCGGCGAGATCCTCGCCATCGGCTGGCCTGACCTGACCGGAAAATCCGTCCACCTAAACTAGAAATTCCAGCTTAACCTTCAAGCCTGTCCTTCGCCCTATATCTCAGCTGGGGTGCGCGGAACGGTCGGCGGGTCAAGGCCGAG
>JALHNI010000101.1 GCA_022843605.1 Bryobacter sp.
AGGCAACACAGAACCCCTTGAACTTACCCTCGAATCAGCCGCCGAGGGCCTCGCCCTAAAGCCGTTGGCCGTACCCGCCGCCGAAACTCGCGCCGATGTCAAACTCCTCGCTGCCCACCAAGCTTCCGGCGAGTTTGTTCTGGTCGGCCGCGTCGCCGGCAACATCGTCGGAAAGTCTCATCCCATCCGCGTCCGGAGCGCCGCCAAATGAAGTTACTCTACTTACTCATCCCCGCGGTGCTCGCCGCGCAAACGCAGAAGCAACCCACCGTTAGTTTCATCAACGACGTCAGCCCTATCTTCACGATGTCCGGCTGCGCCGGCTCCAACTGCCATGGCTCCATCCGCGGCCAGCGCGGCTTCAAGCTCTCCCTCTTCGGCTATGAGCCCAAGCAGGATTACGACGCACTTCCCACCCGCATCAACCGGCAGGTCCCCGAAAAGAGCCTGTTACTCCAAAAAGCCACCGCCCAAGTCCCCCACGGTGGCGGACTCCGCTTCACCCCGGACTCACTCCAATACCGCACCATCGTCGACTGGCTGAAGCAGGGCGCGCCCTACGATCCCCCCAACGCCGTCCGCGTCGTCTCGCTCACCGTTTCGCCCTCCGAGCAGTTACTCATCGGCGCCGGACAGACCGTTCAACTGACGGCCAAGGCGAAGTACTCTGACGGTACCCTGCGCGACCTCACGAAGTTAGTGCAGTACAGCTCCAACGACCCCGACACTGTCCAGGTCGATAGCAAGGGGCTGGCCAAAGCCCTCCAAACCGGCGAAACCTCCATCATGGTCCGCACCATGGGCCAAGCCGTCTCCGCCCGTATCCTGGTCGCCGCCAGCGCCACCGCAAAAAGCTATCCTCGCGTCCCCGCCAACAACTTTGTCGACGAACAGATTTTCGCCAAACTCCGCCGCCTCAACATCGTCCCCTCGTCACTCACCACCGATGAGCAGTTTCTCCGCCGTGTCTATCTCGACACCGTCGGCTTACTCCCCACCGAAGCCGAGTCTCGCGCCTTTCTTACCGCTCCCAATCGCGCCAAGCTGATCGACCACTTACTCGAACGTCGCGAGTTCGCCGAACTCTGGGCCCTCAAATTCGCCGAACTCTTCCGTGCCGGCACCCGCGAAGCCGGAGCCAAAGGCGCCAAAATCGTCTACGACTACATTCGCGATTCGTTCCTGCAGCACAAGCCCTACGATCGCTTCGTTCGCGAAATCATCCTCAGCCAGGGCGCGCATAGCTTCGGTAACTCCTCGCTCGAAGGCGTCCAGAAATCGCCCACCAGCTTCTACAACATCAGCTTCGACTCCAACGCCCCGGACCATGCCACCAACATCAGTCAGTTGTTCCTCGGCGTCCGCATCGAATGCGCCAAGTGTCACAACCATCCCTGGGAAAAGTGGACCCAGGACGACTTCTACGGCTTCGCCGCTTTTTTCGGCCGCGTCGGCATCAAGGAAGTCTACGAGAACGACGAAAACGCCACCCAATATATGGAAGAAGGCTTCGTCGAACACCCCAAAACCAAGAAACGCATGGACCCCAAGTTCCTCGATGGCTCCTCGATCAAGGACTCTCAGGACGCCGACATCCGCGAAGCCCTCGTCGATTGGATGGCCTCGCCCAAGAACGCCTTCTTCGCCAAGACTGTCGTCAATCGCGTCTGGAAACACTTTCTCGGCCGCGGCTTCGTGGAAGAGGTCGATGACTTCCGCGTCACCAATCCGCCCACGCATCCCGCCTTACTCGACGCCCTCGCCCAGGACTTAATCGCCCATCGCTACGACTTACGCCACCTGATGCGCACGATCCTCAATTCCCGCACCTATCAGCTCTCGGCTGAGCCCAATGACTCGAACCGCCAGGACGCCCTCAATTACTCGCACTTCCGCCTGCGCCGTCTCATGGCCGAAGTCCTGGTCGACACCATGAGCCAAACCACCGGCGTCCCGGAGCGCTTCGCCGGTTATCCCCCCGAAACCCGCGCCATGCAAGTCTCCGGCGGTGGCGGTGGCTATATGCTCGCCTCCTTCGGCCGCCTAAGCCGCGACATCATCTGCGAGCGCGATTCTCAGCCTGACATGGCCCAAACCATGCATCTCATATCCGGCTCCACCATCCAGAAGAAACTTACCGCCATGAAGTTACCCCTGGATCTAGCCGACGACGCCCTCCTCGACCGCATCTATCTCACCTCGCTCGTCCGCCGCCCCAGCGACGACGAACGCGCCGCCGTCAAGTCGGCCCTCGCCAGGAGTGACCGCAAGAGCGTCTATCAGGACTTACTCTGGGCCATTCTCAACAGCAAAGAGTTCATGTATCAGCACTAAGGACCACGCCCATGTTTAGCCGTCGCAGTTTTCTCAGAATCGGTTCCATCGGCGCCTTCGGCACCCTCGACTGGGGGCAAGTCCTTCGCCTGCGCGCCGCCGAAAAGCAGGTGCAACCCAAGGACATCTCCATCATCCACCTCTGGCTCGCAGGCGGACTCAGCCATCTCGACACCTTTGACATGAAGCCCGGCAGCGACCGCAAGTACCGCGGACCTTTTAGCCAGGTCCCCACCAGTCTCGACGGTTTGCAGATTTCCGAGCACCTGCCTCGCACCGCCAAGCTGATGCATCGCACCACGCTCATCCGCTCCATGACGCACAAGCAGTCGGCGCACGGCACGGCGCAGACTCTCATGCTCAGCGGCCATGACGCCCTCCCGACCCTACTCGTTCCCTCCATCGGTTCTGTCCTCTCCAAGGAACTCGGCGCACGCAACGAACTTCCGCCCTATGTCATGATTCCCCAGCCCCGCGGCAACAACGCCCGCGCTGGTTTCCTGGGACCTAAGTACAATCCCTTCTCCGCCGGCGAAGTCAACGTCGCTAAGTACTCTGTCCGCGACATGGAACTCCCCATGGGCGTCGACTGGGCTCGCATGGAAGGACGTCACAGCTTACTCAACTTAGTCGACGCCAAAATCAAGCACTGGGACACCACCGACACCTTTGAAACCCTCGATAGTTACTATCAGTCCGCCTTCGACTTAATGAAGAGTCCCAAAGCCAAGCAAGCCTTCAACATTGCCGAAGAGCCCGAGAAACTCCGCGACGACTACGGACGCACCTCGATGGGCCAAGGCTGCCTGTTGGCGCGCCGCCTCGTCGAAGCCGGCGTCCGCTTCGTCAGCGTGGGCAAAGGCGACAACGCCTGGGACCATCACTCCACCCTCTTCCCCGCCTACTCTAACGAGTTCATGCCCGAACTCGACCGCGCCTTCGCCGCCCTCATGACCGACCTCGACCAACGCGGCCTCCTCGACACCACCCTGGTCATCGTCACCGGCGAGTTCGGCCGCACCGCCGAGATTAACGTCAACAACGGCCGCGACCATTGGCCCAACTGCTTCTCGCTCGTGCTCGCCGGCGCCGGCGTCCCCGGCGGCCAAGTGATCGGAGCCTCCGATGCCGATGGCATGTACGTCAAGGATCGCCCCGTCGAAGTCCCAGACCTGATGGCCACCATCTTCCGCAAACTCGGCGTCGACTTCACCAAAGAATACAAATCCAACATCGGCCGCCCCATCACCATCGCCGACGGCAAGCCGCTCAGCTTCCTCGGCTAGCTTCTGGTCCCGTTGCCAACGCCGGCAAACGGGACTACGATCAAATCAGGTGCTCCGGCAAATCCAAATCGTCGCGCTGGTGCTGACCGCCTCCTTGCTAGGCAGTTCAGGCTGCGCCGAGTTGTGCTCGATCCTGGCTTGTGACCGGCCCGTTCAGGCTGGCGCTAACACCAAGCAGCGCCCGCCTTGCCATCGAAGCGAGACCCCCAAGCACCCCGCCCCGCCCGCCGACAAGGCGTGCACCCATCAGGAGTTTGTCGCCGAGAATCGCACGACCGTACCGGTCCCCGATGCCTCCCAGACTTTGGCCACCCACCACCTGCCCGGGGCTTTCGTCCCCCTGTGGGACCGCGCCCCGATCGTGCGCGACACCCTTCCCCTGTGGGAGCCAGGCCACACCGACCGCATCCTTGTCCTGCGAATCTGACCCACCCCTCGGCGTGACGCCGAAAAACAACCCGCTCATCTCGTGACGCCCCGCCTTCACCCGGAGCGTCATCTCAACCAGCCGATCGCCCGGGCTTTCCTGGCCGGCAAGTCTTTGCCTTTAAGGATCAATGACATGAATGAACGAAGAACATTTTTTGCCCGCCTGGCCTCCGCCACTGCGGCGCTGTGGGCAGGCCGCAAGGCTGTCGCGGCGCAGCAGGATCCGCACGCCGGACACGCTACGGCAGCGAAGCCGAACACCGGAAGCAAATCCGGGCGCCCGGCTGCCACCAATCTGCTGGTGGAAATGCCTGACCTGCCGAAGCTGCCCTTCAAGATGGTGGACGGCGTCAAGGAGTTCCACCTGATCGCGGAGGTCGTCGAAACCGAGCTGATGCCCGGCCGCCCCATGACCGCCTGGGGCTTCAACGGCTCAATTCCCGGCCCCACCATTGAAGTGAACGAAGGCGACCGCGTCCGGGTGATTCTCGAGAACAAACTACCCGAGATGACCGCCATCCATTGGCATGGCTTCGAAGTCCCCATGGAGATGGACGGCAGTGTCGGCCTGGGGCAGGATCCGGTGCCGCCGGGAGGCAAGTTCGTCTACGAATGGGAATTGCGCCAGCACGGCACGTTCTTCTATCACTCCCACTTCGCAATGCAGGAAATGATGGGCATGATCGGCATGTTCATCATGCACCCCAAGAAGCCTTATGAGCCGCGCGTCGATCGGGACTTCGGCATTATGCTGCAGGAGTGGGCGCTGCTGCCGAACAACAACGTTCCGAACACCTTGTCGATGGAATACAACTGGCTCACCCTCAACGGCAAAGCCGGCCCGGACTGCACCCCGATGATCGTCAAGCAGGGTGAACGTGTACGCATCCGCATGGTGAACATCGGCATGGATCACCATCCCATTCACTTACACGGCATGCAGTTCGTCATGACCGGCACTGAAGGCGGGCGCGTGCCTGAACCCCTTTGGTACGACATGAACACCATCATTGTCGGCGTGGCGCAGGCTCGCAACATCGAGTTCGAAGCCAGGTACGTCGGCGACTGGATGCTGCATTGCCACCTGCCGCACCACATGATGAACCAGATGGTCTCCATGGTGGGCCCAATGTCACACGGTGGCGCTGGGTTGCACGCGGGCGGCAGCATGGTGGAGGGCATGGGGATGCTGCGCAAGGGCGATGCCCTCTCCGAAGAGTTCGGCCCCGCTCTGGGGCGAGGGCTGGGGATGAGCGCCGACCGCGATCGCGCCACATCCCACCTGGTTGCCGCCGGGGCGGCGGCCGAACCCGCTCATCAAGGCCACGAAGGCCATGACGCGCCGAAGCCCGGCGACCCTATGGCGTCCTACCCGCAAAACGATCCCGCCAAAAAGAAGGTGCCCGGCTATCCACAGGACATGTGGATGGTGATGGACGACGTCATCCCTCCTAAGGCGGAGAACTACGGCCTGCGCAAAGGCTGGACGGGAGCGATGATGGGCATGATGACCCTCGTCCGGGTGGTAACGCCTGAGGTCTACGACAAAATCATGGAGCTCAAGAAGACTGAGCCCGCCCGATCCAAAGGCGCTCCCGCCGCTCCCCATCATGAGCACGGCAAGTAGGACGGAAGCAACCATGAAGACCTCCACGTTCATCCTCACCCTGATGCTCGCCGCCGTTTCCGGCCATGCGCAAGCGCCGGCAGCCCAGGCGCCGCACGATCATTCCGCACCGGCTCCCGGCGTTGTCTATAGCTGCCCCATGCACCCGGAAGTCCGCGCCAAGGCACCGGGTAAGTGCACGAAATGCGCCATGCTGCTGGAACCGGCGAAAGAGACGTCGGCGCTGCCCGTCTTTCAAGCGCCCGCCGGCGCTGACCGCCTGCGCCTCGAAGACCTGGAGCGCATGGCGCTCGCGGCAAACCCGATGATCGGGCAAGCTCAAACCGCCGTGGATGCCGCTGCCGGCCGCGCGCAGCAGGCCGGCCTCTGGCCCAATCCGACCTTTGGCGCCAACGGCGAGCACGTCTCCCGGGTGACGGGCGGCGGTGCGGTGGGCGGCTTCGTCGAGCAGCGTTTCATCACCGGCGGCAAGCTCAGCCTGGACCGCAAAGTCGCCCGGCAGCAACAGGCAATCTCCGCCGAGTATCAGAAAGCCCAAACGCAACGCTTGCTGAATACCGTGCGCACCCTCTTCTACCAGGCCCTTGGCGACCAGTTGCTGATTCAGGTGCGCCGGGATCTGGCCGCGCTGGCCAATCGCGCCGTGGCCGTCTCTCAGGAGTTGGCGAACGTGGGCCAGGCGGATCGGCCCGACCTGCTTGCGGCTGACACTGAAGCCGAGCGCATCCAACTGGAGCTCGTCAACGCCGAGAACGCGCGCGAGCGTACCTGGCGCCAACTCGCCGCCGTGCTCAATCAGCCGTTGCTCAAGCCGGTTCCCCTGGAGGGAAACCTCGAGAACATTCCCAAGCTGGACGCCGAACAGGCACTGGAGGCCATTTACCGGGATAGCCCGGAACTGCGGACCGCCGAGGTCTCCGTCGCGCGGGCAGAATTCTCCGTCCGCCGCGCGGAGGTCGAAAGGATTCCCGACCTGCTGGTTCGCGGCGGATTGCGCAACAACCGCGAATTCGGCGAGGTAGGCCCGCTGGGCCCCACCCGGCGCCGGGGACTGGAAGGCATCTTCGACATCGGCGTTGAGATTCCGATCTTCAACCGCAATCAGGGCGGCGTAAAGGCCGCTAAGGCCGAAGCGGAACATGCGCGTCTGGACGTCTTGAAGACCAAGCTGGCCTTAAAGGCTCGTCTGTCCGCCTCCTACAAAGAGTACCGGGATTCCGCTGCCGCCGTGGAACGCTACCGCAACCGCATTCTGCCCAAAGCCCGCCAAGCGTATGACCTGTATCTGGCCAACTTCCGGCAAATGGCCGGAGCTTATCCGCAGGCGCTCATCGCGCAACGGAATCTGTTTCAACTCCAGGACAGCTACGTAGCCGCGCTGGTGAACGCCTGGAGGCGTTCGGTGGAGATTCAGGGCCTGCTGCTGGGCGGCGGAGAAGAGCTCGGCATTACGGCCGAGACCCCTTCGGCTGCCGACCTCCACTAGACCGATTTCACGTATGCTTTAGAATGCGAATTTATTGCTTCGCTATCGTCGTGATCACCGCGGTTCGGGCGACCGTCGCCCAGCCGGCGCCGCCCGAGATTGCGGCGGCGATCACCAAGAGCTGCGTTGGGTGCCATTCCAAGCAATCCGCCCAAGGCGGCCTGGACCTGACCACCCTGCCGTTTCAGTTGGCCAACCCGGCCAATCGCGACCGCTGGATCCGCATCCATGACCGCCTGGAGAAGGGCGAGATGCCTCCGCCCCCTTTCGCGTTAGCCCCAACCGGGCGCCGGGAGTTAACCCGGCAACTCGCCGCTGAGCTCCATACTGTCGAGCGCGCCGATATCGCGGCCCACGGCCGCGGCCCGTTGCGCCGTCTCAACCGCGATGAGTACGAACAGAATCTGCGCGACATCCTCCAACTGCCCGACCTCGACATCCGCGACATGCTGCCCGAGGATCGCGAAGGGCATCACTTCAACAAGACATCTGAGACGCTGGATATGTCCCGGGTCCAATTGACTGCCTACCTTGATGCGGTGGAAGTGGCTCTTCGCCAAGCCATGGTCGACCGGCCATCGCCCCCTCCCTCCACAACCTACCGCGCCGTGGGAACGAAGCTATTTTCCAGTGCCCAGACGCTCGGCGGCCGGGAAGCCATGTTCTTCGCGAAAGACTCCAAGGCCATCGACATGAGCAACGAGAAGTTCCGCGCGCTCAGCAAGAGCGGCGAGCATGACCCCGCCGTGGAGATGGCCTTCTTCCGCTCACCCGGATGGCCGTACAGCGCCTATCCGCAAGGCTTTGCCGCCCAGTTCCCTGGCCGGTACCGAGTTCGGTTTTCCGCCCGCGCCGTTCGGCAGTTGCCGGGCTTCGGCCTCACGTCGGCCGTTGAGCCGGTGCCGATGACTTTCCGTTCGCGCAAGCCTACGAGTCACGACATTGCCGAGGACGTTCGCTCCACGGGCGGCATCATGGACATTCAGCCGCAGTCCGCCGTTTACGAAACCACCGTGCTGCTGGGCGCCGGTCAAACGATCGAGTATGGCCTGCTGGGCCTGCCGGTGCCGCAGGTGGACGCCCTCCCCAAGATTCCGGGCAGCTATCGCTACCCTCCGTTTCCGGAAGGAGGCCAGCCGGGAGTCGCCTTTCAATGGCTCGAGATCGAAGGGCCGATCCCGCCGCCGATCTGGCCGCCGCCATCGCACCGGGTGCTGTTCGACAATCAGGGAGCGGCAACCGAAGCCGACGCCCGGCGGCTGCTGCGGCGCTTTGTGAGTCAGGCTGCCCGCCAGCCCGTGCCGGAAGAGGCCCTGCTCAAGTTCGACCGTTTGATTCAGACTCGCCTGAGTCAACGCGAACCCTTTACGAAAGCGATGTTGGCCGGCTACCAGGCCTTTCTCTGCTCTGGCCATTTCCTCTATCTCCGTGAGCCGGTGCGGGCGGACGACCACTTCGCAATCGCCTCACGCCTCTCCCATTTCCTGGCCGGCACGCGGCCCGATGCCACATTGGCCGAACTGGCTCGCCAGCAGAAGTTGCGCCATCGCGACGCCCTAAAGAGCGAGGTGGACCGCCAGATCGGGGGCGCCGGGTTTCAGCGGTTTGTCGAGAACTTTACCGGCTATTGGCTAAACCTGCGCCACATCCATCGGGACGACCCGGACCTGCGCCTGTACCCGGAGTACCGCTTGGACGAGTATCTCGTCGAGTCCATGGAGCGCGAAACCCATGCCTTCTTCGGCGCGCTGGTGCGCGACAATCTCCCGGTGCGGACGCTGGTGGACGCCCGCTTCGTGTTCGCCAATGACCGGTTGGCGAAGCACTATCGGCTGCCCGCTCTGACTGGCTCCGCCTTGCGGCGGGTCGCCCTCGATCAGGAGAGTCCGCTGGGGGGCTTGCTGACGCAAGCCGCCATTCTAAAGGTGACGGCGAACGGGACCACCACCTCACCGGTCGTGCGCGGCGCCTGGATCATGGACCGGCTGATCGGGCAGCCGCCGCCACCGCCACCGCCCGGAGTGCCGGCCGTCGAGCCCGACATCCGCGGCGCCAAAACGATCCGGGAATTGCTCGCCCTGCATACGAAATCGCAAACCTGCGCCAATTGCCACGCGAAGTTCGACCCCGTCGGACTGGCCCTCGAAAACTTCGATGTGCTCGGTGCCTGGCGCACGCGCTATCGGGGCTTGTCCGAGGGCGAGCGCGTCGCGGGCATTGACCGTACCGGTCATGACTACGCCTACACCCTCGCCGGAACGGTGGAGGCCAGCGGCAAACTGGCCGATGGCCGCACGTTCCGGGACATCCGCGAGTTGAAAGCGATTCTCGCCGCCAACCCCCGCCAACTGGCCCGCAACCTGCTCCAACAGTTCACCGTGTACGCCACCGGCACTCCCGTCCGATTTGGAGACCGCCCCGAAGTGGAGGCGATGCTCGATACCTGCGCGAAGGACGGCTACCGCGTGCGGGACCTGCTGCACGCCTTCGTACAGAGCCACATCTTCCTGGGAGAGACCCGATGACTGGTCCCTACGTTGCCACTTCCCTACCTCGCCGGCGACTGCTGCGGTCCGCCGGAGTCCTGCTGGGACTGCCGGCGCTGGAATGCATGACGCCGGTCTTCGCGCGGGCTGCGGGCGAACCGCCCAAGCGGATGCTGATCATCGCCAACAATCTCGGCGTGCTAGCCAAGCCGTTCTTCCCCCAGACGGGGGGACGCGACTACCAACTGTCTCCCTATCTCTCGGAGCTCGCCAATGTGCGCCAGGAGTTCACCGTCTTCAGTGGACTGTCGCATCCCGGAGTGACAGGAGGACATAGCACCGACAACTGCTTTCTCACCGCGGCGCGCGGAGCGTTCAAGAGCGGCTTTCGCAACAGCATCTCGCTGGATCAGTTCGCCGCCGAGAAGCTGGGACACGTCACTCGCTTCCCCACGCTGAACCTCGGGGTGAACGTCGACAAAGCCAACCGCAGCCTCTCCTGGACGCGCGACGGCGTCCTGCTGCCGGCTGAGGACAGCGCACCGGCTCTGTTCCAGCAGATGTTCGTCCAAGGCGATCCGGCCTCGGTGCAGAAGCAACTGCGTCGGCTGGAAGAGCGCGGCAGCATCCTGGATACCTTGCTGGAAGAGACCAGAGACTACAGCCGGGGACTCGGTGGGAGCGACAGGGCTCGGCTGGACCAGTACTTCACTTCGATCCGCGAAGTGGAGGGACGACTGCAAACGGCGCGCGCCTGGGAGTTGCGGCCGAAGCCGGCAGCGACACAGCCGCCGCCCGCCGACATCCAGGAAAAGCGACTCTTCTTTGAGAAGTTCGACCTGATGCTCTCGATGGCCCAACTGGCGCTCGAGTCCGATTCCACACGCATCGTCACCCTGATGGTGGATGCGTTTCTGACACCCGTCTTTAAGCTGAACGACCAGCAGAACACCACCGAGGGCTATCACAACCTCAGCCATCATGGGCAGTCCGAGGAGAAGGTGAAGCAGTTGGAAGCGGCCGACCATCAACAGATGGCGCTGCTCCGCAAGCTACTGCAGAGCCTCGCCACCAAGCGGGAAGGCGGGCAGCGTCTGCTGGACCATACGATGGTGCTGTACGGCAGCAACATGGGCGATGCCAATATCCACGACAACACGAACCTGCCGATCCTCCTGGCGGGCGGCGGGTTCCGGCATGGCCAGCACCTGACCCATAGGCGAGATCACAACACTCCGCTGTGCAACCTCTTCGTCAACATGCTGCGGCGCATGGGCGTTGAGGCCGACAGCTTCGGCTCCAGCACCGGCACGATTTCGGGGCTGGCGAGTTGATCCCGTAGCGGCATTTCGCGCAGGCGCTGAGTCATTGCGCGGAGGTTTGCGCTGTTTACGCCACGTCGCCGGACCTTGCGGCCACCACCCGGTAAAGGGCCAGCAGCACGACGGCTCCCAGGATCGACATGATCCAGCCGGCGGGTTGTTCCTGGTCGGCGAAACCGACAAGGGTGGACATCCACCCGCCAAGTAAGGCCCCGGCGATGCCGAGCAGAATGGTAACGATGAAGCCACCGGGATCTTTACCCGGCATCACCAGCTTCGCGATGGCACCAATGATCAGGCCAAAGATGATCCAACTGAGCATGATTGAAATTCCCTCGCTCTCTTTGCTTCGCTTCTTAGAGCAGTTTGCTTGCCATCCGGGGACGGACTCTAGAATTAGGGCGGGGGTGGTGATGAATGGTGAGCGCGGAAGGAATCGAACCTTCAACCTACTGATTAAGAGTCAGTTGCTCTGCCAATTGAGCTACGCGCCCACAGGGTGGGAGGTTGGTCGCCAGCCGTTAGGATAGCATGGAGAGTCCGCTCAAGGAAACTCGTATGGTTACTCGACGTTCATTGTTGTTCGCTCCTTTCGCTCAGACTCTTCCGGATTCGGTGGAGGCGCACCTGCATCTTTTTGAGCCGGCGCGCTTTCCTTACCATCCCGCGGCGACGTACAAGCCGCCGGCTGAGCCCTTGGGGCCATACTTGAGTTTTGCCGCGGCGCATCGGGTGCGGCACGCGGTGATCGTCCATCCTGAGCCCTATCAGGACGACCATCGATATCTCGAATACTGCTTCGCGAACGAGAAGCCCGCGGGCTTCTTTAAAGGGACCTGTCTGTTCGACCCGATCGATCCAGCGACGCCGGGTAAGCTGCGCGAGTTGACCAGGCGCTGGCCGAAGCGAATTGTGGCGCTGCGGGTGCATGCGATGAACGGGCCGAAGGAGCCTTTCTTGAAGTCTGGGCCGCTGAAGAACCGGAATCTGGCGGATCCGGCGATGAAGCGGACTTGGGCCGCTTGCGCGGACCTGGGGTTGGCCGTACAGATGCACTTTGTGCCGCATCATGCACCGGCGATCGCGGCGTTGGCCAAGGCGGTGCCGGTGACCGTGATTCTCGACCATCTGGGACGGGCGGGCGTGGAGGACGGCGGCTGGGACCAGGTGGTCCGCTTGGCCGAATTGCCGCGCACCGTATTGAAGTTTTCGGGCCTGGGCTACTCGTCGAAGCAGAAGCATCCGTATCCGGACTTGGCGCCGCACATCGAGCGGTTGGTGAAGGCGTTCGGCGCGGAACGCATGGTGCAAGGCGGTGTGGGCCCCTCGGACAAGCTTTACCGGGAGGCGGCGGAACAGTTGAATGCGTTCATCCCGGCGAAGAATCGGCCGGCGGTGCGTTATGGGAATGCGGTGAGGATTTACGGATTCTCCTGAGTTCCGTTCCCCCAAGGTTTTCGATCGTATTCGAAAACGGTGCGACCGGAGTGATCGATGTAGAGAATGTGGTGGGGGCCGGTGCGGACGGCGGCGAGGCCTTGAACGAAGGGGGAGAGTTCGAGGTAGTCGCGCCGAAAGCGGGGGTTGCCTTGGCGGTCAACGTAGAAGGACTGCTTGTTTTCTCCCTTAGTGACGGTGGCAACGGCGAAGGAGTCAGAAAAGGGCTCGACTTCGGTGAAGCGGGGGGAGATGACGATGGTTCCGGCCCGGTTGATGAAGCCCCACTGATTTTTGACGAGGACAGCGGCGAGGCCTTCATGGAAGGATTGGGCTTGCTGAAAGGCAGGCGGGATGACCATCTCGCCTGCAGGATTGATGAAGCCCCAGAGACCGCCGCGTCGAACGGCAGCGAGGCCTTCGCGGAAATCGCGGGCGGACTCGAACTGGGGACGAATCGCAATTTCGCCCGTGGGCTTGATGAAGCCAGTGGCACAGGGAGAAACAGCGTCGTCGGGGGCGCCGCCGCAGGAAGTGGGATAGCCGGTGGTCGGGGTGCCCTGGGCGTAACCTTCAGGGGTGGCGATGTGGCAGGGACCGTCGAGGACGACACGGGCGAGGCCACCCGAGACGGGCCCGACTTGGGCGTACGTGGCCGGGACGACGGGCTGACCGGTGCGATCGATGAGGCCTTCGAGGCCAGGATAGCTGCGGGAGATAAAGACCGGTTTCCAGACGAGGAGCCCCTTTTTGCCTTGAACGCGGTAAACGGCGTAGCCTTCGGAAAAGGGCTCAACGCGATCGTCGGGGCGTTGAGTCACAAGCTGCCCGGTGCGGTCGAGGAAGCGGGTGGAACGAGAGTGCGCGGGTCCTTCGATGGTCGCGTTGGCGAGGCCATCGGCGAAGTCGGTGAGCCACCAGAAAGCGCCTTTGATCTTCCATTGGCCGGTTTCGTCGACGAAGCCTTCGTGGCGAATGCGGGCGAGGCCGTGGGAGAAGTCGCCGATGTCGTCGATGGGCCCGGGGATGGTGGGCGGGATGGCGATGTGGCCCGCAGCGTCGATGAAGCCGACGCGGCCATCGCGTTCGAAGGCAAAGAGTTGGGACGGCGAGCCCGGCGTTTTTGACCAGATGGTTTGGATCCGCGCGATGGAACAGGGGCGGGCCGAGAGGGCGAGCAGCAGGATGGTGGCGACGAGTCTCATCTTTTTCCCTTTACGGACAGTGTAAGTGGGGATCGGCGGTCGGCAAAGGGGATTTTTGGGTTGGAATCTGAGGGTGGAGGGGGAGCGCGACGGGCTCAGGCTGGTCTCGCAGGGGGAGTTTCGCGGGGCTTGACGAAACGAAGCCATTTTCGGGGTTTTCTTCTTCTTTTGATTGGGTTGCGAGGAGCTTATTGCGCTCGAGGGCGCGGAGGGCGCGCTGGAAGTCGTTTTCGATGAGGGCGCGGTAGCGGAAGAAGTTTTTGTGGAGGAGATCTTGGGTGTCGTCGGGGTGGGCCTGGAGCATGCAGAGGGCGAGGCCTTCGTAGGGGTCGGGGTTGGCTTTGGGGTTCTTGGCCTGGCGAAGGCCGTCGGCGAGGTGGGCTTGATACATGGCTTGCAGCCAGCCGCGTTCGGTGCGGGCGAGGCGGAGCGAGATCCAATGACGGTGGATGAAGCGCTCGACGAGGATTTGCTCGGTGGTGTTGCGGGGCTGGAGATCGTTGAGGACGGCCTGCTGGAGGGCTTCGTAGTCGTCGGCGGACTCGAAGGGCAGGACGACGGTGGCGGCGGTGAGGCCGTGCTTGAGGGGGTTGAGTTTGGATTTTTCTTTACCGGCGGCGGTGCGCGGGCCGGTGGATTTCTTAGCGTTGCGGCGATTGGCCGCGATCTGTTTGGGAGTCGGCATGGTGAAGGTCCTCCACATTCAGGGTGACAGGCGGACGCAAGTTTTCTGGGGGGCGGGGCGGGGTCGGTTTTGGGGAAGTGGTTGAGGGCGTGTGGGTTAGGGGCGGCGAAGATTATTTGGAATCGTCGTGAACGGAGAGGGCTGCGTCTTCGGCGGCGGCCACTTGCCGGCTGGTGATGAGAGGGAGGTCCGGGTGAGAGGGGATGAGGGGGAACCGCAGGAGTTTTCCAGGAGAGGCCTTCGATGCCGGCATTGGTTCGGGGCGGCGGTTGGACTTCACCCTTCCAGAGTGCCAGATTTCCGGGCTGCTGGGCAAGGTGAGAGGCGGCGACGGGAGGGTCTCAATTGGGCGGATTGCGGGATGCAGTGGGCGATTGGGAGCGTGGTGCTATCGGGCGATCGGGCCCGAGCAGCGGGGCTTTGGGTCGCCGGCTGGGCGGGACGGCCGGCACTTTTTTGCGCCGCACATGTAATATTACATGCTAACCTAGTGAATGAGGCGCATGTGGCGGACGTGTTGCGATGGCGAAAGCGGAAGGGCCTGACTCAGGTGGATGCGGCGTCCCTGCTTGGCGTCTCGCAGCCGTACCTGTCGCTGTTGGAAAAAGGGGTGCGCCCTTTGACGGCGGAGTTGCGGAATCGAATGAGGGTCTCGGCGGACAAGGACCGGGCGGAGTCGTCGGACGATCGCTTCCGCGCCCAGTTGAGCGCGCTCGGTTACCCCGGATTTGCTCACGTTGGCAAGTCCCGGTCACGCCCCCGGCCGGACAGTCTTCTCCTGTCGGTGCTGTCGAGTACGGACGCCGATGCCCGAGTGGTGGAGGCCTTGCCCTGGTTGGTGACCACGTTCCAGGTCCAACTCGAGTTCGGCGGAATGGTGCGGCACGCGAAGATGCGGAATCTCCAAAACCGGCTGGGGTTCGTGCTGCAGTTGGCCGAGGCCGATACAACGCCCGCGGGGCTGACGGCCGTCCGCGAACTGGAACGAGCGCGCCTCTTGCAAGAGGACACGCTCTGCTGGGATTCCATGCCCGGCGCGACGCGCGAATGGATGCGCGTGAATCGGACGGAACTCGCTGAACATTGGAACCTGCTAACCCGGATCCGTCGCGAGGACTTGCACGATGCGGCGTGAGAGCCCGGTGGAGCCGTGGCTCTCGTTCCTGACAGAGTTGGACGGTTCGCTTGATGGGCCCGTTGACTTCCACTGCATTGGCGGCTTCGTCGTTAGCCAGCACTACGGGTTCGGCCGTGAGACAGCGGACCTCGATGTGCTCACAGTGATTCCGCCGGAACCAGGCGCGCGTGTGGCCGAGTTGGCGGGGAAAGGATCAGCGCTGCAGCAGAAGCACCGCGTCTATATCGACCACGTGGGGGTGGCCAACTATCCGGAGGCCTACGCGAGCCGTTTGGTCAGGGCTTTCCCGATTTGGCAAAACGTTCGATTGTGGGCGCTCGAACCGCACGACCTCGCATTGACTAAGTTGGAGCGAAGCAATGACCGCGACATTCGCGACGTCATCTACTTGGCGCAGGCCGGCCTGATCGCGCAAGACACTCTGATCTCGCGGTTCGAGGCCGAACTTGAACCGTACATTACCGGGCGGACTCCAACCTGGAACCGTACAACGCTCAAGATGTGGGTGGAGGCGTGCTGGCCGCCAACATAGCTGGTTCTTCCAGTGCGGCGAGGGCTGACTCTCGGCTCACGGAAGGAAGTTGTCGAGGAACTCATCCAAGACTGTCACCTGCTTCCAGGTAGTCGATCAAGGAATCGACGGGCACGCGGGTTCCACGAAAGCACGGCGTGCCGCCCAGGATTTCAGGATCGCTTACAACGACGGATTGGTGCGGCATTGGGGCCTCTCGACCTTCAGTTTACCAAGCGTCGCGATCGCTTCCGCGCGGAGGCGATTGGCCGCGTCCCGGCAGTCGTTGTCCCGCGCTTTGAGGGCTGAGGCCGGTTTGTCCGGTGACATGGCGCTCCGGTTCGAGGCGACGTTGATGCGGATGCAGAGTGCCTACGACATCGCGCAGGCGGGAGAAGCAGATTCAGAGTCGAGCGTTTTAGCCGGAGGGGCCACGGTCGGCGGCGTAGGGCATTCTGGGCTTAGGTTTTTGGGGAGACTTCTGGGCGAGATGGCAATCGGCAGGAGCGGGGACAGGTCGCTCTGTCCCTTTTCCTGGTAAACGATTGATTTGAATGGGCCGGATTCTGGGCAGAATTGCGGGGTGCAGTGGTGTCTTAGCAGCGTGTCCCCATCGGCCCCCATCGGCCCCTCCATCGGCCCCCATCGGCCCTCATCGGCCCCATCGGCCGTCCCCATCGGCCCATCGGCCGTCCCCATCGGCCCCATCGGCCCCCATCGGCGGGAATTGATGGCACTTGTTTCGGATGGTTCGGAGGTGTGTTTCACGGCTTACTCCGAGGTTGACGGCACAATCCGTAATGAGGGACCAAGGGGCGACGAGATCCGAACGATTGCCGGCTATCCCCCTTACATTTCTGTCCTGGCGCTGAAGGTGGTTCCGCCTGAGGGACCACTGATCTCCGCAGCCGAAGACGCGACGTTGAGGGTTTGGAATCCTTGGGACGGGACGTTGATGCAGACCGTGCCCCTGGTGGCGGATGTCGCCCTGCTGAGGGCTCGGCAGGATGCGGTGTATGCGATCGACGTTGACGGGTACCTGCAGATCTGGGACTTGGTGTCGATTTAGGCGGCTTGGCGGGGGTGGGCGGTTTTGGCGATTTCGACGCCGTTGGTGCGGCGGGCGATTTCGGGACGTGGGATGGTGTGTTTGCGGGGAGAGTGGGCGGAGCTGAAGCTCAGCGCGGGTTGAAACCCGCACCACTTAGCTGCCGGCGGCGGCGTGGGCCGTCAGGGGGCTGGGGACGGGATCGGCGGGGAGAATCAGGGCGGGCGGAGCATCGTAGGCGCGTGCCCATTGCTGGCAGGCGATGAGAAAGAGGAGGCAACCGAGCACGCCCGCCAAGGTATCGCGATCGAAGGCAGACTTTTCGATCACCTCGCTGAGGGTACCGACGACCAGGGTAAAGGCGAAGAACCAGTAGGCAAGGTGGGCAATGAACCCGCGAGCCCTGAATGGCCGGTAGAAGAGAGTTAGGCGCTGCCAAAGGGGGCGGAAAACTGGCCGACCGGTGTACTCGGTTATGGCCGCCCAGTAACGGATGCCCAAAGTGAAGAGCGCGAAGAAGAGCCATACGACGGTGACCTGTGCAACCCCAAGTTCCGTCGCGGCCAGGGGGAGGACGAGCAGGACGAAGCAGAAGTAGTAAAAGATCAGTTGGGGGACCCAAGCAAGCTTGCGTTGGGGCCAATAAAGCAAGAATCTCCGTTGCCAGTCGGTGCGATGGGGAACGGTCAGCGGAGTGAGATCGGGGAGAACAGGGTAGGTCTGGGCGATCCGGGCATTCAGGAGGCCGATCTCTCGCAGGATGGAGGCGCGAACCTGGACCACTTCGGGTTGGAGGACGACGGAAACGCTATCGAGGTGAGCGAGTGTGGCGGCGAGGTCGCGGACTTGCTGGAGACATTTGGCGCGGCGGTGATCGCCAGCACGCTCATTGAGAGAGGCACGGGCGGAGGTGAAGAGCTTTGCACCCACACCGAGGGCGGAGAAGGCAATGGAGAGGGCCTTCAAAGTGGGCTCGTCGAATTGCTTGAAAAATTCCGGAAGCGGCACTCAGCGACTATACGTAAGTGAGGTGTGGGTGTAAATGACCCTATTTGGGGGAGGAATCGAGCGCAGACAGGGGCGGTGGTTGAGCGCGGGTGAGGAGGAGGGAGCCGACGAGGGCGGCGAGGAGGGAGGCGGTGAAGATGCCGAGTTTGGCTTCGGTGAGGTGAAGGGGGGAGGAAAAGGAGAGTCCAGCCATGAAGAAGGACATGGTGAAGCCGATGCCGGCGAGCCAAGCGGCGCCGTGGATGTGGGACCACGAGACGCCTTCGGGGAGGGAGGCCCAGCCAAAGCGGACGACGAGCCAGGAGGCCAGGGTGATGCCGAGGGGTTTGCCGAGGAGCAGGCCGAGGGTGACGCCGAGGGTGACGGGGCTGAGAATCGCGGCGGCGAGGTCACCGGTGAAGGCGACGCCAGCGTTGGCGAGAGCGAAGAGGGGCATGATGACGAAGGTGACCCAGGGGTGCAAGGCATGCTCCAGGCGGTGGAGGGGCGGTTGGACTTTTTCGCAGCCTTCCTCGAGGGACTCGACCGCTACCTGTTGCTCGCTATCGCTGAGGATGCTGCGTTCACTGGCGGAGGCTTGCTCGAAGTGATTGAGGTAGCAGCGGCTGTCGGCGAGGAACTTGAGGGGATCGATGGCGGTGCGGCTGGGAATCATGAAGGCGCCGAGGACGCCGGCGACGGTGGGATGGACGCCGGAGCCGAGAATGGCCAGCCAGAGGACGCCACCGACCAGGGCGTAGGGGTAGGGATGGCGGACGCCGAGTCGATTGAGCACCAGATAGATGAAGAGACAGAGGACGCTGAGGCCTAGTGCGCCCCAGGAGATGTCGGCGGTGAAGAAGAGGGCGATGACGAGGACGGCGGCGATGTCGTCGACGATGGCGAGGGCGGTGAGGAAGACCTTGAGGCCGAGGGGAACACGGTCGCCAAGGAGGGCGAGGACACCGAGGGCGAAGGCAATGTCGGTAGCCATGGGGATGCCCCAGCCGGGAGCGCCGGGTCCGCCAAAGTTCAGAGCGGCGTAGATGAGGGCGGGAACGAGGACACCACCAATGGCGGCGACGATGGGGAGGGCCGCTTGTTGGAGAGAAGCGAGTTCGCCGGCGAGGAGTTCGCGTTTGATCTCGAGGCCGACGACGAAGAAGAAGACGGCCATGAGCGCGTCGTTGACCCAGAAGTGGAGGTCGTGCGAGAGGCGGAAGTCGCCGAGGGAGACAGTGAGGGGGAGGTGCCAGAGATCGAAGTAGATTTTCGCCCAGGGAGAGTTCGCCCAGGCGAGGGCGAAGAGGGCGCAGGCGAGCAGGACAATACCACCCGCGCTTTGCCGGTGGGCAAACTCTTGAAAGGGGCGGAGGAGTTTCGCGATCGGGGGATTAACTTGCGGGTTCTGGTTGAGCTCCACTTATCCCTTATTCTCGCAGGGTTGAATGAAGAAATGCTTACTTGGTGGCGAGCCAGGCGAGGAAGAGTCCGTCGGGGGGCACGTCTTCCCAGTAGGAGATGGGACGGCTTTCGACGGTTTGGCAGTGGCGGCGGAGTAGATTTTCGAGTTCGGCGCGGTGGAACCAGCGTTCCCAGGCGGGGGTTTTGAGTTTGCCCCAGTGTTCGGCGTTCTTGTCGATGATGACGAGGCGGCCGCCGGGCTTTAAGACACGGCACATTTCGGCGACGGCGGTTTCGATGTCGACGGCGTGTTCGAGGCTTTCGGTGGCGTAGACGCCGTCGAAGGAGTGGGAGGCAAAGGGGAGGGCGGTCATGCTGCCGGCGCAAGTGGCGAGGTTGGGGTCGACGCGGCGGAGCATTTCGAGAGCGAGGTCGAAGCAGACGATGTTGGCCGCGGGATGGTGTTCTTTGAGGACGCGGGCGAAGCGGCCTTTACCGGAGCCGACGTCGAGGGCGGAGTGGAGGGGACCGAGGTGTTCAAGGATGAGCTTGACGTGGTAGATGCGGGGGTCGATGGTGGAGGGGAAGTGCTCTTCGTCGTGGGCGTCGCGCTCGAAGGAGTGGCGAATTTCGGTGAGGTTGGGGGGACCGGCCGGAAGGCCGGTCCGACGGAAAGGCCACCAGGACATCAGGCTTTGGTGAGGAAGATCGGCATGCCGATTTTGTTGGCGTAGTTAGGACGGAAGCGTTCGACGTTGTACATGGTTTCGACGTCGACTTTGCGCGGTCCGAGCTTGGGATCGGGGATGGGGACCATGTCGTAGCAGCCGTGGAAGATGGCGCTCATGAGGCCGCTTTTGCCTTGGAGAATGGTGTCGAAGGCCATATTGCCGAAGGTGGTAGCGACCATTTTGTCGACGAAGTCGGGGTCGCCAGAGCGGAGGTCGTAGGTGAGGTCGCTGACGATGGTTTCTTCCTTGAGGACGCGCTTCACTTCTTCGGCGATGTCCTCGCCGACGTTACCCTTTTTGCGATGGCCGTAGGCGTCGGCGTCGCCGTAGTGGCGGACCTGGTAGCCTTGCCACTCGGCGCCTTCGCTGAGCACAACGAGGGCGTAGTTGCTGGGGTTGTGGGCCTTGTCGCGCTTGAGGACTTCGAGAAGGTGCGGCAGGTCGAACCGGTGCTCGGGGATGCAGCAGCGGACGGAGGTGACGTAGGAGGTATAAAGCGCGGTGTAACCGGCGTCGCGGCCAAAGATGCGGAAGATGCCGATGCGTTCGTGGGAGCCGACGGTGGTGCGCTGGCGCTGGATGGCGTCGGTGGCGCGGCTGACGGCGGTGGAGAAGCCGATGCAGTACTCGGTGTTGCGAACGTCGTTATCCATGGTTTTGGGGATGGCGACGACTTTGAAGCCGAGCTTGTCGAGGCGGGCGGCATAGCTGAGGGTGTCGTCGCCGCCGATGGCCACGAGGTAATCAAGCTTGAGCGTTTCGAGGTTCGCGAGAACGCGCTTGGACATGTCGTAGGTGGTGTAGGTCTGGCCGTCTTTTTCGCGCTCGGTTCCAGGAAATTCGCTGCCAGCGAGGAAGGCCGGGATGGTCTTCATCTTGGACGGGTTAGTGCGGCTGGAGTGGAGGAAAGTGCCGCCGGTGCGATCGATGGTGCGGGTATTGTCGCGGGTGAGCGGCAGGATGTAGCGCGACTTGGAGGCGGGATCGTCGAAGTTGACGTGGGTGAGGCCTTCCCAGCCGCGACGGATGCCGATGACTTCATAATCGAGTTCGCTGGCGCGGTAGGTGACGCCTTTGATGACGGAGTTCAAACCGGGGACATCGCCCCCGCCAGTCAGGATTCCAATTCTCATTTTTTGGGACATTGCGTAGCTTCTAGTTTAGCGTTTTGAGGTGCACAGGTGTATTGCAAACGTGTGATTGCTTGGGTGGGAATGTGGATGACTTCCCCTCCCTGGCGGTCGGGGTTCTGTTGGCGCTTAGGGGCGGCGGAGGCGGGCTAGGGCAGCGAGCCAGATGAGGGCGCTGAAAGAGGCGCAGGTGTATTGCGCAGGGGTGCCGCGGTAGGTGAGGAGGATGTCCTGGCCAGGGTGGGGATCGGCGCGGAGCATGATGAAGCCGAGGTCGTCGCGATGGACTTCGATGGAACGGTCGCCGTGGGTGGCGCGCCAGCCAGAGTCGTAGCTGATGGGGAGGGCGACGACGGTGTTGGGGTCGATGGGACCGGAGATCCGGAGTTGTGAGGGGGAGAGCCAGGAGGTGGTGAGCTTGGAGCGGGAGGGGTCGTCCATGGCGGCGACATAGGGAGCGAGTCGAGGGAGTTTGGATTCGCGGGGCCAGCCGAGTTGATCGCCGGGCTTCAGGAGGTGGGCGAGTGAGTGGTAGGGGACGCGGTAGATGGAATCGTCTTCTTCGCGGTGGACGAGTTCGAGGGCGCCTTCGAATTTGAGGGGGTTCTTGAAGTCGCGGTAGTGTTCACGGGATTTGGCTCCGTGGACGACGACGTATTCGACGCCCATGGCGCGGAGGGCGAGGATGGCATCGGCGGTTTCCTGGCCGGGAGCGCTGTTGAGACCGGTGCGGATCTGGTAGGCGAGCGTGAGCGGGATACGGTTGCGGAGGCCGGATTCAAAGCCGCCGCCGATCTGGGGGATTTCGTACCAGGCGTTGAGGCGGAAGCGGAGTCCGCCGGAGGCGAAGACGCGGCCTTGGGGCTTGAGGCTGGCAAGCTTGGTGGCGAGCCGGTGTTCGATGGATTGCTCGACCGGGATGGGATTGCGGGCGGCGAAGCCCTGGGTGAGGTAGCGGGTGACTTGCGCTCGGCCAGCGCTGAAGAAGAAGAGGAGGGGCACGACGGTGCAGAAGATGGCAACGGGGCGGGGGCGGCGGAGCAGGAGACGGAAGTACTCAAAGACGGCGATGACGAGGAAGAGTTCGAATTCGAGGGCGTAGCGGCGGGACTCGGGGAGGGTGTTGACGCCGCCGTCGTAGAACCAGAGAACGACCCAGCCGAAGCCGAAGGTGTTGAGGACGATGAAGCAGGTGAAGCGTTCGCCGGGACAGAGGAACCGGAAGGCGAGACGGATGAGGACGAGGCCGAGGGCGAGGCCGAAGAGGAGCCATTCCTGCTTGGCTTGGAGATGGTAGTTGAAGGCGTCGGCGGGCCAGTTGAAGGCGATGGTGCGGATGAGGGTGGGGGTGAGCCAGAAGCAGGCGAGTCCGTAGGCGAGCAGGCCGGCGAGGAGCATGCGTTCGAGCCGGAAACCGGGGAGACGGAGAACCGTGAGGGCCATGGTGAGGGCGCAGAAAGCGAGGGCGAGAGCGGCGACCCAGTTGGTGAGGGCGATGAAGGCGAGGAGAACTGCAGCGAGGAGGAGGCGCCAGTATTTGGGGTTGGTGCAGGTTTCCCAAAGGGCGATGAGGGCGAGAGGGAGGAGGGTGAGCCCGGCGTTGTGGGGTCCCTCGCCGTACTTCACGAGGACGAGCAGGCGCCAGGGGAGTTGGATGCTGCCGCGATCACGGTCAATGGTGGAGACCATGCCATAGAGAGGCGAGAAGAGGGTGTAGCTGAGGGCGGCGGCGAGAGCCCACCAGCGTTGCCGGGTGAAGTAGGCGACGAAGAGGAAGACGGTGGACGGGCCGAGGCAGGAGAGCGAGGCGGCGAGGATCCGGTAGAGGTAAGCGGGATCGATGGGGAGTAAATGGGCGAGGGTGGCGGCGATGTATTGAAGGCCAGGCAGGTAGATGAACTGGGTGGGGAGTCCGCAGTATTGGAGGGGATTCCAGCCGAAGGGGTTGGGGTGGAGGTAGTAGAAGCGGGTCATCGAGGCGTAGCCGAGCTCGATGGAGTCGCGGTAAGGCATGGCGCCGGAACGGAAGAGCGGAAGGTTGAGGAGGACGTTGAGGGCGAAGAGGAGGAAGGCGATGACGAGATTCGCCCGGGAGAACGCCGGTTTCATCCCCGTTGCCGCCGACCCAGATAGAAGAGACCCGCGATGGCGAAGAGGGAAAGGGCGGTGAGGGCGCGCCCGGCAAGGTTCTGTTTGGGCAGTTCGAAGATGACCTGGACGTCAACGTCGCCGGGGGGGACGAGCAGGTGGATTTGGCCGAGGGCATCGATGCGGGTGGGGACGGGCTGGCCATTGGAGTAGGCGTGCCAGGCAGGGTCATAGGTGACCATGGCGACGAGAGACTGACCGGGGGCGACGCGGGCTCGGATGCGGAAGGCGTCGGTGCCTTGCCAATCGAGGGTCGCCGGCGAGTCGGGGCCTTTCTCCATGACGGCGGCGTAAGCGGTGACCAGTTCCTGTTGGCCATCGCCCTCCAGATTGGGGATTTTGGTGAGTTGGGCGGTATCGACGACGCGGGCGAGGGAGGAGTATTTGCGGGGAACCTGATAGATGAGGTTTCCTTCGCCATCGTCATAGATTTGGGTGGCTATCGAAGCGAACTTCCTGGGTTGGGTGACGTCGTGATAGATCTCCTGGGACTTGGCTTCATGCGCAATGGCGAAGTCGATGCCGTAGGCCTGAAGCCAATCGAGGGCGCGGTTGGCGTCCTCTTCGGCGATGACGCGGACGAAGCCGAGGTTGATGCGCTGATTGGTCAGGCCCTGTTCGGAGCCGCCGCCCATGTGGGGCAAGGTGAACCAGGTGTTGTACCAGAAGCGAAGGGAGCCGGTGACGAAGGAACGGGAGCGGGGGTGGTTGAGGTGCATCCACTCGGAGAGTTTGTATTCGATGCGGTCCTGGTAGTTGCCGTAGGGGAGGATGGGCTCGTAGGCGCGGGAGAGGTACTTCTGGGCGGGCAGGAAGCCAACGACGAGGAGGGCGGCCACAGCGACGCGGGCGGCAATCCGTAGACGGGGTGAGGCGGGGCGATTCCAGAGCCAGCGGCCGGCTTCGGCGAAGAAGAGGATGAAGGCCATGTCGAACTCGGGCACCATGCGTCCGGGTTCGCCGGTGACGCGGAAGTTGAAGAAGAAGTGGCCGAGGACGTTGAGGGTGAAGAAGAGAAAGAGTCCCCAGACGAGGGTGGGATAGACGAGATCGCGGCGGCCGCGTGAGAGGCGATCGGTGGCGAGCATGTAGGCCATCCAGAGGGCAAGCGCGACCCAAATGGAGAGGGCGTTGCCGGGGACGGCAACCAGCTTCAGGTTGTTTAGGGTGACTTCGATATAGGAGGGGGTGAGCCAGAAGGAGGTAAGGCCGTAGGCGAGGGCCCCGATGGCCACGGCACGAACGGGCATTACGCGGTCGAGGTGGGTGATCCAAACGCTCCAGACGAGGATGGGGTAGCAGATGGCAAGCGAAGTGGCGCCGTAGAAGTTATTGGAGACGACGAGGGCACAGAGGATGGCGGCCATGGCGAGGGAGATGGGACGCCAGGCGACGAGAGCGCGGAAAGACGCGGCGAGGGCGAGGGGCAGGAGGGCGACGGCGGTGATGTGGGGTCCTTCGCCGTAGCGAAGGAGGACGCCGAGGCGTTGGGGAACGAGATAGAGCGAGTCAATGCGCAGGTCAGTCAGGAAGAGGAAGGAAGGACTGAGGAGTGCACAGCCGGCGGCGGACAGCCAGGCCCACCAGCGATGGCCGCCAATGAGGCGGACGAAGAGATAGACGCCCATAATGCCGATGCAGTAGAAGAAGGCCGTATAGATGTGATAGGCACGGGCCTCGGTCATGCGCGGGTAGTATTTGGCGAGAGCGGCGGTGCCGTAGCGGAGGGCGGGGGGATAGACGAAATCGAAACGGGTGCCACCGTACCAGTTGGGCTGCCAGTGGGGATGGGGCCAATTCTCTTTGAGGAAGTGAGCATCGGCGATGAAGGTGCTCTCAATGGAAGCCCAGTTGTCGACGTACTTCACCTTGAAGAGCGGCCAGATGAGCACGGCGGCGAGGAGGAAGATCAGGATGGAATCGAGGAAGAGAGTTTTTCGGTTCAAGGCTAATTCTTGCCGGCGATCGCCGCTGAGCTGCGATACCGACGTTCCAGGCTCTCAAACTGGAGGTGACGACGCAAGCCGGTACGGTGCAATAAATAGCGGGCGAGGAGGGTGAGGATGGAAAGACCGTAGATGGAGGACTGAATAAAGGAGGCTGAGGAGGCCTGAGCGAAGTATCGGGTGGGGACCGGGACTTCGGTGATGCGCATCTTAATCTCGACGATTTGGGCCATGATCTCCTGATCGAAGATGAAGGCATCGGAGTTCATTTCGACATTGACCTGTTCGAGAACTTCACGGCGGAAGGCGCGGTAGCCGGTGTGGTATTCGCTGAGGTTGAGGCCGAAGACTTTGTTCTCGAGTCCGGTGAGGAAGCGATTGGAGATGTATTTCCACCAGGGCATGCCCTGGGCCATGGGGCTGAGGCCCATGAGGCGGGAGCCGAGGACGACGTCGGCTTGATCGTCGACGATGGGCTGGATGATTTGCGGGAGGAGGGTGGGGTCGTATTGGTAGTCCGGGTGGACCATGACGACGATGTCGGCTCCGGCTTTGAGGGCCTCGCGGTAGCAGGTTTTCTGGTTGGCGCCGTAGCCGTAGTTGCGATGGTGAACGAAGACTTCGAGGCCGAGGTCGTGGGCGATGCGCGCGGTTTCGTCCTTGCTGCCGTCGTCAACGAGGATGACGAGGTCGACGCTGTCGTGAGGCAGGTCGGCGTAAGTCATGTGGAGGGTTTTTGCGGCGTTGTAGGCCGGCATGACAACCACTACTT
>JALHNI010000102.1 GCA_022843605.1 Bryobacter sp.
GCTCTTCCGATCTCCAAGCTCTCGGTGCTGCCGCGTGACCCCAACAAGGATCCACTGGAGTTCGATATCCGGAAGCTGCGGTTGACCTCGGCGGGTCCAGGCCTGGCGATGAGTTACGTGGCCGAGTTGACCAATCCGAAGCCGCCGGGACTGATCCTGTCGCAAGGGCACTTCGGGCCCTGGGTAGCCGGGTAGCCGAGCGACACGCCGCTCGACGGGGTATACGACTTCAAAAATGCCGATTTGAGTGTATTTAAGGGCATCTCCGGGCACCTGAACTCGACCGGCAAGTTCGGCGGGCTAATTGACCACATCATCGCTGACGGCGAGACTCGAACACCGGACTTCCGGTTGACGATGTCCGGCAATCCGATGCTGCTGACGACCACCTTCCATGCGGTGATCGACGGCGGAAACGGCAATACCTTGCTGGATCCTGTGGAGGCGACCCTTGGTAAGACGCGCTTCGCGGCGCGCGGAGGGGTGGTGCGGGGCAAGGGCGAAGCCGGCAAGACGATCGACCTCAACGTGACGTTCCACGAAGGTCGTATTGAAGATCTGATGCGGCTGGCGATGAAGGGGCCGCCGATGATGAAGGGGCCGATTCAGTTGAAGGTGAAGATGGTACTTCCGCCAGGCAAAGCGGAACCGGCGGACAAGCTGCAGCTCTCGGGATCGTTTCTGATCGAAAACGGCGACTTCACCAGCGCCACCGTCCAGGACAAGATCGACGAGATGAGCAGCAAAGCGCAAGGGAAGCCTAAGGACCCGAGCGTGAATGAGGTGCGGGCGAATCTGGCTGGTGAATTCAAGATGTCCAACGGAGTGATCGAGTTTCCCAGTTTGGGCCTGAACATTCCGGGGGCGGATCTGGATTTGGACGGCAAATACACCTTTGCTCAGGAGGCCATCGACTTTAGGGGCAAATTGCGCTTGGATGCGAAAGTCTCGCAGACGCAAACCGGGTGGAAGCGTTGGGCACTGAAGCCCGTCGACCGCTTTTTCGCCAAGGAGGGAGCCGGTACGTTGGTGCGGATCAAGATCGACGGAACGCGCGATCAGCCGCGATTCAGCCGCGACAAAGAGGATCCGTCGGAGAGCCGTCGTTAATTCCTGTTCTTTGACGGCTCGATCTTGTACTATCGATGTCACACAGGACAATGTCGCCTCTGTAGATTTTCTTTGGAGAGAGCAAATCGTCATGAAAAAAGCTGAGATTGGTCCGCGCATCGGAGCGCTCATTATCGATGGATTGATCAGCATCCCGCTGGCGTTCGTAGCGGCAATTCCTTTCGTGGGATTGATTGGCGGCTTACTGGCCGTGGCCTATTGGCTGTGCCGCGACCTGGTTCGTCCCAGCCTGGGTAAAAAGGCACTGAACCTGGACGTGGTCGGGCTCGACGGCGAGCGGCCGACGGATCAGCAACTGATCCTGCGGAACATTCCCTTTGCGATTCCGTCACTGATTTCGATGATCCCGTTCCTGGGCATCATTGCCGGACCCGGCATTGCCGCCATCGTATTTGTGGGCGAGCTGGTGATGTTCATCACGCAAGGTCAGCGCATTGGCGACAAGATCGCCAATACGCAGGTGATTGCGAAGAGCTAGGCTTTTACCCGCATCGCGACGGGATCCCAATGCTGAATCTGCTGCGAGTAGATACTCTCGTTGCAGAGCAAGGCGGGGCCCGCGGCGCGGAGGCCGAAGATGGGGTCTTCGATCTGTTTGGCGCCGTTTAGTACTGAGGACTGGAAGTTGCGATGGTGCTCGAGATGGGCGTCAGCGCGCATCTGGAACTTCTGATCGTCGGCATCGAGTTCGGCGACCGGACCGCGCGGCGGATACTTCTTCTGATACTCCCGGACGTAGTCGGCCTGCATCTTGGACGGGAAGGTATTGATGCTCATGCCGGGCTCCCGCTCGCGCGGAGTTTTCGAGAGAATCAGTGTGTTGTAGCTGGTAGTCATGGTGCCATCGCTGCCCACGAAGCGGAAGCCGAAACGCTCCTGCGGTTCACTGCTGGCGAAGTTGACTCGGAGGGCGAGGGTGAAGGCGGGATGCTCCGGCGCTTGGGGATAGTCCAGCGTGGCCAGCATGACGTCGGGCACATCGCGGCCATCGTTCCAGAAGCGGATACCGCCGGTGGCGTAGATGCGGTTGGGTCCTTTGGAGTTGGTGGCGAGGTGCAGACCGCTGAGCAGGTGGACGTATAGGTCGCCGGCCATGCCGGTGCCGTAGTCGCGGTAATTGCGCCAGCGGAAGAGACGGACCGGTTCAAAAGGACGCTTGGGAGCGCTGCCGAGGAAGCGGTCCCAGTCGATGTTCTGCAACGAGGCATCGGGAGGAATCGAATACTGCCAGGCGCCGAGGGCGGTATTGCGATCGAGCCAAGCTTCCACCATGTTGAGTTCACCGATGGCGCCCTGGGCGATGAGTTCCTTGGCCTTCAGATAGATCGGCGAGCTGACGTACTGGCTGCCCACCTGAAAGACTTTGCCGGACTTGCGCCAGGCATTGATGATGGCGTGGCCGTCCTCGGGCTTCTGCACCATCGGCTTCTGGCAGTAGACATGCTTGCCGGCATTCAGGGCATCGATGGCGATGCGGGCGTGCCAATGGTCGGGCGTGGCGATCAGCACGGCGTCGACATCGGGGCGCGCCAGCACTTCGCGATAGTCGCGCGAGGTGAAGATCTGGGGTCCGTAGACCTCCTTCATGCGCTGGAGACGGCCATCGTAGATGTCCGCGGCGGCGACGAGTTTGGCGCCGAGTTTCGTCTCATTGGCGGCGTCACCTTGTCCCATACCGCCGCAGCCAATGAGGGCGATTTGAAGCTTGTTATTCTGCATGGCTTATGCTTCCTGACAGGTCTCGGGATTCCAGCCGAGAATCTTGTTTTCAAAGTAGCTGCGGTTCGAGAGCAGCGCGGGGCCGGCGGCACGGAGACCGAAGAGCGCGTCTTCGGTGACGGGTTTGCGGCTGCGCACGGCAGCCAGGAAATTGCGGTGATGGTCGAGATGGTCGTTGTAGCCGCGGGGTGCGGCGTACTGGTCCTCGCCGTTGGGCCGCAGGTTGTCGGCCATGGCCCGCTGCGCCGGATACTTCTGACGGTACTCAGCAAGGATCTTTTCCCGGGTCGCGCGGTCAAAGCTGTCGAGCGTGTAGCCTGGTTCGGTTTCACGCGGCGTCCGCTTGACGTTGACGCCACCGCCGATAGTGAGCACGCCTTCGCTGCCGATGAAGCGGAAGCCGGAGGTTTCGCCGGCGCCGTTGACGAAGTTCACGCGCAGGGCCAGGTTAAAGGCGCCGTGAGGGCCGGTGGCGGCGTAGTCGTAAAGGCCCAATAGAACGTCGGGCACGTCGCGGCCATCCTTCCAAAAGCGCAAGCCGCCGGTGGCGAAGACGCGCGAGGGTCCGGTGACGCCCATCACGTAGTGCATGCCGGAAAAGAGGTGAACGAAGAGGTCGCCGGCGACGCCGGTGCCGTAGTCCTGGTAGTTGCGCCAGCGGAAAACACGCAGAGGATCGTAGGGACGCTTGGGGGCTTTGCCGAGGAAGGTGTTCCAGTCGACGGTGGATTCCGAAGCATCGGGGGGAACGGTGTACTGCCAGGCGCCGATCGCCGAATTGCGATCCCACCATGCTTCAATCATGTTGACTTTGCCGATGGCCCCGGCGGCAACGAGTTCCTTCGCCTTTTGATAGACGATGGAACTGACGCGTTGACTGCCCACCTGCAAAATGCGGCCCGTTTTCTTCGCGGCTTCGACGACGAGGCGGCCGTCGGCCACCTTCTGCACCATTGGCTTTTCGACGTAGACGTCTTTGCCGGCGTTCATGGCCTCGATGGCGATCTGGGCATGCCAGTGGTCGGGCGTGGCGATGATGACGGCGTCAATGTCGCTTTTGGCGAGGATCTCGCGATAGTCTCGCGTGGTGAAGAGATGGCTGCCCCAGCTTTCCTTGGCACGCTCGAGGCGGCCGGTGTAGCAATCGGCGACGGCGACCAGTTCTGAGCCGTTGGCGAGGGTGGAGTTGGCGTCAGCAGTCCCCATCCCGCCGGCGCCGATGAGAGCGATGCGGATCTTGTCGTTGGGGGAAAGCTTGCGCTGGGCGGCGAGGGTGGCAGCGGTGGAGGTCTGCAGGAAAAGTCTTCTGCTGGTGGGCATACTGCCCTTGATTGTAACGCCGCTTACAAGGTGCGGTAGCCGGACAGCGCGACTCCGGCGGAAGCGAGTGCATCGCGAACAGCGGGATCGGTGAGGGCTTGCAGTTCGACGAGGCGGCTACGCTTCAGCCGGGTGCGGGCCCCCATGAGTTCGGCACCGAGGAAGCCGGGGTGCACCATCAATTCCGTGGTGCCTTCTGGCAGCCGGTTGAGGAGGGCCAGAAGGCGTTCGGTGGTGAGATATCCGGTGAGCGAGAAGCCGGCAAAGTAATCCGTCACGCGGCATTGATAACGCTTCAAGGTGGCGTCGAAACGGCGACGGCGCAGGAGGTGCAGGAGGTTGGCGATGAGGCGCCGCTTGAGTGTAGCGTCACCGCCGGAGGGCAGGTCAAAGGGGCGGCGTATCCAGGGAATTTTGTATTCCTGGCTAAGCCTGGCCACAGCCTCCAGCACCGCCGGCAGGAGGTGGGTGTGCTTGTGAGTATCGAGGTGGAGAGGCGTGAGTTGAGCTTCAAGAATGCGCTCCACCTGCGCTCGCAGTTCGTCGTAAGGCTTTACTTTGCCGCGAGCGAGGGCCTTGACGAGTTCGGTGATGGAGGTGGGAAAGCGCTGTGCAGAGAGCAGTGAGCAGCCGCCAATCAGCACCAGGTGGCAACCGACATCCAGAGTGGGAGTTTCGCGCGCCAACGCGACCGCGTGTTCAAACGCATCGCCATTGGCCATCAGCGTGGTCGCGGTGAGGATGCCGTGCCGATGGCAATGAATGATGCCTTCGTTCACGTCGCGCGTGAAGCCGAAGTCATCGGCGTTCACAATCAGGGTTTTCAGAAAAGAGCCAACTTGATGCGAAGGAATTTCTTAGGATTCGCACGGAAGTCCTTCATGAGGCCTTGCATTTCCCGGGCGGTGCCATTCAAATTGTCGTACAGCGAGCCATTCACCAGGAGTTGTCCGAGGGTACCTTGGCCGGAGTTGATCTTATCGATGGTGACATCGAGCTTCTTCATGCTGGTGGCGAGCTGATTGTGCAATTCGTCAGAGCGCAGGAGTTTGCCCGCCGTGCCCTTGCCTGCGTTGAGCGCCTCAATGGTCTTGCGGACTTCGGCGATCGCTGAGCGGGCTTCGTCGTAGACGGCAGGATCCTTCAGCAGCTTGCCCGCCGTGCCCTTACCGTCTTGCACGTCGGCGACCATGGTATCGACGCGAGCCAACGTTTTGCGGACGTCGGTGTAGAGCGTTTCGTCGTAGATCAACTTGCCAACGAGTCCGTTGCCGGTGTTAATGGCTTTGGTGAGACGATCGATTTCGGCGGTGATGGAAAGGGCTTTGTTGTAGATCGTCTCGTCCACCAGCAGCTTGCCGATGGTGCCTTGGCCGACCTCGACTTGCTTAACGATGCCTTCGACCTTGGCCAGGATAGAGTTGGCGCTTTCGAGCATCTGCAAGCCCTGGGTCTTCATGTCGTCGATTTCCGGCTGCACCTTACTCTTGATCTCCGCTCCCGCGGCGACAAGGGTTTTGCTTTGCCCGCGCAGAAGGGCGAGATAGCGGCCGGAAAGCAGATTCTCGCTGCCGACCTGGGCGGTGGAGTCCACCGGAATCTCCGTGAGCATCTTGTCGTCCACCAGCATGGTGATACGCACGGTACGCTCAGGGCGCAGATCGCCGGACAATTCCACTTTGTCCACTTTGCCCGCGAGGATGCCGTTCAGGCGTACCGGCTGTCCCGCAGAGATGCCGCCGGAACTGACGAAGTACGTATAAAGCTTCGTCTGATCGGAGAAGAAGCTCTTGTTGCTGGTCATGAAGAAGATCAACACGCCGAGCATCGCCAGGGCGAAGAGAGCCGTGAGACCTACCCGGAGCTGGGCCCAGCTTTGGTTTTTTGCGTTTAAAGCCATATCTATTTCCGCATTACCTCTTTGAAGCTGACCATGCTAGGCCGATTTCGCCTGCAGTACAAATTTTCCCACATAGGGGTCACGCGAGGCGTGGAGTTCGTCCTCGGTGCCCTCGAAGACAATACGGCCCTTCTGCATCACCATGAACTTGGTGCGCTGGTCGAGTTCGGCCGTATGTACCTGCCGCTCGATCTTGCCGGTCTTCGAATTGAAACGATAGTTGGCCATCATGGCGCCATCCTGAAGACGATGCGAGACGATGACGGTGGTGGTGTTGCGCTGGTCGCGCTGTTTGATCACCAGCGACATGATGTTGTTGGCGGTGATGGGGTCCAGCCCGGCAGTGGGCGAATCGTAAAAGACCAGCTTGGGATTGGTGACGTTGGCCCGCGCAATGCCCACGCGGCGGCGCATGCCACCGGAGAGTTCGCTGGGAAACTTGTCGAGCGTGTGCTCCAGTTCAACGTCCTTCAAGATCGATTCCACTCGGGCGAGGGCATCCTCACGGGAAACCTGGGAGCCGGCCTGGTTGAACAACGGGTAAGCGACATTCTCGGCGATGGTCATCGAATCGAACAGGGCGCTTTCCTGAAACAGCATCCCAACCTGCGCGCGAATCGCAAAGAGTTCCTGCTCACGCAAGCCGGTAATCTCCTGGTTAAAGAGCGAAACCTTGCCCTGATCCGGATGGATGAGGCCTAGAGCGGTTTTCATCAGGACGGTCTTCCCTGCCCCGGCCGCGCCAAGAATCACGCGCGTCTCACCGGCCGTCAAGGTGAAGGTGACATTGTCGAGAACGTCAACACCGTCGTAGGTAACCACGACCTGTTCGAAGCGCAGGATGGATTCGGGCACAGGCATCAGAGGTTCACGAAGATCTGCGTCAGGAACAGGTTGATCACGAAGACCCAGACGGAACTGACGACGACCGCCTGGGTGGTGGAGCGGCCGACGCCCTGAGTACCACCGGTGGTGGTGATGCCGTAATAGCAGCCCACCAGTGAGATGACGAAGCCATTGAACAAGGGTTTGATAAGGCCTTGCAGGACGTCTTCGTACTCAAGAATCTCGTAAACTCCCGTCCAATACATGGCGGTGGTGGTGCCGATGAGGCCGAGCGCGACAAGCCACCCGCCCACCATGCCGACAAAGTCGGCCACGACGGTGAGGAATGGCAGCATGATCGTCATGGCGAGCATGCGCGGGGTGACCAGCTTCTGAACGGGATCGGTGCCGAGCGCCCGCATGGCGTCGATCTGTTCGGTGACCTTCATGGAGCCGAGTTCGCTCGCGATACCGGAGGCATTGCGTCCGGCAACCAGCAGAGAGGTAAGCACCGGCCCGAGTTGGGCGACCAGAGTAATGGAGACGATCTGTCCCACTTGGCTTGAGGCGCCATAGGTATCAAGCGCCTTGGACATCTGCAAGGCCATCACGGCGCCGGAAAATCCACCGGTCAACATGACAATCGGCAGACTGCCCACGCCAATGCGATCCATCTGGGCGAGGACGTCATCCCAGTAATGCGGCGCGCGGAAGATATTCGCGAGCGCCTTGGCCGCCAGGAGACAGAAGTCCTGGAGCGTGGCCACGGGAGCTTTGAGGAACTGAAACAAAGTGACCTACGCTTTGATGCTAGCATACGGGCGCGCGGACGCCGTGGTGCCCGCAAGCCCTGATGCTTCAATCTGTTAAGCTGTGGGCGTGACGAAGGGTTTAACCGATATTCCGGGGGTGAAGGTCGGCCACGCCACGGACCTTGAGGGCCTCACCGGCTGCACGGTGATTTTGTGCGAAGGCGGAGCGGCGGCGGGTGTAGAAATTCGCGGCTATGCAACGGGCACCCAGGAGATCGACACGCTGAGCCCGATGCACGTGACAGACCGGATCCACGGGCTGGTGCTCTCCGGCGGTTCGGCCTTTGGCCTCGAGTCGGCCAGCGGCGTGCGCCGATATCTGGAGCAAAAGGGGATCGGCTTCGACACAAAGGTGGCGAAGGTGCCGATTGTACCGGCGGCGATTCTTTTCGATTTGGGCCTGGGCAAGGCAAGCGCCCGACCCACGCGCGAGATGGGGATGACGGCGGCGGCGATGGCCCACGATGGTGCGGTTGCGGAAGGCAACATCGGGGCGGGAACCGGGGCCTCGGTCGGGAAAATTCATGGTTTGGCGCGGGCGATGAAAGGCGGCATCGGGACAGCGACGGTCGCGCTGGAGGGCAAGTACCAGGGTGTGCTGGTATCGGCACTGGCGGCGGTGAATGCATGGGGCGACGTGCGGGATCCGGCCACAGGGAAGATTCTGGCAGGGGCGCGAGTGAGCGCCACATCACGAGAGTTTATCGACACGGTGCGGGAAATGAAACGCGGCGCGTTGGCGCCGACTGCAGCGTCAAACACGACCCTGGTGGCCGTAGCGACGAATGCGGCCATCGACAAGCAACAGGCGGCGCGCGTGGCACAGCTCGCTCATGCCGGGCTCACGAGGGCCGTCTGGCCGGCGCATACGCGGGTGGATGGCGATGTGGTGTTTTGTTTGTCGCCGATCGGGTCAAAGGGGAAAGCGGATGTGGACGCCTTGGGGGTAGCGGCAGCAGAGGCGGTGGCCGAGGCCATCGTGCGGGCGGTGAGGATGAGTGCGAGTCTGGGCGGGGTGCCCGGGTTAAAGGGATGAAGGGAGTCAGGCGAGCCGGAAGCCCCGGTGAGGGCCCCCGGCTCGCCTTCGGGAATGGACTAGGAGCCCGTGCCCGAAGCGCCCGTCATCACGCTACCGACCTTCGAAAAGATCGTGCTGATGCTGGTCGCCACGTTCGGCATGATGGCGCCGGCGGCAACGGCCACAAAGCCGGCCATCAACGCGTATTCGATCAAGTCCTGACCACGGGTGTCTTTCCAGATCCGCAGCTGCCACACAAGATTCATGACGTTCTTCATGTTGTTTAAATCTCCTTAACGAATTTGTCTTTTTATTTTTTAACTAACGCGAGCAGTTGGGCCTTCCAAACGGCAAAGCCCAGAGACTAACTAGGAGCCGGTGCCCGAGGAGGCGGTCATCACGCTACCGACCTTCGAAAAGATCGTGCTGATGCTGGTCGCCACGTTCGGCATGATGGCGCCGGCGGCAACGGCCACAAAGCCGGCCATCAACGCGTATTCGATCAGGTCCTGGCCACGGGTGTCTTTCCAGATCCGCAGCTGCCACACAAGATTCATGACGTTCTTCATTTTGTTATTCCTTAACGGGTTAGAGGTCGATTGTCTTTCACGCGCCACGAGCAAATCGCGACGAGCGAACCGGGCTTCCAAGTGGCGAAGCCCGAAATAATTACGAGCCGGTGCCAGAGGAGGCGGTCATCACACTGCCGACCTTCGAAAAGATCGTGCTGATGCTGGTTGCCACGTTCGGCATAATCGCGCCAGCGGCAACGGCCACAAAGCCGGCCATCAACGCATATTCGATCAAGTCCTGACCACGGGTGTCTTTCCAGATCCGCAGCTGCCACACGAGATTCATGACGTTCTTCATAAGCTCCCCTCCTTCAGAGGAAGTTGTTTGGATGAATCGAATGTAAACCGATAGTGGTTCGGCGGAAATTAGGGTTTTTCCTAAGTTTTTAACCAAACCCCCTTAGGGTCCCTGTGCCTTGCCCGGTTCTCGTACTAAGCCCTCGCCAGACCCGCGCTAAAGATCTGATCGCCAGACGCCGATCTTCTTCTAAGTCCAGTGGTATGAACCAGTCAGCCGCCGCCGAATCGACCTTCGCCCTCCCATCGCCCCACCGCATGAACCGCTGGTGGATCCCTTCTTTATCGGACTTATTGTTCGTCGCACTGTTGTTTTGGCTACTTTTGTTCACAAACTCTGGTAGTCCGAATGGCTTACTGTCAGACGCCGCCACCGGATTCCACATTAGAACTGGCGAACGAATACTAGACATCGGCGGACTGCCGTACCAGGATCCGTTTTCGTTCTCCAAACCGGGCCAAACCTGGTTCGCCTGGGAGTGGCTGGCGGACCTTTTTTTTGCGGTCTTGTTCCGGGCCGGCGGACTCAAGTGGATCATTCTCTTTTCGGCCGCGACATTAGCTTTCAGTTGCTGGCTGATCCTGCGAGGGATGGTTTCGGCGGGAGCTAACGCCCTGGCCGCAATTTTCGTTTTACACGCGGTGATCGGCGCCGGATCGGTACACTTTCTGGCCCGACCGCATATCTTCACGATTCTCTTTTTGGTCGTTGCTTTTCAGTTACTGCGGCGGGACCAAATGGCGGACCCGTTGCACCGGAACCGGCAGGTTTGGTGGCTGGTTCCGCTGACGGCAGTTTGGGTGAACCTGCATGGCGGCTTTGCCGGTTTGTTGGTGAGCCTCGCGGTGCTGGTGGTGGGCTCGGTTCTGGAAGGACAGTACCGCCGGGCGAAACGCTGGGGCCTTTTGCTCGCGGGCTGCGCCGCGGCGTCTCTGGCAAATCCGTATGGCTACCGGCTGCACGTGCACATGGCCGAGTATCTGCGGGCGGCTTGGATTCGCAAGCTGGTGCAGGAATTTCAGCCACCGGCGCTCGAAACCGCACCGGGCATGTATTTCGAATTGCTGCTTTTTCTCGGACTGGTCGCCGCCGCACGCCTAGCATGGCAAGGCGAGTGGAGTTGGGCGTTGCTGATCGCGGCCTGGGCGCACGCATCGCTACTTTCGGTGCGGCACGTACCGATATTCGCCGCTCTTGTCGCCGCACCGCTGGCGATACTGCTTTCGGACGGAATGCAGTTGCTGGCGCAACGCGGAGGCCGCAAGTCTGTGGCCGCGGTGCTGGATTCGATCGGCCGGGAACACGTACCGAACCTGCTGCGAGCGAGCGCCCTAGTGCCGGTGTTGCTGATCGGTCTCATGCTCAGTGACGCGGGTCTCAGCTATCCCACCGATTTTCCGGCCGGAAAGTTTCCGGTAGAGTTGGTGGCCAAGCATCGTTCGCTGATCGAACGGTCTCGGCTTTTTACGCTCGATACCTGGGGAGACTACCTGGTTTACAGGCACTATCCCCGGCAGCAAGTGTTCTTCGATGGCCGCACCGACTACTACGGACAGCGGATGAGCGAGGAATATCTCGCCCTGGTGAACGGCGGACCGGATTGGCGCGAGACGCTGTCGAAATATGGGGTCAACGCAGTGATGATGACGACAGAGAGTCCGCTGGCGCAATCGCTGGCCGTGGACCCGAGTTGGAAACTAATTGACCGACGGGAAGATGTCGCGCTTTTCACGCGCCTTTCCGACTAAACTAGAAAGAATTTGGGAAGGAAGGCCCGTAGAATGATTCGATTTTTTGTAGGCTCGTGCTTAATTGCGCTCTCTTTATCGGCGGGAGTGATCAACATTAGTCCTCAGTTGGGCGCAGCCGGAAACATCACTGACGCGGCGTTTAATCCAAGCGCCACCCATTCCGGCGTAGCACGCTTGACCTTCTCGAACGGCGCTCTGTGCAGTGGTGTAGCGATTGCCCCCACCGTGGTGCTGACGGCCGCGCACTGCATCGGCGGCGCAGGCAATGGAGCGTCGGCCTTCTTTACCGATTCAGGCAGCAATTCCCAAAACTTTAGCTCGTCCAGCTTCCTGATCTTCCCCGGCTGGTCGGGCGATGCGGCGACGCAAGTGGACCTGGCACTGGTCTACCTCACCTCGCCGCTGGCCGCCTGGGTGAGCATCTACGAGCTTTATTCCAACACCGACGAATTGGGCCAGAACTATCAGGTAGCGGGGTGGGGGGAGCAAGCCTCAAACGGACAAGCACAGGGTACGGTGGCCGGTCCTCATGCCGGTTTGAGAGTCGGCAACAACATTTGGGATTCCACGTTCGTCAATTTCAATCCGTTCCCCAACCGCAACGACGTTCTGATCTCCGATTTCGATACCGCGGCCTTTGGCGTAGCCAATGAAGTTACGGTCGCCCCAGGCGACTCCGGCGGCCCCAGTTTCCTGGGTGGACGGGTGGCAGGCGTCACGTCCTTCACCGCGGCCCTTGGCCAAGCGCCAACGGGAGCGTTTGGCGAATTCAACGGCATCACGCGCGTCTCCTCGCATCTGTCCTGGATTCAAACAAACGCCGGAATTCAGGCAGTGCCGGAACCAGCGTCTTTTGGAATGATGGGCTTCGCAATCTACTGGATCTGGGCGGCTAAGCGCCGTTCCGGCGTTAACTCGTAGAGCGAGGCATGTTGCGTGCGAAACACGGGTTTTAGACCTGGATGACGGCGTAGAACCTCAAGCGCAGCCGTCTTCTCCTTGTCCGATAGATCACGACGGAAGTCACTCGCGTTGACGTACAGATAGCGGAACCCACGCTCGCCAGCGTAGGTGTCGATCTCCTCAAAGAACTGTACGGTCGCCTTCTGATCTTCGCTGTACCAGTAGCGCGTCGGGATGACGCGATGGATTGATGCGCGCCCCGTAAACAAGTAGAGCGTGGGATCGTCGTAAGCCATGACGCGAGCCTCGGCGGGGAGGTTCTGCGTCATCCAGGTATAGGCCTGTCGCTTTTCCGCCAAGTCGATCCGGCCTTGGGCATAACCCGCGGGGATCACACTGAAATCGGACTCAAGATGACGGCTGACACTGACTCCGATCGCCAACAACCCCAGCACGGCGATTAACGCCCCGGCCACCTTCTGGTCCTTCGCCGGTTTCGCCATTACCTGCCGGATCATGCCGTAGACGTTGCGTACCTCAACGAACAGTCCGGCCAGGCAAAGAGGCAGCAAAGGCAGCGTGAACCGTTCGTTTGGCGGGAAGTGCCAAACCAGGAGAATCGCCGAGGAAAACACTGCGTACCCGATGTAGGCCCGCATTCGGCCCTCGCGATAGAGGCGGGCGATGCCGGAAAGCGTCACCAGGGCCGCCACCGTGGTGACGATCTTCGTGAAAAAGTTCAGTTCCGTTTTGGGCATCGCAAAGGCCCCCACACCGAGCAGAAACTGATCGAGATTCTTCCAGACGACCAGCGGCAATGTCTCCCAGGTCACGTTGAGGAACTGATAGGCCAGATAGTTGGTGGACTCGATGTTCACGAGATCAAGCGAAGGTGTGCGATGCATCGCAGACCATGCCATCCAGCCCAGAACCGCCGGTGCCATGCCCGCAAGGAAGCGCACAGCCTCTTTGCGCTGGCCGGCCAGCCAGTAGTAGAGCGGGAAGGAGAGCGCGAGCGGCAGCGCGGCTGTCCGCGTGAGGTAGGCGGCCCCAGCGAGCAGACCGGCACTCGCCGCCCAGCGCCGCTCACCCAACAGCAGGCAGGTCAATAGAAGGGCCGTGAAGGGGATTTCGGTGAATAGACTGGTGCCGAAGGCCAGGACGTAGGCGTTGAAGCCGAGCATTGCGGCCAGCGCCGCGTGCAGTCCGTGGCGGGCAAAGTAGAGCGCCGACAAGCCAATCACCAGTGGGATGAAGATCCATTGCAGCAACATCGCCCAAGGCAGCATCGCGGGAAAGCCCGGCCCCCAACGCCAGAGCGTGGAGAGGTAAAGCGGATAGAGCGGCGGATACTTGGTTTGCGACGGCTCGCCCGGCAGGCTCAGAATCCGGTAGCCCTGTCCGTCGGTAAGCGACTTGGCCGAGATCAGGTAGATCCCGTCGTCGTGCAGTTCGCCGATGCGCGGCAGGTCGCGGTAGCTCCAGGCGAGCCACGCCGAAGGGCCGCAAGCCATCAACAAAAGCCCAATCGTGCGAAGGTTCATCTCGGGAGAGATCGGCATTCGCAAGCCGAAGCCTTAGACTATTAGAAGTGTCGATCGATCAACTTACCTATATCAAGAAGGGCTTGGCGGAACTGATTCCTGAGGGGGAGTTGCGGCAACGTCTGGCCAGCGGCAAAAAACTGCGCGTGAAAGCGGGCTTTGACCCCACGGCCCCCGACCTGCACCTCGGCCATACCGTCCTGCTGCGCAAGATGAAGCACTTTCAGGATCTTGGCCATCAGGTCATCTTCCTGATCGGCGACATGACCGGCCTCATCGGTGACCCCACGGGCCGCAATGCCACCCGTCCGCCGCTGACTCGCGAACAGCTTGCCGCCAATGCGGAAACCTACAAGACGCAGGTCTTCAAGATTCTTGACCCCGACCTCACCGAGGTCCGCTATAACGCGGATTGGCTCGCCGAACTCAAGTTCGAGGAGATCGTCCGGCTTTGTTCCAAGTACACCGTGGCCCGGCTGCTGGAGCGCGACGATTTCCAGAAGCGCTACGAGGCCCAGACGCCGATCTCGGTCCACGAGTTCCTCTACCCGCTCTCGCAGGCCTACGATTCGGTGGTGCTGGATTGCGATGTGGAGATGGGCGGCACCGACCAGAAGTTTAACCTGCTGGTGGGGCGCGACATTATGCGCGACTACGGCAAGCAGGCACAGATCATCGCCACGGTCCCGATTCTTGAAGGCCTGGATGGCGTTGAGAAGATGTCGAAGTCGAAGAACAACTACGTTGGCGTCACCGAGCCCGCGGCCGACATGTTCCGTAAGCTGATGAACATGTCCGACACGCTTGTCTGGCGCTATTACGAACTCCTCACCGACGTTTCGCTGGACGACATCCAGGCCATGCGGACCGCGGGCGATCCGCAGCGCTACAAGAAGGAACTGGCGACGCGCATCGTGAAGGACTTCCATGGCGCCGCCGAAGCACAAGTCGTCGAAAGCGCCTGGGGCGGCTGGCCGGCGTTCGAAACCCTGGAGAAGTTCCCGTCGGCCGATCCGCGCTTGAATCGCGTGCTGGTGAGCGCAAAGTTCTGTGGCTCGGTCACGGAAGCCGACAAGCTGATCAAAGCCAATTCCGTGAGTTTGCAGACTCATCCCGGCCAGATCGAGGTGACGGTTACTGGGCCATCGCAGAAGCTTGACCCCGGCAGTTACACGGTGCGCGTCGGTAAGCGTTACAAGGGCGTCGCAGTCTAAGTCGTTCATGTCCACCTCGCGCCGCGCCGCCGTCGTCACCATCCTGGCCGCTCTTCTGGGGGTCGTGCTCCTGGATGCGGCGCTCTTTCGCACGCAGCTGTATCTGAACTGGATTCAGCCGGACTCAAGTACCGGCGTTTTCGAGTACCGGTTGCGCGCAGAGTTGGATCGTCAGCGAGAGCCGGGCAATCTGGTGGTGACGCTGGGCAATTCGCGCTTTGCGTACTTACCACGCGTCGCGAATCAGTACACGGCCGAATCCGGCTATGTCTTCCGGCAGGCCGGGGTGGCGGGTTCAACGGTGCGGGAATGGTACTACATGCTGCGGGACCTCGATCCCACCGCGCGCCGCTATCAGGCCGTGGTGCTCGGCTTCGACGACCTGGAAGATGAGGAAAGCGCTGTCGATGAACGGGACGATCCCCGCAGTCTGCATTATGTGGTCGGCCGATTGCGCTTCTCCGACGCCTGGGACTATGCCCGCAGCCATCGCCTTCCCGCAGCGCAATGGCGGGCCTTCCGGGGGACCATCTTAAAGGGCATTGTCCTGCAGAGCGACTTACACGAGTTCCTGCGCCAACCCCGGGCGCGGATCGAAAGCGTCAATCTGAATTGGAAGGGCTGGGCCGGCTGGACTTACGACTATGACGATGAGGAACGTTCCTTGGCCGGATTGTCGATCGACTGGCAGACTCGCCAGATCACTGCTCCACCCGGTATGAATCCGGGTTATCAGAAGATGCTCCGCGAAACGGTGCTGCGCACGCCAGCCGCCCCGAACGGCTGGAATTATGCTTTTCACAAGGAGTGGGTGGGCCGCATCGTCAACTACTATCGCGACTCGCCGACGCGCGTCGTTTTCATCCGGCTGCCACGCGGTCCGCTGGGTCCGCCAACCGATTTAGCGGTAAACCCGCAAAGCTCGCTGCGGCAGTTCGCACAGCGCCGGAAGGTCCTTCTCGGCGATCCGCGGCGGTACCGGGAGTTGGAGCGGCCGGATTACTTCAAGGATCCGCTACACCTGAATCGGGCAGGCGCGCATGCTTTTTCGAAGATGCTGGTGGATGAGGTCCGCGAGCTGATTGGTCCGCCTCGCTGATGCTCTTCAACACCATCAATTTTTTCGCCTTCCTGGCCGCGGTGTTGGCGCTCTTTTATACAGTTCCCTGGTGGCCGGCACGTAAGTGGATACTGCTGGCGGCGAGTTACTATTTCTACGGTAGTTGGAATATCAACTTTCTGCTTCTGCTAGGCACGCTCACGCTGGTGGACTATTTCTGCGCGCTCTGGATCGAACGCAGCACGCGGCCGAAGCTGGCGCTGATCCTGAGCCTCGGGGCGAACCTGGGCTTCCTGGCTTACTTCAAGTACACGAATTTCCTGTCCGGTATCTGGGCTTCGGCGACCGGCCAGCCGGCCACCATTTACGATATTGTGCTGCCTTTGGGCATCAGCTTTCACACGTTTCAGAGCATCTCCTACGTGGTGGATGTCTATCGGCGAGAACAGGTAGCGATTCGCAGCCTGCCCGACTACGCGCTGTTTATTGCGTTTTTCCCCCAGTTAGTCGCCGGGCCGATTGTCCGCGCGCGAGACTTCTTCCGGGACTTGCTCCACTGGCAGGCGCCGAGCGGCGAAGATCTGCGGATGGGCGCATGGCTTCTGATACTGGGCCTGACGAAGAAAATGGCTTTCGCCGATCGCTTCGCTCTAGTGGCCGATGCCTACTTTGCGAATCCTATACCCGGGCAGTTACCAGCACTGACTGGAACCCTGGCCTTTGGGCTGCAGATCTTCTTTGACTTCTCCGGCTACACCGATATGGCCATCGGCATGGCCAAGTTATTCGGCTTTCATTTCCCGGAGAACTTCCGGCGTCCCTATCTGGCCTCGTCCATCACGGAGTTCTGGCAACGCTGGCATATCTCGCTTTCCAGCTGGTTGCGCGACTATTTATACATTCCCCTTGGCGGCAACCGAGGCGGGCCTTGGCTGACTTACCGCAACTTACTGCTCACGATGCTGTTGGGCGGCCTTTGGCATGGCGCCAGTTGGAACTTCGTCATTTGGGGCGGCTATCACGGACTCATTCTGAGCATTGAACGGGCGACAGGCCTGGGTAGGCCCGGTGTGTGGTCGCGTATCCCTCGCGTCGTGCTGACGTTTGCTCTCGCGCAAGTCGGTTGGGTCTTCTTCCGGGCGGGTTCGTTTGAAACCAGCACCTTCGTCTTGAAAGAGATGTTTACCGGAACGCCGGGAGAGAGCCTGCTGAATGCCTGGCAATGGGGGCTTTGCGGATTGAGCTTGCTCGTCGCCTTAGTCGAGGAGCGCTGGCTGGTCTCGGATCGCTTGGCGAGCGGCCCCGCCTGGCGCTACGTCGCCGCATTTAGTCTGATGGGTTTACTACTCGAATTGTTCGGTGTCTTTGACCAGGCAATTCCGTTCGTCTACTTCCAGTTTTAGTTCTTGGCTTAGTCGCCGTTTCTTAAGCGGAAACGAATCAGCTTCAGCTTGCCGGAGTTCGCGCGGCAAGCAGCAATCGTACTTCCGGGGTTGGCCAATGTTGCGCTGGTGTGGGCGAGTTTCACGCCGCCCAGATTTCCCAGGGTTCCGGCGGTGGCGGTGCCCATGCGGATCACCTCCTGCGTACCGGACTTCGAATAGGGAAATCTCCAGTAAATAACGCGCAGCTTATTGCCGCTATCCCGGCAGCCCACAGCCAGGTCACTACGCCGGATGCGAACGCAATCGATGCCGGAGGCGGTACCGGCCGTCGCGTCCATCCAGCGGTTAAAGGTACCGTCGGCCAGAATCTTCCAGGTGAGCAGATTCAACTTTCCGTCCGAGGCAACGACGGCGGTCGCCAAGTAATCGCCGTCCTGGCGATGAAACAGCGCCGCCGATATCTCGCTGATCTCCACATCAGTCAAAGTCTCGGCTACGAGAGTCAGTGTCGGCGTTTGCTCGGGGATCAAACTAACTCTCCATGTCGCAAGGCGCAGCTTGCCGCTGGAGATGCTCGCCGTGATCGCCGTGGCGGATTCCAGCACGCCGTCGCCGGGCAGCGTCTGGTAGGCCACCAGCGAAACCTTCGTGTAGCGTCCGGGAGCAATCACCGTCGCCAGGTCCGTCAGCATGTTGTTTCCCGCCAGCCAAGCGGAGATACGCAGTTGATTCAGGCCATTGGTATTCGTCGTAACAGCCAGATAGCCCTCCGGATACTTGGCCAAATTCCCCGGCGGTGGCGGGGGATTGGCGGGAGGCGGCACGACCGTAAATAACGTCCCGAAGCTGACGATGGCCGAACTCGCCGCCGCCATCCCTTCCGCATCGTCGCGAAGGACCACAGGAGACCAACGCGAAACCAGCAACCGGCCACCCGCGGTCTTCACTGCGGAGGTAACCCAATGCGTCGCCGTGGGAAGGCTCAGCGAAACATTCGCGGCCTGCACTGTCTGGGCCTCACCCGTGTTGACGATGCCCCCGCCGGACTCCAGTTGGAACTGAGCCACCTTCAGGTAGCTGTTGTTGGTCCGCAGAGCCGCAACCAACGTCGCATCATTCGCCAGCGCGATGTCATACTCCAGAACCAGATCCTGCTCCAGGTCGCCTACCCGTTCGATCTCATAGCTTGGCATTGCCGTATTCTAGCGTTCATCCGACGCATGCTCAGAGTAAATTCTATTCCTGCTGGAACATCGTGATCGCCGCGATGCCGGCGGCGCCGGCGGCGATGCAGGCGGGAGCGTTGGCGGCGGTGATGCCGCCGAGGGCGTAAGTGGGGACGAGTTGGGCGGCACGGGCAAGGGTGTCGAGGCCGATGGCCGGACCGTAACCAGGTTTCGAGAACGACTCGAATACCGGTCCCAATACGACAAAGTCAGCCGCGGCGGCGCGTTCGACATCGGCCAGCGAATGGCAGGAGACGGCGACGAGGAAACCGGAGGGGAGATGGGGGCGAAGGTGGGAGGCGGAGGGTGCATCGCCACGCAGGTGGACGCCGTCGAGGCCGGCGGCCAAGGCGATATCGAGACGGTCGTTGATGAGGATCCTGGCGCCGTGGGGATTGGGGAGGGCGCGGACCCGTTGAGCGAAGGCGAACTGGTCGCGAGGCGAGAGATCTTTTTCGCGAAGCTGAATGAGTTCGATGCCGTCTCGAAGGTGCCGGGCGATGTTTTCGAGAAGGGGATCGAGTCCCCCGAGTGGGTGACGATCAGTAATGTAGTAGCGAGCAATCAAGGCCTCCTTATGATACGATTCCTCGGCGATGTCTATGACCCGACGTAGTCTCACTCTCGCGGCCGCGTCGGCCGCCTCCTATCAACGCATTCTCGGCGCGAACGATCGCGTCGGGGTCGGCTTTATCGGCTATGGGCTGATTGGCGCACAACACGTTTTCGACTTCAAGAACCAGAAGGACGCCGACATGGTGGCGCTGTCCGAAACCTATGCGCCGCGCATGGATGAGGGCATTACCAAACTGGGCGGAAAGGCGAAACCTTACCGCGACTTCCGCAAGATGCTCGACGACAAAGACGTGCAGGCAGTGGTGGTGTCGACGCCGGACCACTGGCACGCGCTCATGACCATGATGGCCTGCGCGGCTGGCAAGGATGTCTACGTCGAAAAGCCGATGACGCTCTTCATCGACGAGGGCAAGTGGATGACGAAGGTGGCGCGCAAGCACCAGCGCGTGGTGCAGGTGGGCACGCAGCAGCGCAGCGGAAAGCACTATCAGGCAGCCAAGGAACTCATCGCCAGCGGCTACATCGGCAAGGTTCACTCGGTAAGAATGGCGTCGTACCGCAACATCATGCCCGGCTTCGGCAAGCCGCCGGAAACCGAAGTGCCACGCGAGTTCGATTACGATATGTGGCTCGGACCGTCAAGTTCGGCCAAGCCCTATTCGCCGCACCGCGGCATCTACCATTTCCGCTGGTTCTGGGACTTCTCCGGCGGCCAGATGACGAATCTCGGCGCGCACTCCATCGACATCATGCAGTGGTACCTGGACCAGAAAGGCCCGCTGTCGGCCACATCGGTGGGCGGGCGCTTTGCGCTGGAAGACGACGGCGAAACGCCGGATACCCAGGATGCGATCTACGAGTACAACGGCTTCACCGCCACCTGGGCGCAACGGGAAGCCAGCCGCGGCCGGGGCGATGGCGCGGGCCTGGAGTTCTTCGGCACCAAAGGATCGATGACGATTGGCCGCGGCGGCTACGAGGTCTTTCCGGACCCCAAGATCGCGCCGGGCAACGCCATACCGGTGTTTAAGGGTCAGCCGACAGGTGGCGTTGCCCGCAGTGAAGCCGCGCCGCAACCCTGGATGCCCGCGCGGAAAGAGAAGGGCTCCTCGGACGAGCAGTTCGATCTGCATGTGAGAAACTTCCTAGATTGCGTGAAGTCACGAAAACGGCCGATTGCCGACGTCGAGGACGGACATTGGACGGCGCTCGCCTGCCACATGGCCAACATCTCTCTGCGAGTGGGACGCAAAGTCCGGTGGGATCCGGCGAAGGAAGAGATTGTGGGCGATCGCGAGGCTGCGGCGCACATGCGGCGCCCTTATCGCAAGCCCTGGGATCAGGTCTTACGCTCCTTATTGGCTTAACGCTTACCGGTTGCGCGGCTCGGCATGCCACCAGCGGTCTGGTACTGGCAGTCGACACGCCGAGAGTGACCATCTCGCACGCCGAGATTCCCGGCGTGATGCCGGCCATGGCCATGAACTTTCTCGCCAGCCGCCCGGCGGAGTTACGCGGCTTACAACCGGGCTCCCGCATCGATTTTGTGATATCGGGAGGCAAAGCGACGCGCATTCGCCCCCAGGCGTCCGTCTTCGATGGGATCACCGATGCGATCCCGGTGAAGAAGCCCGCAGAAGCATTGAAGCTGGGCGACGTGGTACCGAACTTCTCGTTGCTCGACCATCGCGGCCAGCGGTTCGAGCTTTCCAGTACACGGGGCCAGATAGTCGCCGTCAACTTCATCTACACGCGCTGTCCCCTGCCCGAGGTGTGCCCGCGACTATCCGCGCAGTTCGCCCGGCTGCAAAAGCGCTTCGCCGGAGGCGGCATAACGCTGCTCTCGATTACGCTCGATCCGCAATACGACACGCCTCCGATACTGGACGAGTATGCTAGAAGGTGGCGGGCGGATGGCCAAACGTGGCGCATGCTGACGGGTGAACTGGAAAGCGTCGCCGCGGTCGCTGCGCGTTTCGGCATGGTGTATTGGCCGGAGCAGGGTTTGCTGACACACACTTCGATGACTGGCGTCATCGATCAACAAGGGCGATTACGGGCGATCATCGAAGGGTCGTCGTATCAGGCACAGCAGTTGGGCGACCTGATGGATCGGATACGGGAGACACCATGAAATCAATTTGCTGTTTGTTGCTGGCCGGAGCGCTCTTCGCGGCTGACGTGAAGAAAGAAAATGGCGGGCTCTGCGCGCCTCCCGTCGATAAGGCCTCACCTTCCTTGCCGGCAAAGTTGATGCCGCAAATGGGCAACGTCCATATGGCCATCACCACGAAGAGCCCAGAGGCGCAGAAGTTCTTCGATCAGGGCCTGGCCCAGATGCACTCGTTCTGGGCGCGCGAAGCCGAGCGCAGTTTCCTGCAGGCGGCACAGTTGGATCCCGAAGCGCCAATGCCCTGGTTCGGTGTGGCCATGGTGGCCGCCGGCGACTATCGGCCGCAGTTCCAGTCAGAAGCCGGCACGCAGCTCTTTGGCCCGGGCATCAACACCAATCCCCGTGCGACCGCCGCGGTCGAGTGGGCGCAGAAACTCGCCGCCGTTCCGGGAAAGGCCACGGAGGTGGAAAAGCTGTACATCAAAGCCATCGCCGCGCGCCGCAATTTGAAGTCAAAGACCTTCCTCGCCGATTACATTGCAGGTTTGCGGGAGGTATTGAAGGCCAGTCCGCAGGAAGTGGAGGCCCGCCTGTTTCTGGCCCTGCAGTTGATGCGGGGTTACGTGTTGCCGGAAAAGACGCCGCGTGAAGGCACCATGGAAGCTGTGGCCATCATCCGGCAATTGCTGAAGGAGCATCCGGATCATCCCGGCGTGCCGCACTACATGATTCACGGCTGGGAGGGCAGCACCTTTGCCACCGAGGCCGAAAATCCCGGCGCCCGCTACGCCGAGTTGGCCGCAGGCATTCCTCATGCCTTACATATGCCTGGCCACATCTTCTCGCAAACCGGAAAGTGGAACGAAGCGGCGAAGTATTTTGAGCTTTGCCTGACCAAGGAAACCGGCATGATGAAGGCCGACGCACTCTACGGCACCGGACATCATGCGCACAACGCTCACTACCTTTCCATGTCCTATTCGTTTGGCGGCGAGTACGCACGGGCGCTTGAAGCCGCCACGCGCCTCTATCAGGACTGGAAGAATACGCCACGCGAGGACGCGCAAATTGACGCCGCACGTTCGCCAGCGCAGCAGGCGCAGTTCGCGATGCTGCGAACCCTGGTGCAGCACGAGAAATGGGACCAGTTGCTGGACGGCAAAACGGTGCCCGTCATCGACAAAGCCCGCGCCCGCGCCTGGCGTGCTTGGGGCATGGCTCTGGCCCACGCGGCCAAGGGCGACCTAGCCAACGCCCGCCAACAGGAGCAGGTTCTGGATCAGGCCACGGACGATGTTCGCAAGACGACTTTTGATAGCGAGGCGCCGGAACTGATGGTGGCGCGCATGGAAGTCCGCGGTCAGGTGCAGATCGCCGAAGGCAAGGTGGATGAAGGTTTGCGCACGTTGGCGCAAGCCAGCGATCGCGAAACGCGGTTGGTGTACTCGGAGCCCAGTTGGTACCCGCGTCCCGTGGCGGAGGGGATGGGTTGGGCAGCGTTGCGCCAAGGCCGTTTTGCGGAAGCGAAGCGGGCATTCGCGGTGGCGCTGCGCCAGTATCCGGCCGATGCGCGGGCGCTTGAGGGCATGCGGCAACTCGGCCAGGCGACTTCCGGGTCAGCGGGGCAGTAGGCATTTTGCCGGAGCGCATTCTGGTCGTCGGCGGCGGCTTGGCGGGAACCGCCGCCGCGATCGCCGCACGAAGACAGGGCGCGGAGGTGACGATTGTGGAAAAGTCGCGCTTCCCGCGGCACAAAGTCTGTGGAGAATTCCTGTCTCCGCGAGTGGTGGAAATTCTGGACAGTCTGGGGATGGCGGCGCCATTTTTTACCCGGGAGCCGGCCCTGATGCGACGCGTGATTCTGAATTTCGCGGGGCGGGAGAAGCGCTTTTCCCTGCCATCTCCGGCTTATGGGTTAAGCCGTTTTGAGCTGGATGAACTCATGCTTTCGTCCGCCCGCACCTTCGGTGCGACGGTGCTGAGCGAGCGTCCCGCCGACGAGTTTCCCCGCACCATCCTGGCCAATGGCCGCACGCAATCGGCGCCGAAGGGCAATCGTCTGTTCGGCTTCAAGGCTCATTTCACAGGAGAGGCAAACGATGCCGTCGAACTTTACTTCTTCGGCGAAGGCTACGTGGGAGTAAACCCGGTGGAGGGTGGCATGACCAACGTCTGCGGATTAGCGCCGGAGTCTGTCATGCGCGCGCACGGCTTCGATAGCGACTCGCTCATTGCCTCCGTGCCGGCTCTGCGGGAGCGGTTGGGTTCGATGCGCAGGCAAATGGATTGGCTTCGGGTGGGTCCGGTCATCTTTGCCAACCGGTTCGCCGAGACGCCCCCGGCTGGGGAGTATCGGGCGGGCGACGCATTGTCGTTCGTCGATCCATTTACCGGCTCTGGAATGCTCGGAGCGCTCTTAAGTGGGCGGGCGGCAGGCCTGGCCGCGGCACGCGGCCAAGCCGCCGATCAGTATCAATCGGAAATGCAGCGGGAGTTGGGCAGATCTTTTGGAATTTCCAGGATTATCCGCTGGGGACTTAGAAAGCCTTGGGCTCCGTGGGCGGCACAGGCACTGTCAGGCCGGCTACTGTTTGCGGCAACTCGACCGTAGTACCAGAAATACCCTCAAATGTGGTGAGTGCAGTACCCCCCTAAAAAACGAATGCCGGTGAATACTCGGAGGAGGGTACTCACCGGCGGGTCCTACAGATGAGGGAGTAGGACCGGACTATGGTTAGTCCTAGTATAGGAAGGGCATCCTCAGAAAATCAACAACTTCCGCAAATAAGTTACGTGTCGATGTCCTTTTCTACAGAGCGCCGCCTGCGCACCAAAACTGTAACGATACCCCCATTTGCGGGCATCAGTACCCTCCGTACCCCAGCCGCTAGGTGTTCTATTGACGGATAGTCCTATACCATGTGGCGCACACGTACCAATGCACGGTGAGACGGGGTGAAATAACCCGAAATACGGGTCGAATTCTCTAGCGCGGAGGGGCAGGAAGCATCGCCTTCCAGGCCTCTTCGTCCTGGCCAATACTCAGGCGATTTGTGGAAGAACGCACCAGCGGAAGCCGGAGAAGTTTGGGGTCGCGATCAATGCGCTGAAGCAAGTCGGAATCGGAGAGACGGATGTACTTAAGGCCAGCGTCTACGTAGGCGGATCCATCCGGATCGATGAGGGAGACGAGACCAAAGCGGTCAATGAAGCGCTTGATCTCTCCGGGCGACATCGGCTTCTGCTTCAAGTCGACCAGATGGAGCGTAATCCGGCGTTCTTTAAAAAAACGCTCAGCGGCGCGGGTGGCGGGCGAGTTCTTCACGCCGAAGATCTGAACCGTAAACATCTGCCCATATTGTGGCAAAACTCACGGCGAATCGGATGTTGTCCGACCGCGAGCCGCAGGGATGGGTAAGGGTAGAGGGACGGCCCGTTGGGGAGGTTTGCCGATGGTGCGGGCGATGTCTTGAAGGAAGGTGGCTTGGCGGGGACTATACAGCCAGGTGTTCCAGTGGGCGGGGTCTTCGGGTTGGATGTCAAATTCCTGGCGCCAACGGTCGAGATAGAGAGTGAGTTGGGCACGGAAGTGTTTGTGGGTGACGATGAGGCGGGGATCGTTGGCGACGTGGGCAGCGGCGCTCGAGTAGGGGTAGAGGTGGGCTTGCTGGGTCATGCTGGCGGCGGTGGGGTTTTGCTCGATGTAGAGCAGGGTTTTGCAGTATTGGGCTGGAGAGGCGATGTGCTTGGCGTGAAAATGGTGGCGCCAGAGGTGGCCCTCGGTGCCCTGCAGACCGTTGAGGTAGCGGGCGTGCTGGCTCTGTAAGTGCTGCATGAGCCGGGAGATGGCGCCTTTGCGAAGAGGTTCGAAGAGGAAATGAACATGGTTGGACATGAGGCAGAAGGCGTGGATACGAACCTTGTAGCGCCGGGAGAGGGTATCAAGGCGGTCGAGGTAGAGGACGAGGTGGGAGGGGTGACGGAAGACGTTCTGGCGCTGGGAACCGCGTTGGTAGACATGGTAGACCTGACGGCACTTGAAGTTGCGAAGGCGGGGCGGGTCCGGTTGGGGGTGACGAGGCATCTGCTGATAAGTGGGTTGAGGGT
>JALHNI010000103.1 GCA_022843605.1 Bryobacter sp.
CAGGCCAAATTCTCCCACAATTGATCTATTCCAGCCGCTGATTGCGCGCTGTCGATGTGCGAGCGACCGATGACAATCCCGGTCGCATAGCCTCGAAGCCGGCCTTAGCGCTGGTAGCAGCCACTGTCCAGCACTTGGTCAAGCGTCTCCGCGGCGGCCCTGTCGACACCGCCATACCGGGCGGTTTCGCCAAACAGGCCGACCTGGCGCCAGTAAGAGCCATCGGCAAGTTGACCCCGGCTATCCTTGAGCAGTCCGAAAATATCATCGGCCGGTCGTCCTTCAACCGAGTAGAGGGTCTCTTCAAACGTAGTCGACTTCCCTACGTCCTCATCGCGTGGAAAGCCGAAGCTCCACATCGGGCCACTTCCATGCCCGATCGCGTTTTTCGAGCCGCGCACCGCGTACGTGCGAAAGCCATAGTCGACATCACTTGATTGGCCGGACACGTCCAATCCAAGGGCGCTCCGGAACCGTAAATGCCCTCCGAAACCATCGATCCCCAGTGAAGGCGTCCTACTCTGGCAAAGAGGGTACGGGCGGATCGCCTCCTGGCGAACCGTAATCAGGACCGGCGTTTTCTCGCTCGTGGCCACTCGCTGGCTGCGGAAGCCGGGTTTCCGGAGAACGATCGCGGGCGCGACCGGATCCACCTTAAACCAGCCATCCGATGCCGTCTTCGGGATGTCTTTGAGTGTCCGAACGCCGTAAATCTGCATCGCGGCGACTGGCTTACCCTGTTCGTCCACCACGACGCCCGCGAACCGGAAGTCGTCGGTAGCCGTCTGGCCGAAAACGCCAGTGGCAATCACGATGCCCCAAACTGCCCTCCGCATCCCCCCAATGTTAACGCGTACCCCGACTAAAGATAAAGATAGGGTCCAGTACACGTATTCTGATGAAACAACAGTAACAAAATCAGCCAAATGGCCGTTATTATTGAAAAGATGCGTTTTCTCCCCCTGGGCCTCGTTTTCGCCGCTGGACTGACCGGCCAGACGTTCGAACAGTCCGTGCAGCCAGTACTGGCTAAGAATTGCGCGGCGTGCCACCACGACCGGATGGCGTCGGGCGGGTTCAACGCGACGCCTTACACGAAAGCCGCTTCGCTTTCGCAGCGTGACGATTGGGAACGGATTGTGCAGCGCATCCGGACGGGCGAGATGCCGCCCAAGGGCGTGCCTCAGCCGACCCAGGCCGAGGTGAATGGGTTCATCAAGTTTGTGGAAGGCGAGTTCGCCAAGGCCGACAAGCTGGTGAAGCCGGATCCGGGCCGGGTCACCGCGCGGCGGCTGAATCGGGCCGAATACTCGAACACCATCCGCGACCTGCTGGGCGTCGATTTCCGCGCCGACAAAGACTTTCCCTCCGACGATTCCGGCCACGGCTTCGACAACATCGGCGACGTGCTGACGATTTCGCCGATCCTGATGGAGAAGTACCTGACGGCTGGCGAGCGCATCGCGGCACGGGCCATCGGGGCCGATCCGTTGCCGAAGAAGCCGCTCGAGTTCGAGTATCACGCCAAGGACAAGACGATCCGCCGCCCGACGCGCAGCGCGATCGAAGCTACCCATCGGGTGGACTGGGAAGCCGAATACGTGATCCGCATCGGCTTGCCGGGCGAGCGCCCCAAAGGTTCGGCGCCGGTGAAGATGGGCTTCTGGATGGACGGCAAGCTGCTCACCACCAAAATGGTGGAGACGCAACCTTCGGGCCTGGTCTACTTCAATCCCTACTCGAACGAGGAATTGCGCCTGGCGTTGCCCGAAGGCGACCACACCTTTCGCGTGGGCTTCATCGACGATGAATTCGTGAAGCCGCTGAGCGACAAGGACGCCTACAGCGACAAGAAGAACAAGTACCTGAACTCCATGACTTTCGTCGGTCCGTTTGCGGCGAAGGGCGAGCGGCCCAGCCGGAAGCGCCTGCTGATCTGTGACCCCAAGCTGCCGGGCTGCTCGGCGAAGATCCTGTCGACGCTCGCGCGGCGGGCCTATCGCCGTCCGGTGACGCGCGCCGAAGTGGCCGCGCTTGATCGCTTTGTGACGCTGGCTAAGGCTGACGGCCAAACCGCCGAGCAGGGTATCCAGTTGGCGGTGCAGGCCATGCTGGTGTCGCCGCATTTCCTCTTCCGCATTGAGCGCGATCCGGCCCCCGGCGTTGTGCGCCCCATTAGCGACCTGGATCTCGCCTCGCGCCTTTCCTACTTCCTTTGGAGTTCGATGCCCGACGAAGAGTTGCTGAAGCTGGCCGAGGCGAAGCAACTGCGTCCGCAGATGGATGCGCAGATCCGCCGGATGCTCAAGGACGACAAGGCCGGCGCGCTCGCCGACAACTTCGCCGGACAATGGCTCGAGACGCGCAACCTCGATCAGGTGAAGCCGGACCCCAAGAAATTCCCCGAATGGTCGCCCGACCTGCGCGACGCCATGAAGATGGAAACGCGCATGTTCTTCCAGACGCTGCTGAAGGAGAACCGTCCGCTCACCGAGTTCCTGGACGCGAATTACACCTTCCTGAACGATCGCCTGGCGGCGCACTACGGCGTGCCGGGCGTCGATGGGCCCGAGTTCCGGCGCGTGGCGTTGAGTACGCCCGAGCGTGGCGGCATTTTGAGCCATGCCAGCGTCCTGACGGTCTCGAGCTATCCGACGCGCACCTCGCCCGTGATCCGCGGCAAGTACGTACTGCAGAACATCCTGGGCACGCCGCCGCCACCGCCACCGCCGGACGTTCCGACGCTGGACGAAGAAGCCGTGGGCAACGCGGGATCCTTACGGCAACAGCTTGAGAAGCATCGGTCGAGCCCGGTGTGTGCGTCGTGCCACAGCCGCATGGACGTGCTCGGTTTCGGCCTGGAGAACTACGATGCGACCGGCAAGTGGCGAACCCGGGACGGCAAGTTCGATATCGACGTCTCCGGCGTGATGCCCAGCGGCAAGAGCTTCAAGACGCCGGCTGAGATGCGCACCATCCTGAAGGACAATGCGCCGGAGTTCTCGCGCTGTCTCACCGAGAAAATGCTCACCTACGCTCTGGGCCGCGGCCTGGAGCGATATGATCGTAAGGCCATTGACGAGATCAACCGCAAGGTGATCGACTCCGGGTACCTGTTTGAGACGCTGGTCCTGGAGATTACCCGTAGTTTGCCGTTTCTGGAACGGCGCGGCGAGTTACCGAAACCAACGAATCCGAAGACGGAGTCTGCAAGACGATGATCATGACACGCAAAGCTTTGAACCGCAGAACGTTTCTGCGCGGCGCGGGCACGGCAGTGGCGCTGCCCTTTCTGGACGCGATGACACCCGCGCTCACCGCCGCGACGGTGCCTCCCGTGCGCATGGCCTTCGTTTACGTGCCCAACGGCATCGATATGCGGAACTGGAATCCGTCCTACGAAGGGGCGCTGGGCGAACTGCCGCGCATCCTGAAGCCGATGGAGCCCTTTAAGCAGGACATCACGCTGCTGAGCAACCTGACGCACAACGGCGGACGCGCGCTGCTCGACGGCGCCGGCGACCATGGCCGTTGCTGCGGCGGCTACCTATCGGGCGTGCAGCCGCGCAAGACGATGGTCGACATCAAGGCCGGCATCTCCTGCGATCAGATTGTCGCCAACGACGTGGGCCGCCAAACGCGCTTCCCGTCGCTCGAAGTGGGCCTCGAAGATGCGCGCCAAGCCGGCGACTGCGATTCCGGCTACTCCTGCGCGTACACGAACAATCTGGCTTGGCGCGGCGAAGCGCAGCCGTTGCCCCCCGTGCTCGATCCGCGCGCTCTCTTCGAGCGCCTCTTCGGCGACGGTGCCAACCTGACACCCGAACAGAAGGCCCTGCGCTCCAAGCAGCGTCGCAGCATTCTGGACTTCGTCACCGGCGACACCAAGGCCTTGCAAGCGAACCTCGGCCCCACAGACCGCCGCAAGCTCGACGAGTACCTCTCGTCGATTCGAGACATTGAGCGGCAGTTGTCGAAGGCCGAAAAAGATAACGCGCAAGTGAACCCCGGCATGGACAAGCCCTATGGCGTCCCCGCCGACTTCGCCGAGCACTTCAAGCTGATGACCGACATGATGACGGTGGCCTTCCAGGCCGACCTCACCCGCGTGATGACCTTCCTCGTCACCCGCGAAGGCACCTCGCGCGCCTACCGCGAGATCGGCATCCCCGATGGCCATCACCCGCTCACCCACCATCAGGGCAAGGCGGACCAGATGGAGAAGGTCGCGCAGATCAACACCTATCACGTCACGCAGTTCGCGGCCTGGATGGAGAAGATGAAGTCGATCCGCGAGGGCGACGGCAGCCTGCTCGACAACTCGATGATCGTCTACGGCGCGGGCCTGTCGGACGGCAATCGCCACACGCACGAAGATCTGCCGACCATGATCGTGGGCCGCGGCGGCAAGCACCTGGGCGGCGGCATCAAAGCCGGCCGGCGCATTGTCTATCGCAAGGAAACGCCGATGTCGAATCTGTTCCTCACCATGATGGACCGCATGGGCACCAAGGTGGAGCACTTCGGCGATGCCACCGGACGTCTCGAAGGCCTCGACCTCGCTTAAGCCATGCAGTTTATCGGTTCGAAACCCTCGGTTGGGGTGCTCTACGACGGCGCGCTCGGCTACCGGCTGGATGCGGTGCTCGGCTTGTCTGTCCTCTATGGCTTAGACGCTAAGAACGAGTGCCGCGTGGTCGCGCTCAGCGTTCCCACGAACAATTTGCACGCGGCGGCGTTTACCGAAATTGTCGGACGCTTTTATGCGGGCGCGGTGAGCGGCAGCTTCGGCGCCGTCGGCCGAACGTTGCCGGTCGGTATGGCTACGGGTAAGCCCGTGGAAGACTCGCCAATGTTGAAAGCGGTGTTGGCCAACCCGGCCTACGCGCACGGCATCAACCACCTGAACGACACGGCCGATCCTCGGGCGATGCTGCGCAATGCGCTCACGGCGCAGCATGATCAAAATGCGGTGGTGGTGCTGGCCGGTCCGGCGACCAACCTGGCCGCGCTGCTGGATCTGCCGGGTGCCCGGCCCTGGATCGAGAGCAAAGTTCGCCTGCTGGCCCTGGTGCCGGACGCTTCGGACTTACCCGCCTTGAAGAAGGTGCTGGCGGAATGGCCCGCACCGATCCTGGTGGTGAATCCCGACGTGGCCGACGCGGCGAAGTTCCCCGGCGCGGCGATTGAGAAAGACTTTGCCTGGAGCAAGGCGCACCCGGTCGTCGACGCTTATCGGGCTGCCGGAACCATGCCCTACGACGCGCCTTCGGCCGCGATTGCCGCGGTGTTGGCTGCCGTCCGCCCCGAGTCCGGGATCTTTACCTTCTCCGCGCCCAGCGGATTGGCGGTTTCGGCCTCCGGCGAAGTCACCGCGAGCGGGGCCGGGAAGCACAAGTTTTTAAAGCTGGATCCCGCCCAGCGGGACAAGCTGCTCGCCTCTTATGTGGAACTCGCCAGCATGAAGCCGGTCCCGCGTCTGCCCCGCTTCCGCCGTCCCCCGGCAGCCGATGCCGTCAAGCCCCCGGCGCCTCCTCCGCCCGCGGCGTCTAAGCCCTGAGCCACACCCGCCATCTCTGCAGTCCGTCAACTAGGGCTGCTTCCATCCACCTGTCGAAGCGTCGTTGCTGGGCGTCCATGGATTCCGCGTAGGTGATGAGAAATCGATCTCGACCCACCCGGACATTCGATTTGTCTTGCCAGTGGGCGACGCATTCGCCAAGGCCACGATTCTTCTCGCCGGCGATCGCGAAGCCAAACGTCAAACAAGGACGGTCATCCGGCGAGAAGAATAGGCTTGCCGCAAGCTTGTACTTTTCGTCCCTCGGACTTCTGACCGAAAGCGCTAAGTCTGGCCGCAAGGCTGACTTCAATTCGCCTGACAACTGCCGAAGCTTCAAAAAACACTGCTCGCGAAGCACCTCCATCCGGGAATTCGTCTGCGTCCAGCCGATAGGCTGAATCTGACCGCGTTTCATCAAGTCCAACTTGAGAGCCTCAATCGCGGCGCTAACGGAGTCCACCCGGTCCGCACCTGCACCCGGCAGATGCGCCAATTGGCTCAGCGTGGCTAACTCAGTTCCCTGATGAAATCGAATCGTACGAACAAAAGCGTCAAGCGATCCATGGTCAGCATCAAGCAGCGCTCGCCAATAGCCCTCGCGCTCTTCGCTCTGAACAGTCAGCGGAAAAAGACCGCCTTGAATCAACACCAAAGTCGCCAGCGCCCTTGCGACTCGACCGTTGCCATCGGCATAAGGATGAATCTGCGTAAAGCGGTGATGCAGCCACGCCGCTTCCACCTCCGGCGCGACATCGTCCAGGACGTGCCGCCGGTGCCACTCGACGAGACGGTCCATCTCGGCTTCCACATGTTCCGGCGGACAGTAGGCATGGCGCGCGCCGTCGGGCCTCTTTACCGAATTCGCATAACGCTTATAAATGCCCTTCTCCAACCGATGCTCATTGACGACGTTATCGGCATCCGTTACAAGGTACGTGTGAACGTTCTTGAGCAGCGCTTGGTGCAACTCGTGAATGTAGCTCTTCGAGAGCGGCCGGTCGCCTTTTACAAAATCGAAAAGTCCGTCCAGCACTTCGAGCGCGTCGCCGATAATGGCCGCGATCTGTTCCGGCTCCAGGACGTTGCCCTTGCGAGGGATCAGGTCCGGGATGATGCCCCGGGCCATGAGCGTTTCCGTCGTGCCACGGTCCCAATGATAGACGCCTTCGACGCGGCCGGTTTCGATGGCCCATTCGCGGCGGGACTGCAGTTCCCAACGCTCCGTCGCCGCCGGATCGAGAGCCTTGAGGTCCGCATATACCTGGCGAATGGCGGGCAATTCGGAGTCGGTGAGGGCGGCCCAGTCGGCCGGCAAGTCCTGAATCGGTCTCCACTCGTAGTCAGTAGCCATCAACGCCATTATGCGCTGAGGAGCGGTTGACGCATCAACGCCCCCGCAAGGTCGCCGCCGGCACAGCGTAGCGCTCGGCCGTAGAGAAGGCCCGCTGGGGCATGGGCTCGCGGACATGGCGTCCGGCCTTGCCCATCAGGAACCAGGCGACTCGCCCCATGTCGTAGACGCGAAAAGCGAGATTCTCGCGGATCAAATAGTTTCGCGCCGAAAGCGTGACGCGACGCGTGATGCGGGTGGCGCGGTTCGGCTTTGTCATGGGCGCCACCGATTCGTCCACGGGCACCGGCAAGGGCGCCAGGCACTCATTCAAACGCACCACCACGACGGCCTCGTCAGTCGAGATATGGCGGGTGGCGCGCGCTTGCGCTTCGCCCGGCGTGGCGCGGTCCACGATGCCGTGGGCGGCGACGCAGCCGGTGAGAATCAGGTCGTGCAGGACCTTCTGGCGTTCGAGATCCACCTCTCCATCGATGTGATGCGAGAAGCCCAGCGGTTTGAAGGTGGGGCCGACATTGGTGTCATGCGTCGCCGCGCCAAGCCACACATCCTCGCCGTCCACGCGATTTTCCTGCCGCCAGATGCGCACGTGGTGGCGTTTGGCGAACGTGTTCAAGCCTCGCTGCCGTACCAGATCGGGGTCATGGCCCGCCAGTTGCATGGGGCTCATTGGCGCATCGCCGTACGCGCCATCCTCCACCACCGCCCGCACCACCTGCAACCGGCTACGCCCGGTTAATGGATCGGCGGATACCCAACCGGCAGTTGCGAAGGCGCGCTCAAGCCGGTCACGATCGCCGACGAACAGCAGGTTGGTCGGGTCCACCGGCTTGGTCGCCAGCGGCCGGTGCGTCCACTCCGGCATTCGGGCGACGGCTTCGGCAAAGGCGGTGCCTTCCGCCGTGGTCAACTCGCGGGCCTGATCCGGCGTTTCGACGACGGGCTGCAGCGTCAAAGCCGTCTCGAGCTTGGCATGGAGTTCGGTGCCCGCGGAATAGGAGATTTCGGGTTCGGGAAACTTGAAGAGCACATTCGAGGCCACCGTCGCCGAGATGCCGGCCAGAGGATGCCACGAGGTCAGGCTGAAAGCCCGGCGATGGAGCCGGTGCGCCATGCTGGCGGTGGCCCGGATGCCTCGGATCCGGCCTTTCGCGTCCACCCGCTCGCGCGCATTGTCCACCGAAACCAACCGCGCAGCCAATGGCACGGGGCGAGGATCCGCCGTCAGGATCTCATCGAGCCGCAGATGCAATGAGGCGGTCTCGTGAATCAGCCCGAGACCTACGCGGCGAGCGCGTTCCACCCGGCCCTGAATGATCGTCCCCACGGGCAGCAACAGCGCGCCGTTCGCATCGCGCACCGGAACCACGGTAATGCCTCGAACGGGGTCGCCACGCTTGGCATCGTGAGAAGAGACCGCGGTGAGCAAACGGATCTCAAGGATCGTGCCCGCGGGCAGGAATTCGGCTGGCAGTGTCGCGGACATGAGGAGGAACAGGGGAACGCACTTCAAGGTAATACCGTCCTTCGCGATTCCAACAGCTGCGACGAGTATACTTCAGTTTCGACTGGCGAGTGCGAAGGACAGGCGCCTAGCCAGCGCGTTCGTCTGCGAGCTTACGCAGATAGGTCCAGGAGTAGATTCCGGTGCTGTGACCATCGTTCCAGGCGATCTTGATGGCGTAGTTCCCGATGGGCTCGACGCCGTCCATGCGCAGGCGCGGCTGATACATCTGAAACGGCGACGGGGTGGGCGCGGAGTAATTCGTCTTCTGCGGCTCAGTGCCATGGGCGCCGGTGCAGACGGCGCAAGGGCACTGGTCGCGCAGGAATTCGATGGAAAAGGAGGAGTGCTGGCCGTCCTGCCAGTCAATGTCGATGCCCTTCGACTTGGAGATGGCAATGTGTTGGGGATCTTGAACGGACATGAGATTACTGGATGCGGTCGACATTGCGGACACCGGAGATGCGGCGCAACGTGGCGGTGATTTTTTCGAGCTGTTTCTTGTCGCGGACGTCGGTGGTGACGTCGATGATTTTGCCTTCGCCACGCTCGTTGTCTTCGCGTGTCTCCAGACTTTGAATATTGGAGTTTTCGGCGAAGAGGATCGACGTGATCTGGTTTAGCATACCAAGGCGGTCGTCGGAATAAACGGTAAGCCGTACACGGAAGGTGCGCCCCGAGGCCCGGGTCCATTCGACGTTCACCCGGCGCTCGGCCTCGTACAGCAGGTTATCGACGTTCTTGCATTCCTTGGCATGCACCATCACGCCTTTGCCGCGCGTGACGTAGCCCACGATCGGCTCGCCCTTGATCGGGTTGCAGCATTTGGCCAGATTGATGAGCAGGTCGTTCATGCCGTCCACGGTGAGGACGAGATCCTGGTCTTCCAGGACGTTGCCGGTCTTGGGCGGGACCGGAGCCTGTTCCGTCTTAGCCGGTTCGGTTTCCGTCACCGATTCGGGTACCAGCCGATGCAGCACCTGACGCGGTGAATACTTGCCGTAACCAAGCGCGGCGTGCAGGTCCTCAATCTTCGGGTAGCCGTACTCAGTCGCGACGGATTCCATCTGCGCGCTCGAGATTCTGGAGAGCGCCACGCCTAAGCGCCGCGCCTCTTTCTCAAGATACTTCTCGCCGATCTCAATCGCCTTCACCCGCTCAATGGCATTGATAACGTGCTTGATGCGGTTGCGCGCCTTGGACGTCTTGACGAACGTCAGCCAGTCCTTGCTGGGAGAGTGGCCCACCTGGGTGAGGATCTCCACGACGTCGCCATTCTTCAGTTCGTACTTCAGCGGCACGATGCGGCCATTCACCTTGGCGCCGACGCACAGGTGGCCGATATCAGAGTGGACGGCATAGGCGAAGTCAATCGGGCAGCCGCCCTGGGCCAGCATAATCACTTTACCGCCCGGCGTGAAGCAGTAAACCTCTTCGGTGTTCAGGTCACGCTTGAGCGTGGACATGAAGTCCCCGGGGTCGCGCATCTCCTTCTGCCATTCGACAAGTTGCCGCATCCACGCCACACGCTCGTCGCCCGCCTGGCCCCGTTTCCCTTCTTTATACTTCCAATGCGCGGCGATGCCTTCCTCGGCCACACGGTGCATCTCTTCCGTGCGAAACTGCACCTCGAAGGCTTGGCCCTCCGGACCCATCACGGAAGTGTGCAGGCTCTGGTAGAGATTGGGCCGCGGGATGGCGATAAAGTCCTTGATGCGGCCGGGGATGGGGTGCCATTCGTTGTGCATCACGCCGAGCGCTGCGTAGCAGTTCTTCACCGAATCGGTGATGATACGCAGGGCCAGCAGGTCATACACCTGATCGATGCCGATGCGCTGTTTCTGCAGCTTCAAGTGCACCGAGTAAGGACGCTTCATGCGCGCTTCCACACGCGCCGGAATGGCGTTTTCCTTGAGCTTGCCTTCCACAATCAGCTTGATCTTGGCGAGAAACTCCTCGCTGGCCTGACGGGTGGTCGCGATCTCATGGATGACTTGCGCGTGGCCCTCGGGATCCAGATGGCGGAACGCCAGATCTTCCAGCTCACCGCGAACCTTGCCCATGCCCAGACGATTGGCAATCGGCGCGTAGATCTCGATGGTCTCCTGCGCGATACGCTTGCGCCGCTCAGGGTCCTTAATGCCGTCGAGCGTGCGGCAATTGTGAATGCGATCCGCCAGCTTGACGATGATGACGCGGACATCTGAAACCATGGCCAGCAGCATCTTGCGGACGCTTTCGGCCTGCCGATCCTCGCGGGAATAAAACTGGATCTTAGACAGCTTGGTGACGCCATCGACGATCCGGGAAACATCCTCGCCGAAACGCTTCTTGATCTCGTCGATCTTGACGGGCGTGTCCTCGACGACGTCGTGCAGGATGCCGGAGATGAGGGTCGCCTGATCCATCATCATGCCGGCCAGGATCAGGGTGACTTCGAGCGGGTGCGCCATGTAAGGCTCGCCGGAATCACGGCGTTGGCCTTCGTGCAGGTGAAGGGCGAACTCGAAAGCCTTGCGAAGCGGCTCAAGATCCTCGTTGGGGCGTGTCTGCCGGACCACCGACTCCAGGCGTTGGTAGGTCGCCTCAAGTGGATCGACGCCCTCGGCAGCAGGGGCGGAAGGACCGGCCGAAACCGGAGCGGGGATGTCATTACTGGGAATCGCCATGAAGACCCGAGCCCTACCTTTTAGTATACGGGCAGGGCGGGCGCACACTCCGACTGCGGCCGACAGTGCCGACTACAGCACGCCGAAGCGGTAAACCGTGGTCGACTTCCGGGTTTCACCGGCCTTGATTACCGTGGTGGGGAACTGGGGCTTGTTCGGCGAGTCCGGGAAGTGCTGAGTCTCCAGGCAGAGAGCAGCGCGGCGGCCGTAGACTTTGCCGCCTTTGCCGGTGAGCTTGCCGTCAAGGAAGTTGCCGGTATAGAACTGCACACCGGGTTCGGTGGTGAGCACTTCCATCAGCCGGCCCGAACTGGCTTCGGAGACCTTTGCCACCAGGTTCAGCTCTCCGTCGTGCTTCGTGAAAACGAAGTTGTGATCGTAGCCGCCGCCACGTTTGATCTGTTGGTCATCGGCGTCGATACGCTCCCCAACGAGATGGGGCGTGGTGAAGTCGAAGGGCGTGCCTTTGACGGGGCGTAGTTCGCCGGTGGGGATCAGCCCGGCATCGACGGGCGTGAAGCGGTCCGCGTAGATCTCTACCTGATGCTGCAGGTTATCCTGAGCGCCGGCCAAATTGAAGTAGCTGTGATTGGTCAGGTTGGCCACCGTATCGGCAGTGGTGGTTGCCGTATAGTCAATTCGCAATTCGTTCTCCGGCGTGAAGGTGTAGCGTACCGTGGCCGTCAACGTTCCCGGATAGCCCTCTTCGCCGTCTTTGCTGACATAGGTCAGTTCCAGCGCATGGTCGCCGGCCTCGGCCGCCTTCCACACTTGGCGGTTGAAGCCCTTCAAGCCGCCATGCAGAGCGTTGGGTCCGTTGTTGATGGCGAGGGTGTAGGTCTTGCCGTTAAGGTTGAATTTTCCGTTAGCGATGCGGTTGCCGTACCGTCCGATGAGGGCCCCAAAGTAAGGGTGCTCGCCGAGATAGCCGTCCAGGGTCTCAAAGCCGAGCACGACGTCGCCGAGCTTTCCGGCCCGGTCCTTCACATTCAGCGCCTGAACGGTTCCGCCGTAAGTGCTGATGGCGACACTAGCCCCAGAGGGGTTGGTGATGGTGTAGAGGTCGACGGCGACGCCGTCAGCGGTTTTTCCAAAAGGTGTTTTCACAATGCTTTTCATAGGTGGAGGAGTAGCTTCCGGCTTCGGCGAAGAACACGAAGCGAGCAACAATGCGGCGGCAAACCAGGCAGCTTTCATCGGCCTTATCATGACACGAACTGCGAGGGGCAGCGGCCTCCGAAGTGTTCGCAGCGCTCGCAACGCGGGCCTGGATGGAGCGGGAAATGGTCTTGAACGAAGGCTTGCTTCCAGTCCTCCACCAAGGGCGCGGGGTCGGCGGAGTCAATCTCCACGGCGCGGTCGAAACGGGCGAAGTACAGGTATGCGCGCGCCTTCCGCTCTAGATGCTTCTCCAGAACGGCGGCGTAGAGACGCACTTGCCAGGCAGCCTCTTCCGAGACCGCATCGTCCGTCTTGTAGTCGACGACCACCAGTTCGCCGCCCTCAATGAACCAGAGATCGACGGAGCCGCGCACGATGACGCCCGCGATCTCGACCGTAAAGTCGAACTCACGTTCCACCTGGGAGGCTCGGCCCGCCCGCTGGCCCAACTCACTTTGCCGGAAGCGGTTGGCCAGGGCGTGCGCTTCCTCGCACTCCACGCTCTCACCCGCCAAAAGACGATGGACCAGGCTGCCAAGTTGGCGCGCCCCACTACCCGCCATCGCAGAGGGAGCATCGTCCTTCGCGCGATCCAGCCAGAACCTCTGCGGACATTGCGCAAAGCTGGTAAGCGCCGTCACGGTGACGGCCACATCCCAGGGCTCAGCCGTGGCGATCGGCCGCAACAGAAGCGGCGGCCGGGCGGTGACGGTGGCCTCGGCCAAGTCCCAACGCGGCGGCGGCACGGCCACCAGAACCGGCGCAAAGTACCTTCGCACCATCTCCGGCCACTTGGACCGCTGCTGCTTGCTCTCGGCCCAGCTGAAATGCAGGCGATGCTCCGCGCGTGTCATCCCGACATAGAGCAGCCGATTGGCCTCGGCCTGTTCGCGCTCGGTCTCCGCCTCCAGATTCAGTTGATGGATGCGATCGTGGACACCTTCGTCGGTGGCCGGATCCCGCCAGGTGATGCCCAGCCCATGACGCGGATGAAAGCTGACCGGTGCCGAGCGTCCCCCGCCGCCGCTACGCTGTAGTCCGCAAAGGAAGACGACGGGAAACTCGAGTCCCTTCGAGGCGTGCATCGTCATCAAGTTGACCGCGTCAGTGCTCTCTCCCGAGGGCGCATTCGGCTCGCGCTCGAGCGCTCGTTCTTCCAGGCGGCGCACCAGATCGGCGATCGGCCGCGGGTCGGCGTGCCACCACTCGCGAACCAGGGTGAGTAACTTGTCGACGTTGGCATGGCCGGCCGCATCTAGTTGCAGCGCATAGCCTGACTCGTCGATGGCGCAAGCCAGCAACCGGTCCGGCGAAACGTCGTCGCTCATGGTCCGATGCAGGCGCAGCCGGGCGGCAAAGTCGGTGGGAAGCGCCTCCACCAGTGCCCCGCCCCGCACCCGCATCGCAAAGATCTCCTCATCGGTGTATCCGGCCAGTGGCGAACGCAACACCGCGGCCAGCGCGATCTCGTGCCGGGGGTTGGCCACAATCCGGAGCCAGTTCACCAGGTCCGTCACTTCCGCCGACTCAAAAAAGCCGCGGCCCAGGTTCATCACGAAAGGCACGCCAAACGTCCGCAGCGCCAGTTCAACGGTGGCCAGCCCCGTGGTTTGACGAAACAGCATAGCCATGGATGAGTAGGCGATTCCGTCCGCATGTAACTCCTGGATGCGGCGGGCGACATGCTCCGCCTCGAGTTGCTCGCGCTCGGCGGGAGTTTCTCCTTCGGCGGCGATGGCCTCGATCACCGGACCTTCGACGGCCGGGAAGTCCTTCCGCGATTCAAGCAGGGGCGGTTCCAGGCCGGCCGCATCGGAGACAATGTCCATGGCGGCGCGCAGAATCGCTGGCCGGCTGCGATAGTTGCCGCGCAACTCATCCACATTCTGCAGCGAATCGAGTAAGCCCTGACGATACTGACGGAAGCTTTGAGGGGTCGCGTGGCGGAAACCGAAAATGGACTGGTTGAGGTCGCCCACGCCAAAGAAGCGTCCTTCCCGGCGCACCAGATTCATCAATCGCCATTGCAGCGGATTCGTATCCTGTAACTCATCCATCAGGATGGCTTCGTATTCCTGCTGCACACGCGCACGAATCTCAGGATGCGCTTCCAGCAACGCAATCGTCCGCGATTCCAGGTCGCCAAAATCGAGCACGCCGCGCTCAAACTTACGCCGTTCCACGTCGCGAACTAACTGCGTGAATACTTCGACAAGTAACTCGCGCGCCGGTGCATAGTGACGGGCCAACACCGCCACGCGATAGTCCTTAAAGCAAACTCGCCAATGCCGGGCCGCATCGCCGCGCGCCCCTTTGATCAAGGCGGCGCTCTGATCCAGCAGCGAGAAGTGACGGGCCTCAAGGAGGTCCGGAAGGCGCGCCACAGCATCGCGCCACTCGCGCCAGCCGGCCCTGGTGGCGAGTAAGTCGTCCGTCGCTTGCATTAAGCGGGAACGGTCGACGTAAGCGGCCTCCGAATCCGCCAACTGGGTAAGCGTCCCGCCGCTGGAGCGCCACGCCTCATGGAGGTCCGCCAGGTGCTCCACCGGTTGATCAGTATTCCAGGCGGAAAGCAGCATGCGCAGATCGCCGCGTCGCTCCGCGGCCAGTTGATCGAGCGTGGCTTTGATGGCCGCGTGCAACTCGGCGCGCATCTCGGCCTCATCGAGAATGGTGAAGCGCGGATCGAGTCCGGCGGGAATCGCATAGCGCCGCAACAACCGCGCGCCAAAGCCATGGATCGTCGCCACGGGCGCGCGCTCAATCTCCTGCCGAATCACAGGCTGATCGCGAAAACGGACGGTGAGCCGCTGCTTAATCTCCTGAGCCGCCTTTTCCGTAAAGGTGATGGCGAGCACCTGGCCAGGAGAATAGCCGCGCTCATTGATCAACCAGGCATAGCGCTCCACCAGCACGGTGGTTTTGCCGGAGCCAGGGCCCGCAACGACGCAAACGTCCTGCCCCCATCGCGTCACCGCGGCTTGCTGTTCTGTCGTCAGGCTCAAGTGGCCACCTGCACCAGTGGGGTTTGCGTGCGGATCCGGCAGGCGGTTTGGAAGTCGCAATACTGGCAGCGATCGCGGTCAACCGGCGTGACCGCGATCTCGCCCTCCCGAATGCGGCCAATGACCGCGCGAGTGAGCTTGCCAGCCTGCTGCATCATCTCGCGCAGCGACTCCGGATCGTCCCAGCCGGAGATCTTCGCCGCGTCACGCAACGCCACATAGTGAAAACTGCGTGGCCGTAGTTGGAGCGTCTGTTCCAAGCCCAGTAAGTAGAGCCCACCTTGCACATACTGTTCGGAGTCCTGCCGCTTCGTCACATTCGCGGCTTTCGAGTACTTATAGTCGTAAGCGGCGACGGTTCCTTCCGGAAACACGTCGTAACGATCGATGCGTGCGCGAATTTGTAAGTCATCACCGCAGTTGAATTCGACGCGCTGTTCCAGATGTGGCTGCCCTCCGGGTGCGGGTTTAAAGTCGCGCTCGAAGGTGCGCAGATCGCGAAGCATCTTTAGCCGCTCCACTTCGGCGAGATAGCCCGGCGGGATGTTGCGCTCGCGGCAAAGGCGTTCGTAAACTTCGTCGAATAACTCTTCCATCGGCCGATGGCCGCGACCGGCAAGGCGAAATAGCACTTCATGCACGATGGTGCCTTGCACCAGGCTATCCAGCCGTTCAGCCGGTTCCAGCGGCGCATCCTTCAGCTTCAGCGTGTAGCGCCCAAAAAATTGGAACGGACAGTTAAGAAAGGTCTCGATGCCCGAAGGGCTGGCCGACGCATGGCGGGCCCCAAGTTGCTGCAGTAACTGCGGGTCACGAATACTCGCACCGCGGGCCGCGGCATACTGATGCTCGACATAGGGCAGAATCGCCTGGCCGTCAGATTTCGAAACCGGAAGATCACCCAGCGCGAACGCCGGCAAGGTACGCTCACCCTGACGATCGCCTCGCGGATAGCTCAAAGTGAGCGTGGCCGTCGCGCGCGTCGTCGCCATCGTGAAGAGGAAACGTTCTTCGGCTTGGCGATCGGCCATCGTCCGCAACGAGAGCCCCATCTCATTCAACTGGCGGCGAACCTGATCCGGAAAAAGGGCATCCTCCGTCGGATGTTGCGGGAACGAACCCTCCAGCAGCCCGGCGCAAAACACCACCGGCAAACGCCACTGACGAGCCTCATAGGCGTCCATTACATGGATCACGTCGCGCCGCGAATCGCGGTCGCGAACCGCGGTTTCAGCCGCCATCGCCCGCACGTCGGCCCAATAAGTGGCCAGCGAAATCGCGCGTTCCGGCAGGATGGCCGTCACGGAAGCCAGCAAGTCGGCTAACTCCGGCAACTCCCCCGCGAACACAGACTCCCATTGAACCGGCCGTAGCGACCGCCCGCGGACTTCGTCAAGGCGCTCAAGCGTCGCCAGCAACGGAGTGAACATCAGCAGGTCAGCGAGATTCGGAATACCACTGGCCGGGATGCGTTTCCGGAGCTCGAAATCGACTTCGTCGCGGCGGCCTTCCAGATCCGCATGGCGGCGGCGAACGCAGGTGAGTAGCAGGCGCTGGTCCCAGTCGCTGATGGCCGCCTGGGCCAATGCATCCAGATACTGGAAGGCGGGCGTGGTGATTACCTGCCGGGCAAAGTAGAAGCGCGCGGGAATTCCGAAGCGTTCGCAAACCGTCCGAAGCGCCGGCACGTAAGGGTCGGCCGCGCGGACGATCACTCCGATCTCCCGATACGGCCGTCCGGCGGCCCGCGCCGCCAGAATGCCACGGGCAATCTGCGTCACTTCGTGCTCGAACGACGGCGGGGCCATCAACGTGGTGTCAGCCGGCCGCGCCGCAAATGTGCACCGGTGTACTTCGAAACCGCGCTGCTCCAGCAGGCGGCAGGTGCGCTCCGAAGGGCCGGCATCCGGCAGAGTCACCGTCACGGGAACATGCCGGCGAGCGGCGTCGAGCAGAGCGATCTCGCCCTCAGTAAAGGCAAAGAACCCGTCGCAGAACCAAGGGGCGGCCAAGGCGCCTTCGCGATAGATTCGCATGGTGGCAGCGCCCAGCCGGCCACCGCGCCAAGCGCGGCCGGCCTGTTTGAGCTCGATCTCGAGTTGCGCATAAAAGCGTACAAACTCCTCGGCGTCGGGATGGACCCGGCGCAGGAGGTCGGCCGTAGCCGTCAGGTCTTGACTGCTGTAGCCGGCAGCATCGATCTCGTTGGTGATCGAGGCCAGCATGGTGGCGAAGCCCGGGGTCGCCAGCAGCGGCTGCCAGCGCCGGCTGCGAAAGCGCGCCAGGGTGCGCCGAATGAGAATGTTCAGTTCGCCAGGAGAAACCTGCGGCTCACTTATCGCGAACTCATTCACGACGTTAGCCAGCGTTACCACTTCGCGATCCCGGACCAGCCGCCCCTCCCGCGCCAATTGGTGGCCCAGATGCTCGGCCATGGTGGCCGTGGGGACAATGATGCGACCGGGCGTGGCCCGGAACATCTCGAGCAATCGCGTGGATTTTCCAGAGCCCGCGGGGCCCAGCAAGATACGGCCAGCAGGCATCAGCCGATGGTCTCTGAGGTGGGGTTAAGCACGAGTCATTACCTAGTGTACGACCCGCAATGGCCGAAAAAACGGGCCAGTTCACCCCCTGATTGGCGTGAACTGGCCCGGATGTTGCTTCGCTGATTCGCCTACTGCTTGACGGCGATCGTCAAGCCCGGTTGGGCGTTCGTGTCGCGATACCGAAGGCCGAACGGAGTCGCGTTCCCGGGCGGTACCGTGCCAGGGATTTCGACGTTGATCTGCCAGACGCTGATCAAGCCAGGCGCCAGGCCAGAGTACTTGATGTTCGCGGCCGGGACGGCCGCCGCGCCGATAATCACCTGCAGGCTGCCTGAGGTGTTCACCAGCCCTTCGGAGGGCACACCATCGTTGGGCGATCCAGCGATGGCGCCGATGCCGGTGGCAAAGACGGTGACCACGGTACCGCGAGACGCGGCATTCGAGGGCGAGTTCACGGTGCCATCCTGATTGAGGGCCGCTACTTGACCGCGTCCACCCGCACCGGCGAAGACGGCGGGCGCAACGACGTCCATCTCCGCGACGCCGGAAGCGAGCACCTGACCGGTGCTGGGCCGCTCCACGATCACTTCGACGTTACCCGAGGTGGGGGTATCTTTCGGCACCACGAAGTTGATCTGGCTAGGCGAGACGAACTGAATAGGTGCCGGGCGATCGCCCACCAGCACGCGGGTATCGCCCACCACGGTCGGCATCGGAATCGGGTTCGGCTCCTCCGTAAAGAGTCGCGTCGCGTCGCCGAAAGCGTTCGCCGCACCGTAAATGGCGGCATAGGTATACGGCGCCACCTGGGTTCGTCCCGCATCGCGCGCGGAGTTTAGGACGCGGATGCCTGGGTAATAGAGAGCAATGCGATTGACGACGTCGGCGGTGATCAGATTGCCGAAGCGGTCCAGCCCGAGCGCCAGCGGAAAGGGCGAGGCGATCGTTTGCTCCGCTGAAATTGAGGCGCCCACCGGCAGTTGATTGAACGGCAACAAGCGGAAAATACGCTGGTTGTGCGTATCGGTCACCCAGATATCGCCCGTCTGGGGACTGACGTAAACCGATTGCGGTCCACCGAGAGCACTGAAATCCTGACGAGCCGTAGAGTTCGGTCCGGCCGAACTAGCTTCGCTGAAAATCAGCACCCGGTTGCCCACCACTTCCGCGACATAGAGGCGGTCTTCGCTATCGGTCGCGATGCCCTTTGGCGCCGAGAAGCGGTTCAAGGTGGTGCCGCGGGCGCCGTCGGTGAAGTTCGCCTGGCCGAAGACGCCATCCGCCGCCTGTCCGTTCTGGAAATCGGCACCAGCCGGCTTCCGGAAGCGCAGGACGCGGTTATGAATGTAGTCGGAGACCATCAGACTGCCATCGCTCAGGAAGGCGAGGCCCGCAGGCGCACGCATCGTCCGCGACGTCGGATCCGTGGAGCGGGTGGTAAACGAGCTTTGGCCCAGCACGAGATTCGGCTGCTTCAAGCCCGTGGCGCCCTGATCGAACGGCCGGGGGAAGCGCAGAACACGGCCGTTGCCGGTATCGGCCACCCAGACGTTGCCGTCCCGATCCACCGCCACGCACGATGGCGCGTTTAAGCCGCGCTCGCTGGTGTTGCCGGCATCGCCACCAGGTGCATTCGGAATCGTCGTCGTCAAATCAGTCTGGCCGATCACCAGGGACGCGACATCCAAAGCCTTCACTCTCCGCACGTCGGCAAAACCCAGAATGCGATTATTCTGCGAGTCCGCTACGTACAGGCGGTCACCATCGAGAGCCACGCATGTGCCACCCAGCGAACCCTGGTTTGAAGCCGCCGAACGGTCATTGGTGAAGCCATCCAGGAAGTAGAACTCCTTGCCCTCCACCAGGTTGGGGCCGTTCTGCGTAAAGCCGATCTGGCCAATCACCCGGCTCGCGGCATTGAACGAGAAATCGCGTCCGGACATCACCAGCACCCGGTTGTTGCCCATGTCCGCGACATACATGTCGTTGCCCCCCACCCAGACATTCATTGGATAGAAGAAGCCGTTATTCCCGACTGGCTGGCCATTGCGATTGGCCCGGCCGACGTTGAACGTCTCCTGTCCAACGACGGTCCGCGCCTGAGGTGAAACGCGCGTGGTTTCCGCAGGCCAGTTATCGTAGGAATCGAATACAAGAATGCGGTTGCTGCTCACGTCCGGCACATAAAGATTTGCGCCAAACAGGAAGATACCCGGACGAATTCCGTCCAGGGCTCCCTGATTGAAGGCGCCAGCTACATACTCGTTTACAGGAGGCAGAGTCGTTCCTGCGGGAACCGTCGGGATACCGACAATTCGATTGGCGGCTTTGCCATTGAAGAAGGGCGTACTTACTTCCCAAACCAGCACCCGCGAGAAACCCGGCGTCCATTCGCGCACGAAAAGGCGGCCACGGCTATCGAACCCGATCCCGGTCGGCGTGAAGATAATGTCCTTACGCAATGCAACCTCGGGCAGAAAGACCCCCGAAGTGCGCCCCAAGGAACTGGTGAAGTCGCTGCCGCCCAGCACCAGGTCGGCCGCGGGCGCGAATCCCCCGCGCGCCAATCGATCAGCGGAGAAACGGAGCACACGATGGTTCAATGCGTCGGTCACCCAGAGATTGCGCTGGGGATCGAACGCCATCATCGCCCCCTGGAAGTTGCCTCCCGGCTGGCTCAGAAAGAGGCTGGTCTCCGTCATCCCGCGATCGCCACCACCCTGATTGAACAGATTCTCGTTGATGCTACGCTGGCCGATCACCAGATCCACCTGCAACAATTCGGACTGCTGGTCGAAAGGCTTCGGGAAACGCAGAATGCGATTGTTGCCCGAATCGGCAACGTACAGATTGCCCACCGCGTCAGTAATCACGGCGGTGGGCCGGTCAAGACCGCTCGCCAGCCGTGTGTTGTTCGGATCGGGGCCCTGCGCCGCAGTGGTCTGCAGATCGCGTTGGCCAATCACCAGGTCGGCCGGGGTCCCGGCATTGGCCGAAGTCCCGTTCTTCCATGCCAGTACGCGATTATTCCGCGTATCGGCCACATAGAGAATCGACGTGGGGCTGGAAACGTCCACCCAAACGCTGCGCGGCTGGTAGAGTTCGCGGCCTTCCACCAAATTGACGCCGCCGGTGAGGACATTGGCCCTCGCCTGCCCCAAAACCCGCGTCGGGGCTGGATTCATCAACACACTCGGTTGAGCGACGGCGAACAGCGCCGTCACAATAAACGTCAAAGATCGCAACAATAGATTAGATTTCATGGGTTTTTGTCTCCGAACGGCGGAACGCGGGAAGTCGCCGGGATTCTCCTCTACGATATTACAGTTCGCTGTTGAATCTATAGGGTAATCGGCTGCAGGGTGTAAAACCTTGAGCCTAAAGGTGCTTCACGCGTCAACGACCGTCGTGATCTCGGGGAGCGGATAAGCGAATCGCCCCTCAAAAGTGTCAGTGAAGATCCGGAGAGTTTCCGGATGGATCTTTCCGTTCGACGCCAGAATGTGCACCGAGTCCAGACGATGAGGGCGCCCCTTCATGTCCGTCACCAGGCCTCCGGCCTCTTCAATCAGCAGCTTACCAGCCGCCATATCCCAGGGGTTCAGGCGAAACTCCCAAAAACCATCCAGCCTGCCGCACGCCACATGCGCCAGATCGATCGCGGCGGAGCCGCTGCGGCGAATCCCGTGCGTAATCATCGCCAGCTGGTAAAAGAAGTGAACGTTTACATCCTGATGCCGCCGATGCGTGGGGAAACCCGTCGCAATCAGAGCCTCCGTCACCGACGCCGCCGGCGACACCTGAATCCGGCGATTGTTGAGGTACGCGCCGCTGCCACGTTCGGCCGTAAACATCTCGTCGCGCGTGGGATCGTAAACGACGCCCGCAATCAGCTCGCCCCGGTGTTCCAGCGCGAGCGTCACATTGTAAACCGGATAGCCGTGCGCGAAGTTCGTCGTGCCATCCACCGGATCGACGTACCAACGATAGTCGCTCGTCTTGTCGTGCAGTCCACTCTCCTCCGCAACGATCGTGTGCGTGGGGAAGTGCGAGCGCAGCCGCTCCAGAATCAGTTCCTCGCTGGCCCGGTCGGCCACCGTCACCAGATCCTGTTCACCTTTGATCTCGTACTGGACGCCCCGGTCAAAAAACTTGGTGGTCAACGCACCGGCTTCGCGGGCGATCTCCGCCGCGATCTCGAGATAAGAGGTCATCAGATTATTGGGGTCTCGTACAGGTACTTGATCTCGTGCTTGTAAATGAACAGATTTGGGCCGTCGTCACGAGTCAGGCGGATGAAATGGCGGTCGTAATACTCCACGGTCCCCTGCAGGAACTCATTGCTCACCAGCTTCACCGTCACGGGAATCGCCCCGTCAATCAGCTGTCTCAGGTACCGTGGTTCGGCCTGGGTGGTGTCGGGCGCGAGTGTTTTTGCTTTGGCCACGAAGAGTACTAGTCCGAATCTCCATAATAGCCGTTGCGAGAGAGAAGCTGCAAACCTTCGGCCGGCACAGTGGCTCCCGTCAGTTTCACGCGCACCGGATGGAAGGCCTTGGCGTCGGCCGGCAACTGCCGGGGATAGTAGCCCAGCAGGTACTGCGTCCGCAGGTCACTGAGAATCGCGGCGAAGGCGGCATCGAGCTGTTTGCCGAGCGTCGGCTGAAAGATCCGCCCCCCCGTGCTCGAAGCCAAGGTGGAAAGGGCGTTCTCTCCGCCGATGTTGCGGCCGACATCCGCCGCGATCGGCACCACCAGAATGGAATAGATAACGGCATCGGCCCGTTGGGCCGCTTCGAGGGCATCGCGATACTTCTTGCGCGACGTGGTATCGCCGCCGTCCGTCACCACCACCAGCACCCGCCGTCCCGCGCGGCGCTCCAGGTCATGGGCGGCAAACCAGATCGCGTCGTAAAGCGAAGTGCCGGAGAGCGGCTTCAACCGCGAAAGCGGTCGCAGAATCCGGTCCAGCGTCCGGGTGAAGCCCGTTTCCATCCGCACTTCATCGTAGAAGCTATACAGCGAGGCTCGATCTTCCGCATTGCCTTCGCCAAACAAGGCCTTCAGGAAGCCTTGGATCGCGCGCGCCTCGTATTCGAGATTCGCGGCCGTCGACAGGCTGGTATCCACCAGCAGCGACACCGAAAGCGGTTGCGCCGTGGACCGCTCAAACACCGCAATCTCCTGCGGCACGCCTTTATCCTCGACGGCAAAATCTTCCTTGCGCAGGTTGCCGATCGGCTCCCCTTTCGGGTCCTTTACAGTCACCAGCAGGCGCACCAGCTTCACCTGCACCCGGATCGTCGGGATCTCCTGAGCGCAGAGCGCGCCCGCGGCAAGAAGTGTGCGACGTTTCATGGCCCTACGCCGGCGCGGGTGACCACGGAATCGTCCCAGTCGCCGTCTACCCAAACCTCGCCATCCGCGAAGTACTCTTTCTTCCAGATCGGTACCGTCTTTTTGAGGCGGTTGATGCCGTCGAGCGCGGCGGCGAAGGCCGGTCCGCGATGCGGCGACGTGGCAATCACCACGACGCTGGCCTCCCCGATCTCCAGCCGCCCTAAGCGATGCACCAGCGCGATCCGGCTGATGGCGTGCGCGGCGGCGATCTCGCGGCCAATCTGCGCCATCATCTTGATCGCCATCGCCTCGTAGCACTCGTAGTCCAGAAAGCGCGTCGCCCGGCCTTTGGTGTTGTCCCGCACCACGCCTTCGAAATCCACCATGGCGCCGTCGTGAGAAGCGAGGATCTGGCGTTTCAGCGTCTCCGTGTCGATCCGTTCGCGCGTCAGGGCAAAGAAGTGCCCCTCCGGGTCTTCAATGACGTGAGTAAAGGGACCCGTTCCTCCCGAAACCGGGGGCAGGAACGCAATCTCGTCGCCATCGGCAATCAGGCAGTCGGGCGTCTCAAAACTCTGGTTCCGCGCCAGCACGATGCTGGCCGCCAAACCGGCCAAACGCGGGTCGCGCTCGGCGTAGTGAAGAAAGACGTCACGGAGCCGGTAACCTCCGGCAGGGGATTCACCGAGGTCCAGACTCTCCTGCGAAGTACCCATCAGGTCTCGCAGGAGTCCGAAAAAGAGGACTTGGACGCGCACTGGAGTCATCTTAACAGACGGCTCATGAACGTCTCCGATTCCAACAATTTTGTCTATTCCCCGCCGGAATCGGCCCACACCGCGCGGCGCATCCTGCTGAAGCCGAATCTCGGTTACCCGTTCGGACCGCCGGTCACCGTCTCGATGGCGGTGCTTGAGGGCGTCATCGCCGGAATCCGCGCGGTGAACGCGACCGCCGAAATCCTGGTTGTCGAAGGCGTTTGCCATCGGCTGCCGGCGGACGAGATTGCGGCCAAGCTGGGCCTTCGCCGCGAAGGCCTCACCTTCCTTGACGCCGACCAACTCCCCCTCGCAACGTACGCCAATCCCCGCCCCACGCCCGCCCGCTACCGCGAATTCCAGGCCCCGGCCCTGCTGCGCGAGGTGGATTGCCGCATCTCGATCGGCGCCTGCAAATGGACCCTCCTCAACGGCCGCCCCCTCTTCAGCGGCTGCGTCAAGAACCTCTACGGCCTGCTCCCCCGCGCCGTCTACCGCGGCCGCAGCCCGCACAGCCGCGGCCAACTCCACCGTCCCGACGTCTGGCAAATCATCGAAGACGTCCACGCCACCCTCGGTCCCCTGTTCGATGGTGCCGTCGTCGACGCCACTCAAGTTCTCTCAAGCCCGGACTGGCGCCCCGACCGCGGCCAGAGGATTCCCTTCGGCAAAGTCTTCTGGGGCACCAGTCTCACCGCCGTTGACGCCGAGGCCATCGCCCAAACCAATTCCCGCCAACTGCCCACGCCCTCTCCGCCGATACCCTGCCCCCCGCCGATACTCTGTCCGACAAGCTAATAACTTCATTCATTTCATACGCATACAGCCAGATGAGCAGATTGAAGCTCCCGGCCTAACTACCTTAACCACCGCCATATCAACGACTTAGCCATGAACGCGACACCATCCGAAACCCGGTCACGTCACATCAAAAAACTCTTCCCGTGATACAAATCTTGTATTTTCAATAGGTTAAGCAGCCGCGTTCCGCCCCGGACTCTGGAATTCTTCCCCCCACCTGCGATCCTGAAAACGGAGATCCCCTGCCCGCCGCAAATGGGTTCAAAACCACAAATTGGCTTCGCTCCGGAGCCCTCGTTAAAATCGCAGCACCCGCCACAAACTGGCGAAGTCATCGGTCCAGGTGAGGGGCTCACGATCCCGCGCGCCGTAGACCGTCGTGATCTCGCGGATGGCGGGTAAGGCCAGCAGTTCGGCGTTGTCCGTCAGCACCATCCAGGTAGAGGCGTAAAAGCCCTTGCTGTGCAGCCGCGCCGCTTCAAAGCCAAGCTGCTTGGCAAAGCCACGCACTACCGGCGCCAGGTCCACCGACTTATTCGAAATGTGGATCAGCAACGCCCCGCCCGGCTTCAACCTGGCCTTGTACAACCGCGCGCATTCCAGCGTCAATAAGTGCGTCGGGATGGCGTCGCTCGAGAAGGCGTCCACCAACAGCACGTCGAAGACGCCGCGGTCGAGTTCCAACATGCGCCGGGCATCGCCCACCACGATCTCGACGCGCGCGGCGGAATCCTGCAGGAAGCTGAACTGGGTCCGAGCTACGTCCACC
>JALHNI010000104.1 GCA_022843605.1 Bryobacter sp.
TGACGGTGGTGGCCGGTTTCCAGAACAACGGACTTACTGACGGCAGCGGCATCTTCTGGGTGCCGATCGTCGCGCCGCTGCTGGGCGGAGTGCTGGGCGCCGCAGCCTATGACCTCGGCCTGCGACGGTATCTGCCCGCAGCCTAGACGTAGTGAATTTCGAACGGCTTGTTGGTGATAAAGAGCACCACAACGTCGTCGGTGGCGGTGGCGCCGTGTTCCATGGTTTCCCCCTCCGGGAACCAGACAAAGCTGCCAGGGCCGAATTCACCCGCATGAGTCACGAGCGTCCCTTCCAGGACGTACATTCCGTGAGCGCAAGGATGCGTGTGCAGCTTATTCATCACGCCGGCCGGGTACTTCACGATGCGTACCTCCATCCCGGTATCCGGGTCGGTAATCAGATTTTTCCGGAAGAGAGTTTTCCCGAGAGTCTCATTCCAGCGGGCTTCCCAAGGCATTCCGGCAGGGTCAAGGTGGATCATTCCTGGCATGGCTGGAATTTTACCACAAGATCATTGAAATCAATGCTTTAACTGACACCTCGGCAACACTGGAGACTCGAGAGTGACCACCGGACATAGCCAGTCAGTCCTGGTACGTTTTACTCATTTACTACCAAGTAATGGGACTGCATACTCCCCTTAGTGGCAAAAGCAGTATCCATCCTCGCCGCATCTGTCGTGATGCTCATCGGTTCATCTGTCGGATGGGCTGAAGAATTTCCCGTCCCGGCGCTGATCATCCAAACGGCCGCCGGCGCGAACATCGTCACTAATGGCGGATTCGAAACCGGCACTCTATCAGGATGGACCCAGTCCGGAAACACAGGCTTCACCGGGGTCACGCCGGGCTTCGAGTCCTCGGGCAACTACGCCGCTTATTTTGGTCCTCAGATCGTATCCGGAGCGATCACTCAAACACTAACGACTGTGGCAGGCGCCCGCTACGACCTCAGCTACCAACTACACGCTATCGGTCAGAATCCGAGCCGGTTTGAAGTTCATTGGAACGGCGGCGCGGTAGCGAGCCTAAGTCTGTCGAATACGGGACCGTTTGACTACACCAGTTTCTCGGCCCTCAATCTGATAGCCACCGGACCCAGCACATCGCTCAGCTTCATCTTCAGGCATGACCCGGGATACTATTTCCTCGACGATGTGTCCGTGACGACGGCGACGCCTGAGGCATCCACGATGGCCCTTGTGGGGGGAGCATTGCTGCTGATCGGCGCGTACCGCAAAAAAACTCCTCAGCCATCATGCCAACGTCCATCGGCGTCAGACCTTCGAACATAGTTGGCGTCCAGGCCAGCGGGGTCGACGCCTCCGGCTTGGCTCGCCAGTTTACCCACCATCGCCGCAAGTGACCGAGGTGCTTGGAGTAGCTCCACACCGGATAAGTCGTTCCAGGTTTCCTGGGCGATCAGCTGAGCACCCTCCGGCCGGCCCGTTAGCATTACACTCACCGACCCCACTCGTTCAGCCTCCAACGGCCGTAGGGCAGCGTCATAAAGGCCCGCGAACATCTCGCCCCGCCGCGCGTTGATCAGCGGCATGCGGCACGGCGCGTCACCAAAGCCAGCGATGGCACGCAGGTTGGAAATCGCCTGCGCCGGGCGGCCAAGTGCCTCCGCCAAACCCTTTACCGCCGTCAACCCGACGCGGACTCCGGTGAACGATCCAGGTCCGGAAGCCGCGGCGAACAAGCCAATCTGCGCCAAAGTCCAGCCGTGCCTCGCCAGCAACTCCTGAATGGCGGGGAATAGCAGTTGAGCGAAGCCATCCGGCGCGAGCACGGCTAGTTCTTCCACCACTTGGTCGCCCTCGAGCAAAGCAATCGATCCGTACTCGGACGTCGCGTCGACCGCCAGCACACGCATCTACGGCACCAACCGGAAGACTTTGTCCATGGTGTAGACTTTGCCGTTCGCATTCATGCCGGTAAGGCGCAGATTGAAGACCGCCGGATAGCGGGTGGCCAGATCTGGAGAAAGCGAGAGCGTGCCACTGGGGCCGGCGCCAAGCACGCGGTAGCCCTGTCCGTCGGCCGCGACTTCACCGGTCCAGACGTAGAGCATGGTCCGGGTTGCACGCGATTGCCTGGTGAGCTTCGTTTCGAACTTTGGCGGCCTGGCGAGCGAGATGGTGTCCCCGTCGGGGGCCACAATCGCAAACGGAACCCGGGGTGTATTGCCTTCCACCTCCTGCAGCAAGTTCGGGCGTGAGTCGAATTTGTAGCTCTTCAACATGCCCTCTTTTTTGCCGTCCCTCGAGAGATGCAGCACCCAGTCCTGCGTCTTGGTGGGCGGTTCTGCCACGAAACGCTCACCCTTCCAGTCCTTGCCCTTGATTTTTTCCCCGGTCGACGGATTGAACCAATAGACCTGATAGGTGTGGCGGCGTACGCCCACCTCAATCAGGCGCGGATTCTCCACGTAGACAACGTACTCGATACCCTCACCCTCTTCATCTTCGCCTTCGCCAAAGACCCGTTCCAAGGCGAGCGCGCGGCCGCCATCGACGTTGAAGAACGGCTCCAGTTCCCAGTAGCGGGTATTCGCGAAAAAGTCGTGCCAGGCGGCCATGGCCTTGGCACCGGGCGAATCCAAAAACTTATCGCTGACCGCGAGCTTGCCCACGCCCACGGTGCCCGTATTGCCGAAGACCGGGTACTGTCCATTCATCGTGGCGTTCCAAAGACGCTTCCGGAACGTATCGAAGTCGACATGATGGGCGTCGGCACGTCCTCCGCCGGAATCCTCGTAGGCGAACTCGGCGTTGACTTGCGGCTGACCGTAAAGTTGATGCTCGATGGCTCCGACGCCATCGTCGGACGACTGGTAAGAGAGATAGGTCTGCCAACCGTCGCCGTTCAACGGCGCTGAGGTGCGGGCCGCGTGCGCGGTGCGCGGATGATTGTAAGGGTCATGCTTCTTCAGCAGCAGGCCCAACTCCTTCATCAGCGCCCGTCCATCTGTGTACTGTTCAAAGTTCTGGGCGATCTGCCAGGTGAGGTTGTACCCGGCCAGACGCGATGTGATGTACCGGATGAAGCGTTCCCGCTGCTGCCAGGTCGGGAAGGCCTTGGTGAGGTCATTGCGCCCGGCCCCCAAAATCAGGTCAACGATGATCCCCTTCTGGTTCGCGTAGGCCAAGCGGCTTTCGAACTCCCGCAAAAACTCGGGGTTCGGTTCATCGGGCGACTTAAAGGCATGCGCCACGGGCTCGTCCCACAGCGAAAGCAAGGCCCGTACGTGGTTGAACTTCTGGGCCGCACGGGCGTCGATGATCCGCTCAAACAACGGCCGATCCAGGTAACCGAACCGCAACAGGGTATCGCCCATCCAGAGATGCGGCTTCAGCCGCTCGGTGTAGCGCCAATGGTGCACATTTGCCGGCTCAATGAAGCCCAGCGCCTCGGACTCCACCGCTTCCACCTTGCCCACCTGGTTCTGAAGCCGCGCAAAATCGCTAGTCAGCCGCCACTCCCAGGGGCCGGCCTCGTTGGGGGTAAACCGCAGGATCAACTTACGGCCCCCATCCCAGAAAGCGGGCACGAGGTAAGTCTTGAAACGCGGCGACTTCACCTCGGCATAGAACTTCAAACTGAGATGTGGATTAGGATGCGCTGCCGCCTCAGCCGCCGTCATTTCGTAGACGACGTCGCAGGGTGTATACGTCTTCGGGTTCTCGCAGGGCGTCTGCGCGAGCATCGGCAATCCGCACAATAAGATCAAGAAGTATCGCATCCTGACCACCAGTTTGCCGCAAAATGAAACCATGCGCCTGGTCCTGTCTCTTTTGCTGTGTGCTTCCGGCCTGATCTCCGCCACCATCGAGGAGCGCACCAAGGGCCTCGATCATTCGTCAGGCTTTGTCGACCTCTACTGGGACAACAAGACCGGCAAACTGCTGCTGAAGGTGGATCGCTTCCAGCGCGAGCTACTTTACGTCTCGTCCCTGCCCGCGGGCGTCGGCTCCAACGACATTGGACTTGACCGTGGGCAACTGGGGCAGGAGCGCGTCGTGCAGTTCGAACGCAGCGGGAATCGCGTGCTGCTGATGCAGCAAAACTACGACTATCGCGCCACGTCCGCCGAGACGGACGAGCGCCAGGCGGTGGCCGACTCCTTCGCCCGCTCAGCCGTGGCAGGCTTTACGGTGGAGGCCGAATCCGGCGGCGCGGTGCTGGTGGATGCAACCAGTTTCTTCCTGCGCGACGCCCACAACATGGCTGCCCGCCTGCGTGCTTCCAATCAAGGCGCCTTCCGGCTGGATGCGCAGCGCTCCGCGATCTACCTGCCCCGCACCAAAGCCTTTCCGAAAAACACCGAAGTGGAGGTCACGCTTACCTTCGCCGGGGAGAACCCTGGCGCCTTCGTCCGCAGTGTCGCACCGGATCCCGAGTCCATCACTGTCCGGCAGCATCACAGCTTCATCGAGCTACCTGACGCAGGCTACGAGCCGCGCCTATTCGACCCTCGCGCCGGCTACTTTGTCACCGGCTATGCCGACTACTCTACGCCGGTCACCGAGAAGGTGCGGCGGAGCTTCATCACTCGCCATCGTCTGCAGAAAAAGAACCCCGGCGCGGCGCTGAGTGAGCCCGTTCGGCCCTTGGTCTACTACCTCGATCGCGGCACGCCGGAGCCGGTGCGAAGCGCGTTGCTTGAAGGGGGCCGCTGGTGGAATCAGGCTTTCGAAGCCGCCGGCTTTCGCAATGCCTTCCGGCTGGAAATGCTTCCCGAAGGTGCTGACCCGATGGACGTCCGTTACAACCTGATCCAGTGGGTGCATCGCTCGACGCGCGGCTGGTCCTACGGGGCCTCCATCACCGATCCCCGTACCGGCGAGATACTGAAAGGCCATGTCTCTCTGGGTTCCCTTCGTGTCCGGCAGGACTACCTGATTGCCGAGGGCTTGCTCGCCCCTCACGATGGCACGCAGAAGTCGCAGCAGGCCCTCCAGATGGCGCTGGCGCGTTTGCGGCAACTCTCCGCGCACGAGATCGGCCATACGCTGGGCTTGGCGCACAACTATGCCGCCAGTGTCGCCAATCGCGCTTCGGTGATGGACTATCCGCACCCCTACGCCGCCCTGCGCCCGGACGGCACCGTCGATCTGGCCGAAGCCTACGCCACCGGGATCGGCGAGTGGGACAAAGTCGCCATTCGTTACGGCTACTCCGAGGCACCGCCAACCGCCTTACGGGCAATCCTTGAAGAATCCCAGAAGAAAGGGCTTGTCTTTCTCGGCGATGCCGACGCAGCCGACGGCGGCGCGCATCCCTACACCCACACGTGGGATGGCGGCAAAGACTCGATCGAGGAACTGGCCCGGATCATGCGCGTCCGCGCCCGCGGCCTGGAGCGCTTCGGCGAGAAGAACATTCGTCTGGGCGATCCCATGGCTACGCTCGAAGAGGTGCTGGTACCGCTCTACCTTGGGCACCGCTATCAGGTGACCGCGGCGGCAAAGTGGCTCGGGGGCCTGAACTATACGTACGCGCTGCGCGGCGATGGGCAGCTGATTGCCGAGATTGTCCCAGCCGCGAAGCAAACTCAGGCGCTGAACGCCCTGGTCGACACGTTGCAGCCATCCGCTTTGTTGCTGCCCGAGAACATCCTGAAACTGATTCCGCCCCGGCCCGCCGGCTATCCGCGCTCTCGCGAGACATTCACCGGACGCACCGGGATTACGTTCGATCCGCTGGCGGCGGCTGAAGCGGCGGCCCATCACACCGTCGGGCTGATTCTGCATCCTGACCGCGTGGCGAGGCTGGTCCAGTATCATGCCCGCAACTCGGCCAACCCCGGCCTGGATGCGGTGATCGACACGCTACTGGCGCGTACTTGGCGCCAACCTGCCCGTGCGGGCATGGAAGGCGAAGTGCGGCGGGTGACGGATCTGGTGGTCGTCTACCATCTGATGGCCCTCGCCGCGAACCCTCAAGCCGCGCCCCAGGCCCGTGCAGTGGCGCTGGAAAAGTTGACGGGGCTCGAAACCTGGGCCACCCGAACCCCTGCCGGAGATGCGGGGCAGCGGGCGCACCAAGGTTTCACCGCCGCCATGATCCGGTCGTTTCTGCAAGAACCCGGCAAACCGACGCTGCCCCGCCCCGCTGAGCCGCCACCCGGCGCACCGATTTAGCCAGGGTGCGCGAGAATAGAGGCGTGCGGCGACGCCACCTACTCACGTTTCCCGCCCTCCTGGCCGCCCAGGAGCCGGAGGTGGATTTCATCTGTCCGATGGACAAGGACGTCCATGGCAAGGGGCCGGGAAAGTGCCCGCGTTGCGGCATGAGTCTGGTCGCTGGCCTGCCCGCGCCACTCGAGTATCCGGTCGCGCTCACATCTTCGCCTCGCCGGATTGCGCCTGGCCAGCCCGTCACCCTGAATCTCCGAGTCACCGACCCGCGCACCGGCACCGTGAACCCCAAGCTGCAGCAGATCCATGAGCGCCTCTTTCACTTGTTCGTGATCGGGCCGGGCCTCGAGTTCTTTGCGCACGAGCATCCGCAGCCGAAGTCCGACGGCAGCTTCGAACTCGAAACCATGCTGCCCTCACCGGGCGCGTACCGTTTGCTCTGCGATTTCTTCCCCGAACAAGGCACTCCGCAGATGGTGGCCAAAACGCTGATCGTGCCCGGACCCCGGCCCACCGCCTCACCCCTCAAGCCTGATCTCGCTAGCAAGCAACTCAGCGGAATGTCCTTCGCTATTGAGAGTGAACCGGGTGAGCCAATTGCGGCTCAACGTGTCCGGCTGATCTTCCGGCTTAACCCGATCGACCGCTTCGAGCAGTTTCTGGGGGCCTGGGGCCATCTGCTCATCGCCAGCCAGGACCGGCAGGATATGATCCACACCCACCCGTTTCTGGCCTATCCCGAGCGCGGCTATCTACAGTTCAACGTGATTTTTCCGCGCCCCGGCGTCCATCGGGTTTGGCTGCAGGTGCAGCAGGCGGGCGAGGTCTTGACGGCCCGCTTCGACGTGCCGGTGAAGCGCCTGAGCTGATCAGCGCGACGGCCGCCGAGCCCTCGAGGTGTAGGAGTGTCTTTGCCGGCAGATTCACTGGCTGAGCAAATTCATAAGGTATGTTGGCGCTCGCCCGGAAACTGGCGATCTCCAGCAACGGTAAGGCGGCGCCATCCGGCAGTTCCGCCCACACGGAGAGACTCCCGCCTTCTGCCAGACGGCTTACGGCGATGCCCCGAGCCAGGACGGACTGCTTCAGGCTGAGTCCATCGGCAATCAGCACCCGGGGTCCAGCGAGCGGCTTGGGATTTGCGAGGGTTACAGGAGACGGGGGCAGGTAGCGATCCTCCCCGCGCGGCGCGCCGCCCTCCACCCATTCGGCGATTACCGCAATCTCTTCCTGGTTGAGCCCCGCCTCGCGCCGGAAGTGGCCAAAGCCCTTCACCGGATTCCAAGGCGGCATCCGGCGTTCCAACACTTCTTCGGCAATCGAACGCGCCCAGGGCCTGGCCTCGTCATACGTCAGCAAAGCCATCGGCGCCGCACCACCCGGCCGGTGACAACTGGCGCAACGGTGATAGACAATCCGCGAAATCTCGCGGGCCCAGGTGAGGCGCGTGGTGATGATGTCATGGCCCATCAGCGGCCAGGCGGCGATCACCAGCAGACCGCGCCACATGACCCTTACTGCGCTCCGCCGGCCGACGCCGGTTTCGGGGCGGGACGCCGGAAAAAGTCACCCGGCGTATACTTCGCGTCAAAGCTGATGTCGTAGAACCCGATCATCATCTCTTCCCAGCTCTGCTCACCAAACCGGACGGTGTCCTTGGGATCCGGATTGAAGGGGTTATTGGGCGAATTGTCGAACCAGCCAGAGGCCTCGACGTGGGAACCAGCCGGTAACGCGATCGGCTGCTCCAGCTTGTAGGTCAATTGCCAGTTGAAGTCGTATTTCGGCACCCGCAGCAGGACTTCAGGCTCCTTACCAGCCACCTTCACCCGGTACTCGAAAGCCTTACCGCGCAGATGCATGTGCGGGAAAAAGCTCATCAGCATGGCGTCGTTCGGGATGCGCGAGGGGGGGCTATCAACCCGGTAGTTCCCGTCGCCCGGAGGAATGGCGAATTTCGAATTGCTGGCGGACAGAGTCATGACCCGCTCCTTGGGCGGCTGCTTGGCGAAGATCATGCCGACGCGGCTTTGGTCGGCAGTGTCGGTCTTCCCGTTGGGTGTGTAGTGGAGTTGGAGTACCAGATCGGAGCCGGCGCGAATGAACTTGGCTTGCCCAGGCTTCCAACGGTCCGGCAGATTCCCCGGGGTGTAGATGGTGAGGATCTCGTTGCCGGCTCCCCCGATATCGCTGCGCGGTTTACCGTCCTTGCCAATGCGGGGCGGCACAAAGGGAATGCCCGGCTCCGCTTCGCCGCGCAACCAATTGGATTTGGGGTCGCGCACGTAGACCACGATGTGGTGAACCACCGTACGATCCGTGGGGCGTGCTTCAACCGTCTCCACCCATTTGTCCTCGGTCAGCCCGGTGGGGATCACCAGGTACTGATAGTCAATTTTGCCTTCCTTCGCAATGGGGAAGGGCTTGGGGGCTTGGATCACCAAGTCCGGTTGGGGAATGTTCCAACCGTCCAGGAAGGTGGGTTGGGGTCGCCGATCCTTGGCCGAACCTTCGGGCGCACCGCGATCCACCCAGGCGGCGATGGTGTCAATCTCACTTTGCGGCATCGAGCGGTCATTCGCGAACTTGCCGAAATGCGGGTCAGCGAACCAGGGAGGCATGCGGCGTGAAAGCACGGTCTTTTTAATGGACTTGGCCCATGGGCGCACCTTTGCGTAAGAAGAGAACTCCATTGGGCCGATTTCGCCCGTTCGATGGCACGAAACGCAGCGGGATGCCAGGATCGGCTGAATGTCTTTGTGATAAGTGGGCGCCTGCGGAGCCGCGCCCACTTGCAGGACGGCCATTAGGCCAAGTGTGTATTTCAGCTGTATGTATCGACGGATCAAACTTCACCCCCAGACCTATTTTACGCGGGCTCAGGCGACCTGGATCCCAAAAGAATTCTCTCAAACTGGAAAAAAAGTAGCCGATGAGCTCTAGAGACATCAAAACGGTCCGATACGAAAAGTGTATGAAGATTCAAGATCCGAGTTTGTCTGGAATCAATCTGACGACGGGCGGAAGCCAGCAGGCGACCAAAGTTCAGTCGGCAGAGAGGGTGAATGGGCGGCCAGGAACGGGCGGAACCAATGGCACGGATGCCGTGGAGCTGTCGAGTCTGAGCCGGGAAGTCGAAGCACTGCAAACAGATCCGGCCCGCGCGGCACGGCTTGAGCAACTGCAAGCGGCGGTCGCCGACGGATCCTATCGCACGGATTCTCAGGCTCTTTCGCAAGCGCTAATCAAGGATGCCTTTGAAGATTAGGGGCCCAATTGAGGGCTGGGGGCAAGGATGACCAGCAAAGAGCTATTCGACGAGTTGAGAACGGCGCGTGCCATGCTCACGGCAAGTCCGGTCGCGCGGTCCTTGGATCAGGTTTACTTGCCATTGAGCAGGGCGGTGGAGATTTTGCGGAACTCGACTGGCCTCACGTCGGCGGAGCGGGAGTGTCTCCTCCGCGAACTCTCAGGCGTCGGTCAGTTGCTGGAGGGAGTCGGCCATTGGCTCGCCGCGGGCGGGGCCATCACCCCCACCTACAACCGTCGCGCGGAGTTTGACACCGGCCGGGTAGGCGGCAGCCTGGCAGTGGAAGGTTAGAACGGTATGGGACTCTTTAATTCCCTGGTGTCGACGGCTAATACGATGAACGCTTTCGAGCGTTCTTTGTTGACCGTCCAGAACAACGTCGCCAACGCCTCCACGCCAGGCTTCGCACGCCAGCGGCAGGAACTTGTCGCACAACGTTTCGACCTCGATGTGGGGATCGCGGGGGGCGTGAGCACCGGTGCGGTCTTCAGCTACCGCAGCGAGTACGCGGAACGCAGCGTGCGGGATGCGAATCAGCAGTTCGGCAAATATGACCAGCTCGCGACGGATCTCAGTCAGGTAGAGCCATTGTTCGCCGTGGGAGCCGAGGCGGGCGTCCCCGGAGCGATCAATCGTTTCTTCCAGGCGGCCAGCCAAGCGTCAGTGAGCCCGAACGATTCGGCATCACGCGAGATGCTCCTGAACCGGGCCAAGGATGTCGCGGCCAACTTCAATCAGTTGAGCACGGGACTCCAGGACGCCCGAACCAATATCGGCGGCCAGATCCGCGAGAACATCATCCGCGTCAATCAGATCGCCGGACAACTGGCGCAAGTCAACAGCCAGCGCGAGAGTCTCGGCACCGATCCGGGATTGGACGCTACCGCGAATCAACTGCTTGAGGAACTCTCCGGCCTGGTGAACTACCAATCGGTGCAGCAGGACGACGGCAGCATCTCGCTGTATGCCGGCGGCAGCCTCCTGTTGATTGGGGACCGCAGCTACCCGCTGCAGTTGGACTCCTTCGCCGGGCAACAGGTGGTCCGCGATTCTCTGGGCGAGGATATCACCCCGAGGTTCACTGGCGGTCAGTTGTCTGGTTTGCTGCAATCCTACAATCAGGAGATTCCCGCGCTGCAGACTGGGCTTGACGGCATGGCGACGGACTTCGCCGACCGCGTGAACACGGTACTGGACGCCGGTTTAGATCAGTTCGGGACCAACCCCGTCACCCAGCTCTTTGCCTACGAAGCCTCCGGACCGGCAGGCTCATTGCAGGTGAATCCGCTCACGGCGGAACAACTGGCTCTGGCCTCGGCCGGTGACCCGGGCGGCAACGGCAACGCCATTCAACTTGCCAACCTGACGAGTGCAAAGAATGCCCAGGGCAAGACGTTCTCACAGACCTACGGAGACCTGACGGCCGAGGTGGGCCGCAAAGTGCTTACCTACCAGGGGACAGCGGAGGTTCGGGGGCAGATCTATGCGCAAGCAAAGTCGATCCGGCAGGACGCGCAGGGCGTATCGCTCGATGAAGAAGCCGCGCAATTAGTGCAGGCCCAGCGCGCTTATCAGGCGGCGGCGCAGTTGTTCAAGACCCTCAATGAGCTCACCGACTTGACGATCAGTTTGGGCCGTTAGGCAGTAAACGATGATTAACTCCTTGAAACCGAGCGACGAACAATTCCTGGCCAGCGTGCGGCGTATCGGGCAACGCCTCGACAAAGCGCAGCGGGAGATCAGTACCGGCCTGCGCGTGTCCGTGGCCTCGGACGACCCGGACCAGATCAGTACCCTGCTGAAGTCACGGTCGGAACTGGCTCGCGTCGAGCAGGCCGACAAGAATTTGAGTCGGATCAAGACCGAAGTGGATGCGGGTGAGGGCGTGATGTCGGCCGCAGCTAAACTCATGGAGCGCGCAGCGACTCTGGCCGCGCAAGGCGTGAGCAACACCTCATCCGCGGAAACGCGGGGTCAACTGGCCGGAGAAGTGGATGCCATTCTCAGACAGGTCGTCTCGCTCTCGTCGACCACCGTGGAAGAGCGCTATATCTTCAGCGGAACCAACGATACGGTGGTTCCCTACACGATTGACCCAGCAGCGCCCAACGCCATCAGTGCCTACGGCGGGTCCCCCACCAAGAGACTGGCCCTAGACACCAACAACGGCACCTTCGAAATCGGCCGGACGGCGGAAGAAATCTTCGACAATCCGGTCACCGAGAAAAACGTCTTCGCCAGCCTGCGCGCCCTTCGCGACGGACTGCAGGCCAACGACACGGGCGCAATTCAGGAAGCCTTCGCCCAAACGAAAACGGCCGGGCTGCACATCAACACGGTCCACGCGGCCTATGGCACCGCACAAAACCGCGTGGCCTCGTCGATTGACGCCGGGAAGTCGGCCATCACGCGCCTGAAAACGCAGATCGCGCAAATCGAGGATGTCGACCTTACCGCGGCCATCCTGGATTTGAATCAAGCCACGCAGGATCAGCAGGCGGCTTTTCAGGCTCGCGCGCAGCTACCTCGTGGCTCGCTGTTCGACTATCTGGGTTAAGCCGGCTCGAACGGCCAGACGGCAGTGGTGGCGTAGCCGCCATCGACGTGAATCGTCTGCCCCGTGACATAGTCGGAGCCGGGTCCGGCCAGAAAGACGGCGACCGGCGCGATATCCTCGGGAGTCCCCAGTCGCGGATTCGCCTGGACGCCACGCAACCAGGCTTGCAGCACCGGCGACTGCCACATGTCACGGTTGAGATCCGTCACAATGAAGCCCGGCGCGATGCAGTTCACCTGTACGCCCTTCGCTCCCCACTCCGCGGCCAGGGTGCGCGTCAGTCCGGCGATCGCGCTTTTGGTCATCGCGTAAATCGAGAGGTAAGGCAAACCGAGAGCCGACGTGATGCTCCCGATGTTGATGATCTTGCCGCTGCCGCGGGCCGCCATGCGCGAACCGATCGCTTGGGTTAAGGTCACGATCCCGTTGAGATTCGTCTGCCAGATGCGGGCTGCTTCCTCAGGGGTATAGGTCTCGAAGCGCTTGCGGACATTCGTGCCCGCCACATTTACCAGAATGTCGTAGTTGCCCGCGCTGGCGGCGGCAATGGAGGCCGCGTCGGTGAAATCGAGCGCCATCGCTCGCGCACTGTAGCCTTCCGCGGTCAGCTCAGCGGCAGCTTTCTCGAGCGCCGGAAGAGACCGCGCGGCCAGCGTCGTCTCCGCTCCCGCTCGTGCCATCCCTTGCGCAATCGCCAGCCCGATTCCCCGGCTGGCCCCAGCGACCAAACATGTTTTTCCCGATAAACTCATGCCTGTAGCGTATCGCGGAATGGGACATACTGAAGCTATGCCGGTTGCTGTCGAAGCTCCCCGAAATTCGGCCCCGCTGCCCCACAAACGCTGGACCCGCCAGGAGTGCGCCGCACTCGAACGCGCCGGCGTCGACTTGGCTCGCTACGAACTCATTGAGGGGGAGTTGGTCGAGAAAATGCCCAAGAACCATCGCCATATGTTGGCTGTGCTCCTCGCCGCTTCCTGGCTGCGTCGAGTCTTCGGTGAGTTCTTCGTGGTAACCGAAGCGACGATCGACCTCCGTCCCCAGGATGGCACCACCAATCAGCCAGAGCCCGATGTGATCGTCCTGACGCGATCGTTCCGCGACTTTTCCGACCGGCCCCGACCGACTGAACTCCGTCTGATTATTGAGGTGGCGAGTTCCACCTTGGCCTTCGATCTCACGACGAAAGCTCGCCTTTACGCACGATCAGAAATTGCCGAGTATTGGGTAATCGATCTCGAAAGCTCCCGCATTGTTGTGCACCGCGATCCCCAGGGTGACGCCTACGCCTCCGTAATCGCCTATCGCGAAGACGAAGCAGTAAACACGCTAGCCACACCGGGCGCGGAAATCCGCGTAGCCGACCTCCTCAAATAGCAAAAGGCTCCCCGCAGGGAGCCTTTTGCCGAAAACAGAACCTGCGCTTAGCGGGCCGTGAGGAACGTGAACAGCACCAGCGATTCCATGAACGCCAAGCCGATGAAGGCCAGCGTTCGGATCGCACCAGCGGCGCCGGGGTTGCGGGCGATGCCTTCGGCAGCCGAAGCCACCGCGCGACCCTGACCCAAACCGCAACCGGCGGCGGCAATGCCGAGCGCCAGGTTGATCGGCAACGACGAAGACGACGTCGAGGTGCCCTGCGCGAACATCGGCACGGCGAACACCAGCATGAACATCAAAGTGAACATTTTGCTACGCATAATTGACTAACTCCTTCAGAAGAATAAGCGGCTCAGGAGGTGGTTGCCTCCGTGCGTTGGGACGCCGGGGCCTCACACTGAAACGCGATCGGACAAAACTCTTTAGTGCTCGTGCTCCACAGCGCCCGCTACGTACACCATCGTCAACACCGTGAAGATGAACGCCTGCACGAACGACACGAAGGTGTGTAACCCCATGAAGATCACCGGCACGCCCAGCGGCACCATCGCCAAGAACGCCACCGTCACCATTTCGCCCGCCAGCATGTTGGCATAAAGACGAATGGTCAGCGACACCGGACGGATGCAATGGCTGATGATTTCGATAAAGAACATGAACGGCGCCATCAACGGCACCGGACCGGCGAAGTGCTTCAAATAGCCCACGCCGTTCTCTTTGAATCCGTGGAAGTTGTAATACAGGAACACCAGGACCGCACAGCCGGCCGGCACATAGTAGTACATGGTCGGCGACTCGAAGCTGGGAATCACGCCCAGCAAATTCGAGAACAACGTGAAGACGAACAGCGTGCCGAAAAGCGCCACGTGCTTGTTGGCGCCATGTCCGACAATGTCGTGCGACATCCCGGCCACGAATTCGTACATCATCTCGAAAGTCTGCTGAAACTTGCCGGGCTTGTCCGAGGAGAGCCGCATCTTCAGCAGCGCAAATACTAGGACGATGATCGCCGCCACCAGAATCTGCATCGACATGTAGTTCGCCCAGGGCTTCGAGGGGTCGTGAGCGGGAATGCCTGCCGCATTCAGCACTGCGTTCGCCGGACCAGCCAGCGTTTGGTTCAGCAGCGCGGTAAACCAGAGTTCGTGTTCGTGCATGTTAATTCGACTTGCGAAGCAGCCCCCAAACCGTTTCGAGCGTGATCGCGGCGATGCCGACGAACAGCCCGGTTCCCATGGCCGGAATGCTCACTTCATAAACCTTCAGGATACCATACACCGCTGCAAACACAGCCAGTTGGCCGAAACCCAGCAGGAACATGGCCCCTCGGCTCGGGCTCTCTGAGCCCGTCACATCCAGCAAACGCACCGTCCGGTGCAGCAGAAAGAGCAGCGCCACGGATGCCGCCGCGCCAATCGCAAAGCTCACCGCACCGTTCGTCCCGGCCGTCACCGCAAACGCCACCGCACCGAACCCACACAAAATAAACGCGATTCGAAAGACGCCGCGCGCCATCGCCTCAAAGTCGAACTCTTGCGCCGTCACTTCTTTCCCTCAATCCGCATCACCTGGCGATAAGTCTCGAAGAACCCGACCGCCACGCCAACGATCGCCCCGATATCACCCCAGTTCTTGCCGCCCAGGTATCCGCCCAGCGCATAGCCCGCATAGCCCGCCACCGGAATCACGAAAATGAGGCCCATGTAGGCCCCAGCCTTCGTCCACGGGTTATCGACCTTGTTCGCCACCTGTGCCAGTATCGCGCAATCAGACGAGCGCGGTCGCCCCAAATGGAGGCGACCGGCCACTCGTCAAGGGCGCTAAGCCTGCGCCGCCGCTTCCTTAAAGATCAACTGATTGCCTTCCCGATCCGCGCACAACGCGAAGTTCGACTGCGTGCACGGGCATAGCGAAGTGCCAATGATCACCTTGCCGCCCAGAGCCTCAAATTGCCCGACCGCCGCGTTCACCGAGTCTACCTTCAGTACCGGAACCGTACCGGCAATCGGATTCCCCGTCGTCTTTTCGAACACCGATACGATCGTGTTTCCCTCCTTCATGATCGAGAAGAACTTGATCCCGGCAAACACGCCTTCCTTCACGGGGAAGGGATAAATTCCTTCATAGAACGCCTTTGCGGCGTTCAGATCCTGGGCAATCGTAGCCATGCCAAACGGCTGGGGAACGGGGGTGGTCATAATGATCGAATCTCCTTACTGGCAGTCCGGATCTCTTGGATCCGCCGCCAGTAACTGAGTAACATGCGCACCCGGACCAAGCCATGGCAGGCGTGACAAACGTTTACCACGAGCTAACTAACTCACTTGATTCACCTTAACTCGACAGGCCAAACGCATGATACACTCGCAAACCTGGATGCCCAACCCAGACATCGCCCGCTTTGGGCCTTTTGAGTTCGACACTGCCGCCGGCGAGTTACGCAAGAACGGGTTGCGGATCCATCTGCATGGCCAGCCAATGGCGATCCTGGCCTTACTCCTCGGGAAGCCCGGCGAGTTAGTCACCCGCCAGGAATTTCAAGCGCGTTTGTGGCCTGCCGACACCTTCGTCGATTTCGAACGAGGCCTGAATGCCGGAGTCACCCGGTTACGCGCCGCACTCAGCGACTCAGCGGACCAGCCTCGCTTCCTGGAAACCGTCCCTCGCCGAGGCTATCGCTTCATCGCGCCGGTTTCGAGGCCATCAGCGATCGGCCCCCCAGCCGATCCGCCCCCCACGCTCACCCGCCTCGCTGTCCTGCCCTTCGACCAACTCGTCCCCGATCCCGAAACCGCCTTCCTCTCCTTCAGCCTGCCCGACGCCATCACCAGTTCCCTGGCCGGATTCCCCTCCCTGATCGTTCGCTCCAGCCGCATCACCGCCGGCCCGGGCCTGGCCGCCCTGGCCACCGAAGCCAACGTCGACGCCGTCATCACCGGAACCATCTTGCGCTCCGGCAACCTTCTGCGAGTCTGCGCCCAACTCGTGCAAGTCCCGGCTGGCACAGTCGTCTGGACACACGAAGCCCGCCTGCCTATGGGCGACCTCTTCGAGTTGCTCGATGAACTCATCCGCCGGATCATCGGGTCCTTAGCGCCCTCCGTTGCAGTCCGAATTGACCAGCCGCGGCGCGACGTACCGGCCTCCGCCCGCGCCTACGAACTCTATCTCCGCGCCAACCATCTCTCCACCCAGATCCGCGACCTCACACTGGCTCGCGACCTCTACAGGGCCTGCCTCGACGAGGACCCGCACTACGCACCCGCCTGGGCGCGGCTTGCACGCTGCCATCGCATTCTGGCCAAGTTCCGCGCCGGCTCCGAGGACCACGTCGCCCTTGCCGACCAGGCCTTCGCCCGCGCCTTCGCCCTCAACCCCCAATTGCCCGGCATTCATAGTCAATACGCCTTTCACGAGACCGAGCAAGGGCGGGCCAAGGAAGCCATGGTCCGGCTGCTGCGCCTCCTCCCCAACCACCCGCATGACCCCGATCTCTACGCGAGTCTCGTCTACGCCTGCCGCTACGCCGGACTGGTCGAGGCCTCGCTACGCGCCCATCGCGCCGCCAAGAAACTCGACCGCGGCGCACGCACCTCCGTCATGAACACACATCTCGTGATGGGCGAGTACGCGGCGGCTCTCGAGGCGAGCATCGACGATGTGGGCTTCATGGACGCCATGGTTCTTGACGGGCTCGGCCGCCGCACCGAGGCCCTCGACCGGCTCCGCCGCCGCGAACATCTACCGCCCCTCATGATCAAGTGGCTGCAGATGCTCGAACTCTACTTGCAGGGCCACGCCGACGATGCCGTCCATCGCCTCGTCGAAATGGACCGCGAAGGCGTCGACCCCGAAGGCTTCTTCTACCGCGCCCGCCTCCTCGCGCGCCTGGGCCGCACCGACGAAGCCATCGACGGCCTCGAACGCTCCTTACGCGCCGGCTTCTTCTGCGCTCCCGCCTGGCTTGCCAACGACTACCTCGAGCCGATTCGCCACTTTCCCCGCTTCCGCCAACTCCACGACACCGCCGCCCAACTCACCGCCGAAGCCCACCAGGCCTATCTCGCTGCCGGCGGCGATGAAGCGCTACCGGAACAACCGCAAATCGACTGACTCGCCCATCGCCTTGTACCCCGCATCCCCCGGATGCAGCCGGTCGCCGCCGTCGTAGGCGGGCAGAATCCGGTCCGGGTGCGCCGGGTCGCGCATCGTCCGGTCAAAATCCACGACGCCGTCAAACGCCCCGCCCGTCCGGATCCACTCATTCACCGCCTTCCTCTTCGCTTCCTTCTCGGCCGAAAAATAGCCGGCGAACACCGTCCCTTCAAACGGCAGGATCGTCGCGCCGATCGCCTTCACCCCGCGCACATGCGCCCGCTCGATCATCTGCTTCATCCCCGCAATCAGATCCTCCGCCGTCACCGTCTCCGAAAGCGGCGCCGACGTCCCCGCGTGCCCCAAATCATTGATCCCTTCGAGAATCAGCACGTACTTCACGCCCGGCTGCATCAGCACGTCCCGGTCGAAGCGCGCCAGCGCATTCACCCCAAACCGGATATTGCTCGGCGACGCATCGTGCAGAATCCGGTTCCCGCCAATCCCCGCATCCACCACCGCAATCTTCCGCGACCGCAGCCGCGCCGCCAGCACGTCCGGCCAACGCCGGTTCGCATCCATCGTCGACCTCGCCCCGTCCGTAATCGAATCCCCAAACGCCACCACCGCATACGATGTCTCCGGCGCCAGCACATCCACGCCCCCCAGAAACACCCAAGAGGCGATGGTCTCCGCACCAGGCATCGCTGAAGCCCCGGTCAGGTCGCCCGCCGCCACATAGTTCGTCTGCTGCGCAGCATAGTGAATGCCCGCGCCCACCGACAACTGCGGCACGAAAACGCTCACCGCCAAATCCGCCCCCGCCGGCACCTTCAGCGCAATCGGATCGCTCAGCACCATCGCATCCGCCGGGATCGTCACGCTCGTCCGCCCGCTGAACTTCACCACCCGGTCGGACCCCGCCACAATCGACGCCCCCGCGCCCCGCAGCGCCAAATGCACCGCCCCCAGGTGCACCTTCTGCTTCCCAAACGCATTCGACAGCCGCACCCGAATCTGATCGCCGCCCAGGCTCGTGTGGACGATCTGCCGCAGCGTCTGATTGTCGAAAACCAGCTTCGCCGTGCGCATCTGCTCCTCGGTCACCATCGGCGGCGACGCGCTCGGCCCCCAACTCGCCACCCAATGATCCGCAGCGCCCAAGCAGGAGGCACCGGCCAGCGCCAGCAAAACAAAATGTCGAAGCATCCCCAGATTATATGTGCGGTAGTTCGCGCGACCGCCCCGGGCAAAAATCTAACGGACCAGCGGCGTTACCGTAAACTTCCGGAACTCCACCGGGCCATGATCGCCCTGCACGATAAACGGCCCCGGATTCGCCTCGTCCCCATTGCCGGCAATCGCCGTCAACCCCTCAATCTCCCGACCGTCAATGATCTTCTGCCCGTTCAGCACCACCGTCACCCAACGCCCCACCAACCGGACGTCCATCGTCTGCCACTCGCCTGCCGGCTTGCTGGCATTCACCGCGGGCTTAATCCGGCTGTAGAGCGCCCCATGCGAATGCGTGTCCTGCACCTTGCCGAAGTCCTCAAAGATCTGCACCTCGTAGCGGCCGCGCAACCCAACTCCGCCATTCGTCCCCGCCCCCAGCTTGTACTCCGCGTGCAGCGTGAAATTCCAAAAAGTCTCTTTCGACACCAGGTTATTCGCCCCCGCCACGTTCTTCGCGATACCGTTCTCCACCACCCAGCCCAGCGGTTGACCGGGCACCATGGCATTCCATGCCGAAAGGTCCTTGCCGTTCATCAGGTCTACGGGCTTACCCGGCTTCCAGGAAGCGTCGTCGCGGTCGCGGATCAGCGGTGCGCGCGTCCCCGTAAACTGATACACCACATTCCCGTCCAGCGCAAAAGTCCCCACCAGTTTGCCGCCCTGAATCTTTGCCGTATAAACGGCACGACGCTCCACCTTGCGCTGTTCCGCGGACCCAACACCGTACTTCCGGTTGAACTCGAAGCGCAGTTCCCCGCCCTCCACGGCGATCTTCGGAATGTCGTCCATGCCCCCGCCCGGCGCGCCAACAAACCGCCCCTTCAGCGCCTTGCTACCCGCCCCGGTCACCTCCAGCCACCAAACACGGCCCCGGGCCTCATTCTTCACATCGATATTCCAACGGCCATTGAAGTCACTATCCTTGGCCATCAGACTGCCCGCCAGCCACATCACCGCCCAAACATGCTTCGTCATCAACCGGCAATGTAACACAGCGGGTATCCTGTAAGGGTATGCACACCAAAGAACCCGGCCTCAATGTCCTGGGCGGCCCCCTCCAATCCTGCTCCCACGATCCCAAGACCGGCTTCTACCGCACCGGCTGCTGCGAAACCGGCCCCGACGACCAGGGCGTCCATGTCGTCTGCATCCGCGCCACCAAAGAGTTCCTCGAATTCAGCAAGTCGCGCGGCAACGATCTGTCCACGCCGCGCCCCCAGTGGGGCTTCCCCGGCGTCCAACCCGGCGACCAGTGGTGCCTCTGCGCCGACCGCTGGAAAGAAGCCCTCGACGCCGGCATGGCCCCTCCCGTCGTCCTCGAAGCCACCCACCAGGCCGCCCTCCGCCACGTCACCTTGCAGGACCTGCTCTTCCACGCCCTCACCAGTCCCACCGCCTAGCCTTCAGCCAAAGGGCCCGGCCTTGCACCCGCGGCCCCGCCAATGAGAGCATGGCTCCCATGCTCGGCACCGCCCTTCTCCTCGCCACCCTCGCCCAGGCCCCCCAGGTCAAATTCGGCATCCCCGTCAAAGAAGGCCCCATGGACGCCCTCCGCGTCAAGGACTACGCCCCCGAATCCTCCCTCGTCCTCCCCCGCACCCGCCTCCCCAAAGCCAAATTCCCCGTCATCGACGCGCACACCCACACCTCCATGAGCGGCATCAAAACCCGCGCCGACGTCGACGCCTGGGTCAAAACCATGGACGCCACCGGCGTCCAAACCTCCATCGTCTTCACCGAAGCCACCGGCCCCGACTTCGACCGCCAAATCGACCTCTACCGCGCCCACCCCACCCGCTTCCAGGTCTGGTGCGGCCTCGACACCAAAAACATTGACGACCCCGCCTACCCCCAACGCGCCGCCCGCGAACTCGAACGCTGCTACCGCCTCGGCGCGCGCGGCGTCGGCGAACTCACCGACAAAGGCTGGGGCCTCCAAAGCAACGAACAAAACGCCCGCCCCCGCACACAGCGCCTCCGCCTCGACGACCCCCGCCTCGACCCCTTCTGGCGCAAACTCGCCGAACTCAAAATCCCCGCCAACATCCACATCGCCGACCATCCCTCGTGCTGGCGTCCCCTCGGCCCCCACCAGGAACGCACCCCCGATTTCCAGGGCTTCAACCTCTACGAGAAAGACGTCCCCTCCCACGCCGAACTCCTCGCCACCCGCGACCGCCTCCTCGCCCGCCACCCCCTCACCACCTTCATCTTCTGCCACCTCAGCAACCAGGGCCACGACCTCGCCGCCCTCGCCGACACCCTCGACCGCCACCCCAATCTGTTCCTTGACCTCTCCGCCCGCGACTACGAAATCGGCCGCCAACCCCGCGCCGCCCGCCGCTTCTTCAGCCGCTACCGTGGCCGCGTCCTCTTCGGCACCGACATGGGCCGGGAACCCTCCATGTACGAAAGCTGGTGGTGCCTCCTCGAATCCGCCGACGAATACCTCCCCGGCCGCATCTGGTGGCCCTACTACGGCCTCGAACTCGACGACCCCACCCTCAAAAGCCTCTACCGCGACACCGCCCTCAAAGTCCTCAACTTCCGCTAACCCCAAACCCAACCCCACCAGCAAGGCCCCCCTCACCGAGCCGCCCTGTCTATCGCCGCCAACACGCTCACGATGCAACCAGGCAGAAACACTTGACCCAGCGGCCTCACCAGCCCAGCATCATAAGCACCATGCCACAGAAACAGCGGCCCTCGCCAAACCCCGAAAACCGAGCCCGCATCCGACGCCGTTGCCACCAGCAAGAGTAGTCCCAGGGTCACCAGGAATGCGCTCAAAAACAGGCGCTCCCGGAGAACTGGCGATCGCCGCAGGATCCCCGGTGTGATCCCCAAGCCCACCAACGTGATCACCCCGCCGGCGGCATAGTAGGGCAACGCGAAAAGCAGATCGTATTTCTTCTTGTGACGGTAATACTCTCCGAGATCAGGAAGGGACCGGTTACCCCAATAGAAGCTCGGCGTGGGCCCGCCCCGTCGATGAAAACCGGGCTGGCCGCCTGAAGCCCGAGAACCACGCTGGCCTCCTTTCATCTGGGACCTTCTCTAGTTTTACCTGGTCGAGTTTTCGGGGGGCAGGTCAAATTTTACAGGCCTTCGGACCGAGGCCACTCCCCAGAACAATTAGAGGCATTCTTTCAACCGGTTGAATCTGCTCGACTTACAGCCGGACGCTAATGGTGGAATTTTCTGGTTATTGAGCGGGTATTTTAAGACAGATCCCCTTGACGCTCAATAAGAGTTTCGGCATAATTTCCGCATGCATAAAGTCTTGAGCTTTACTCGGAACACTCTTCGCCTTGCTCTTCCTTTGTGCCTTTCATCGCGGGAGGCATTGTTTTTCAGCAGATAGCATTCTCTCAGGGGGATAGTTGTCTTAAATGTTGCGGGAACGCGACTTCAGAGACCGGCACTAGGGTATATCAATACTGCTGGGCCAATGAATGCCTCTGGCGCAGATGCGAATCCTCTGGTGGTGGTTGCGATACCAGCACCTACGGGATTCAGTGTGGCGGCAGCTTTAACACTTATACTGATGCCTGCATCAGCGGCAACTCAAAGTGTCCTGCCGATTACGACTACAATCAGTGAGCTTGTCATCGAGATTGTACGAAAGGATATTAGGTGAAAGTCCATGCAAATCAATAAACAGTTATTGCTTGTCTGTTCGATTGCCCTCGTGTTGCCTAGTGTTTCCACTCTTATATACCGTCGGCTATGGCTAGAACCTGCCGTTGCGCAAGCATCTGTCTCGGTACCCTACACCATCCAACTTCGCGAGCGCATTAAGTATGGGCCTCTCGATGGCGATAAGCCTTTCAGGACGTCTCGAGAGGTTGTGATCGCTCGCCGGAGCGACGGCGCTCGGAGCGAGACTGAGGTCTTCTCTCCGGGCACATCAATGCAGCGGCAACGGCGATTGATCGTCCTCCCTGATCTGAGACACATCAGAGCGTGGGACTCGGTTGGCCTGAAGACAACCGGCCCGCCGATGACCCTCGATCATATCGAAAAGGTTCAGAGCGGCAAACCTACGGCTGAATCAAACTGTATGAACAATTCGCTGGGCCAGGCGGTTGATCTCAGTTATAAGTTTGCTGGAAAAGAATGGATTGGAAATGTTTTGGCGATCAAAAAGACCATTGACCGCCCACATAGCCTCACATCCTGGTTTGTTCCTGAGTATGGTTGCGAACAGATCCAACGAAAGATTGAGTTCAAGGGCTGCTGTACCGCCGACAAAATAGATCCGAACGGACCCACTTCGGATTCTGGGGAGCTGAGCTTAGTTAGTATCAAACCCGGCGAACCTGATAGTGCCCTGTTCGACCTAACAAATCTTGTAGAATCACCTCCTGGCCGCGCAAATGAGGCCGAGATGCGCAAGTTTGGTGCTGAGGAGAAATTCATTGTCGACGGCAAAGTGTCTTATAAAGCAGCCGACGAAGCCTACTGGAGCGTCCGCGATCGGGCAGGTGTCCGCCCACCGCAATAGAGGAGATCGGATGAGTGGGGGATGGGGCCACGCTGCTATGACCCGTCTGCACCGTGCAATTCCCCACACTCTTCACTCCCTTCGGAGATCGGGGACACTGCAGGCGTTGTGCCAGACACTCCGGAAAAGGAGAGCTGGGCAAGAGAACAAAGGAGTAGTTGGGGTAGGGGAGGGCGAGAGCGTAGGGGATACGCTTGGCGGGGCGAGGGATGTACACGGGGCGGCGGGCCGAGGGGCGATGGGGAGCAGGACGCGGGCGGCGGGGGAGTGAGCGAAAGTTAAGCAGCCGTTAGGCGTTGTGCCAGACACTCCGGAAAAGTTTTAGAAAGCCACCAGAGGATTATACGGCCCCCCTCCGACGGCAGGGTCAGTCTTGAAGCTTCCAATTCAGAGGCCCATACCCCGGATCGACAAACTCACGGATTTGTATGTCGTCGCGGGTGATACGCATGGCCTGTTTCCAAACCCCATTAACCTTGCGCAATCTCAAGTTCTGAATCCAGTGGCCATTCCTTGCGTAGTAGAAGATCGTCAACCTTTTGCGTTCGGCACCTTGCAAGCGAATGGTGGGGATGATATTCATATCGGCTGACATCGGGGCCAGCATTTGGGCAGCGATCTGATTGCCCCGATAGGTACCAAGCGGCGCGGTCATCAGGCGTGGATCGTCAAGATCAAGAACGTCCGCGACCATGTCCATGATCGGATACTTGCCATTATTGACCAAAACTGGGTATACAGCATCGCCGTCTATCCGCAATTGCAACCAAGCAAAGTTGTCACCCCCCGTAACAGCACTTACCACGTCCGCGTGCAGTGCCTTGCGAATGGCATCCGTCTTCTCCGCATCCCGAATCTGTACCCACGCCAATAGAATTGCGATGCCAACGATGCCGCCGATGAACTTTCGCTGGTGTTCCTTCGCCCACGAATCGCTGACGGTTACGATTATTCCCAGTGCTCCGATGAGTATCTGGAGCGCAACAGAAACGTAGACCAGATGATCATCAATGGCTTGTGCGTATTTCGCTACGGTGACAAGCAACGCCCCCAGCAGGATCACCGACAATACCCACCGGTTCTTTTTGATCACAGGTCAACAGCTTAGCAGACCTTGCGGAGATCGGGGTCACACACGTAAGCATGGGGCGATATCGTGAGACAAGAAGAAGGCGAGAAATGGGTGACAGATGGACCGCTAGCGGGGAAGAATAGCGGGGAAGTGCCAGGCGTTGTGCTGCCAGGCGTTGTGCCAGACACTCCGGAAAAGTTTTCTGGCTAAAGCGCGCAACCCGTGAGACATGAGTTCCGGGCTCGACTTCATCATGTCCGGCCAAAATGAGCAATCGGTTGCTGACCTTTGAAGCGATGAGTAGTACTGTCGCTTGTAGCTCCAGTCTGTTCCCATGGTCGCGTTCGGGAAGGCCTTGCGTTGGAGTACTATTGTCGTGAGATGGGCGAGATTAAAACGATCGTGTTGGAAGCCGTCGTACTTGGTGCATGCATCCTTGGTGTACTTCTGTTGGTTGCCGTTCGCTATAGCGCAAATATTCGAAATCTTCTTGGGATCCGCAAGGATCATGTTGATTTAGAAAAGGCGCGACTTGATCTGAAGGAGAAGCAATCACGCATTTACCAACCATCGTTTGACGAGGTCAAAGAGTACGGGTATCGCGAGGTTCGCTGGAAGCATCGCGGGAACCGTGACATATATTGTGCGCACAAGAAAACGTCGTCCGGGTGGATTTGGATTGCTGTGATTATCATATTGCTTTCGATTTTCTTCAGTGGCAGTCGATGAGACCGGCAGGCGTTGTGCGGTAGGCGTTGTGCCGGCAGGCGTTGTGCCCGGCAGGCATTGTGCCGGCAGGCATTGTGCCCGGCAGGCATTGTGCGGCAGGCATTGTGCCAGACACTCCGGAAAAAAAGGTGAGATGGGCAAGAGAACAAAGGAGTAGTTGGGGTAGGGGAGGGCGAGAGCGTAGGGGATACGCTTGGCGGGGCGAGGGATGTACACGGGGCGGCGGGCCGAGGGGCGATGGGGAGCAGGCC
>JALHNI010000105.1 GCA_022843605.1 Bryobacter sp.
CGCTCTTCCGATCTGAAGAGTATGACGGCAAGGCCAAAGTGGGCAAGTTGAACGTCGATTTCAACAACCAGACGGCGGCCAAGTACCAGATCCGCGGCATTCCCGCGCTGCTGGTGTTCAAGGGCGGTCAAGTGGTGGACATGCGCGTCGGCGCGCTCGGCAAGACCGATGTCCAGAAGTTGCTGGACACGCACGTCTAAGCTTTTTCGAGATGCAAAACGGGGCGGGCGCCATTTCATCCTCCGGATGGGCCCGCCCTTACTTTTTTCCGATCTTGAGAAGCCGCGACATTCGGAGTGCGCCGAGGTTGTTGCGTAGTGCCAGGGACGAGCTAGCGATGGCGTGTTCGCGCTTTTCACTCGAGTTCAACTAGTTTACCGGTTCCAGGATTGACGAGGCTCGCTGATCGTGGCAGGATTCTCTCAGGATTTGGTCAGGTACCGGAGGTAGCGTGAGAAGCCAACGGGGGCCTCGACTATTTTTCAGTGGTGTCGCCGTAACTGCAATAGCAACATTCGCGTTATTCTCCCAGCCTAGAGCTATCCATGCTTTGCAATCCACTGGGAACTTTGAAGCTTCTTTTGTAGATGGTTCCCGGCTCATGCAAATGGCCTCCTCTCAAGGCACATTGTATGTCCTGGTAAGGTCTAGGACGGGCGCGGAGATCATACGATTTGATCCAAGCGGCCAAGTGCGTGACCGCGCCTCGGTTCATCAAAAAACTGTCGGCTTCACTGTCGCTCCAGACGGAACCGTAACCATGTTGCGGCATGAGGGATCACTCTCGATTATCGCTGGTCCACTCTTTCAAACGGCGCAGCATTTCACGGAAAGGACAGTGACCGGATTGATCGAGCGGCTCGCGACACTCGCGGGCAATCCAGTAGGGATTACTGATTCATCGGTTAGAACTGGTCTGACCGCTGGTGGCCAGTCGCAGATTCCGGTCAGCGTCCAATCCCCCCACAGGACTTTGTCGCTTCCGGATGGGTCCTTGGCAGTTATCGGCAGTCGCGATCCAATGCTCTCGAAACTCTACGCCTCGGGACACGTGTCTTCTCCTGTTGCACTCGTCGCGCCTGACCTGAGGCATTTCCGGCTACCAGAAAGTGAGCTTTCGGTGATTGACGTAGCGGCTCACCAGAATGGGGATTTGTTGTTGGCAGCTTCGCCGTATAGTCCGACTGAAGGTGCGAGAATTTTGAGGTTTGATGCGAACGGAAACTTCAAGTTGGGATTGCGCCTTTTGATGCCGAGGTTTCCTGAAATCACAACGGCTGTAGACGGTCGGCTAGGTGTAGGGAAAATGGCGTTGGTTGGCAATAGGTTGTTCCTCGGTTCCTCGACGTCCACAGCTTTGCGAATTGCCTATTTCGATTTGGATATGAAGTAGATCCGTGTCTGAGTAAGCCTTAGCTGAAGAAGAGTGATCTACGTCACGCATTGTTGGTCATGGGCCATGGAGTGGATTTACAAAGGAAAGCGGTGGTGGCGTTGCGCCAATCCAACGATCATATACAGCCGCTTCTCTAGGATCAAGAAGCGGAGTGTCTCGGATGGATGTATGCCCACTTCTCAACCAGGGGCCTTCGCATTGGAACACCTCGGTGAGCTTCGAGCGTCCTGAGAACGATGCACTCGCCCTCAGGAAAACGATGGTAGGGACGGGCAGATTTGAACTGCCGACCTTCCGCTTAGGAGGCGGACGCTCTATCCAGCTGAGCTACGTCCCCGCACGACCTCATTGTAGCCCTGTTATAGTGGGCGGCGATGTTGCTTCTCCCCCTCCTTCTGCTCTCCGCAGATCTTCGCTTCACCCCCCACTCCATCGCCCAGGACCTGAAGGGCGGCTATCAGGTCGTCGTCGCCGACTTGAATCAGGATGGTAAGCCCGATCTGATTGCGTTGGCCAGCGGGATGCCGGAACTCGTCTGGTATGAGAACCCGGGCTGGCAACGGCATGTGATTACGCGCGGCATGGCGCAGATGATTAATTTGGCGGTGGTGGGCAACCGGTCGATTGTGGTGGCGGACCATTTCGCCAATGTGCCCTCGAAGAGCGAGGGCCACGTCTATCTTTTGGCAGCCCCTGCTGATGCCCGCCAGGAGTGGAGCAAACGGGAGATTGATCGCATCCCTACATCGCATCGCTTTCGCACCATGATGCTGGACGGCCAGCCGGTGGTGATCAACGCCGCTCTGGCTGACCCGACGTCTGCGCCGCCGGAGTATCGGGGGCACATTCCGCTGGTGATGTACCGGGCTGGGGTGTGGAAGCGCGAGCCGATTTCCACGGCCGAAGAAGGCGTGATGCACGGCATCTACATCAAGGGCGGGTCGCTCTACGCGGCCAGTTTCCTCGGGATTCATGAGTATCGTTATGCGAAAGGGCAGTGGACGCGGCGGGAGATCAGCAAAGGGGATCCGGCGCCATGGCCGAAGTCGGGGTCGAGCGATGTGGCTGTGGCGAAGCGGTTTGTGGCGGCGATTGAGCCCTGGCATGGTTCGCAAGTGGCGGTGTACCAGGGGAAACGACGACAGGTGATCGATAGCTCCTTGAAGGAGGGGCACACTCTGGAGGTGGTGGATCTGGATGGCGACGGGCGCGAGGAGATCCTGGCGGGCGACCGGGGTGTGGGAGGTGGCGTTTATGTCTGGCGCATGCAGGGGAAGTCGTGGGTCCGGCAGACGGTGGATGGCCCGGGGATGCGGGCGAATTCGTGCGTGCCAGTGGACCTGAACGGGGACGGCCGGGTGGATATTGCCTGTATCGGGGGCGCGACGGCGAATCTGGTCTGGTACGAAAACCAGCGGCCCTAGGGTTTCAGCTAGCGCCGACCGCTTGACGCCAGCTACCGTTCCACTACACTGTCCGCATGTGGGCAAGCAGGTTTGTGCTCGTGCCGGCGCTGGTGGCCTTGATGGCCGTGGCGCAGGAGCGGGTATCGGTGCCAACGGAAGATGGCGGCCTCATCATTGGGGACGTCTACGGCGAGGGGAAACGCGGCGTGGTGCTGGCGCACGGCGGCCGCTTCAACAAAGAGAGCTGGAAGGAGCAGGCGCAGACGTTGGCCAAGGCGGGGTTTCGCGTGCTGGCCTTCGATTTTCGCGGCTATGGCGAGTCAAAGGGGCCGGGACAAGCGGAACCTTTGTCGGCGCCGCTGGAACTGGATGTGCTGGCGGCGGTGCGGTACTTGAAGAAGACGGGCACGAAGAGCGTTTCGGTGGTTGGCGGCAGCATGGGTGGCGGAGCGGGGGCCGATGCGACGATCGCGGCGAAGAAGGGCGAGATTGAGCGGCTGGTGGTGCTGGGGGGAGCAGCGGGAGGCGGCGCGCCGGAGAAGATAAAAGGCCGGAAGCTGTTCATCATTGCGCAGGACGATGTTAGTGGGGAGGGTCCGCGGCTGCCGAAGGTGCAGGAGGATTTCCGGAAGATCCCCGAGCCGAAGCGGATGGTGATTCTGGATGGGTCAGCCCATGCGCAATTTCTGTTTCAGACGAATCAGGGGGAGCGGGTGATGCAGGAGATCGTGAGTTTTTTGAACGAGCGGTGACGGCCGCCGGGTGGGCGCGTCGGCGGCCCGGTGCTGCTACCTTCAAAGGTATGCGACGTCGATGGTGGTGGGTGATGTTGGCGGTGGTGGCGGCGGCGCAGAACCCGGCTCCGGCGGAACTGCCGGGGTTGATCCGGGAGCTGCGTCAGGCCATACTCAGCGATTCGCTCGTCCAGGCTTCGGAATTGGCGGCGAAAGTCGATCTCCAGATTGACGAGCGCCTGAGCGCTTCAGTCGTTCTGGACGGGCCAGCCAGGGCCGCCGAGACGCTGGGCTGGCTACCACAGGATATCGAGAGTTTTTGGGTGAATCAGAAACCGTTCACCATCGACCCTGACCGCTCGGAACAGCTTTTGTCTGAGGATCCGGTGGAGATCTATTCCACGGATCGCCTCCGAGCGCAGAACGGCGGTGAAACGTTCCGGGCGCTGGCGCGGCAGACGGTGCGGTTGGTGGTGGCGGCGGCGCGGGACATCGGTGAAGGCGGGTTGGGCGTGCCAGGTCCAGTGATCGCGAAGGAAGTGGTTTATTTTTACTTCTTGGATGGCCCTACGAACCTTCCGGCGGCGGATGATTCCATCGGGGGCCGGCCGGCTTGGCGGGGATTGGCGAAAGTGGACGTACCGACGCAGTTCCGTCCGGGAGCGAAACGCGAGCAACGGGAAGACGAGAACTGGATGGTCCTGGCGAAGCTGGATGTGCTGATCCTGGCCAATCGCCGCGAACTTCTGGAGTCGATTCTCGCGAAAATGACGCCTGCGGCAAAAGCGGCGCCAGTGCCGGCTGACCTGTCCGCCCACGTCCAGCAGAAGGCGGCGTTTTGGGGCTTCCGCCGGAGGTTTCGCACGCCGGAGCCCACCGGGTTGACCGTCGAACTCGACGCGGCCACGCGACGCCTGAAGATGAGCTATCGCAGCGAGGCGCGACTCGGGCAAAACTGGAAACCCACCCTGAGAGACCAGTTTCAGGAGGAGGCAGCCGGGGAGGGGTGGCAGCGACTCAGCGCGGATCTCAAGGCCCGAGGACCCTGGCCCGTTCACTTCGCGATGGCGAAACTGGGCTTCGGAGTCTACCGGTGATGCGGCGTGCCCTGATCGCTGCGATTCTGGCAGCGGCGTTGCAGGCGCAGACGCCATCCAGAAGCGACTTGCTGCGGCTCAGCGACGAACTGAGCAGTTTGGTGCGCAAGGGCCAGTGGCGCGAGGCCCGTGCGGTCAGCCAGAAATTGCGGACCAGCATTGAACAGGCGAGGAACGAGTCGCTGGCGTCTGGCGGGAGGGGACTGACGGATTCCATCCTGACCTGGCTCCCTGAGAACACCGAGTCCGTGATCGTGGCCAATCGGCCGTTTGCGGTGCCGTCGAGCGAAGCGCTGCCGGCACAGGGCGGACTCCCCCTGGCGCAAAACTTCTCCCTCTTCTTGTTGGGGAGCGTTGAGAGGAAGGCGTTGTTGAAGGCTTTGGCGAACCGCACGGTGCGACTGGCGGTGGTCGGCGGAAGACGATTCGGCCAAAGAATGCCCACCGGACTGGGCCTGATCCCGTTTGAAGGTTGCGCGGCGTACGCGCTGGGGGAGCCATTCCCGGAGACTTCGTTGGGAAGGGTGAACGACGAGACCATTTTGGGGCACCGCGTTTGGGTCTCGAAGGGATCAGCGAACGGGAAGGCGGATACCACCACTTTCCTGCTTTCCTGGCTCAAGCCCGACCTGCTGCTGGCCTGCAATGATCGCGGCTTCCTCACCGAGATGGTGACGCGGATGACGACGACCTCGAAGACGCGGGCTTTGCCGGAGGGGTTAGCCGAGTGGAAACTCGTCGATCGCTCGGTGCCGTTTTGGGGCTTAACCCACTATGCCCCGGAGACCAAAGTTCTCAACTGGATGATGGGCCCCACTGCCGTGAAGGCGACGGGTCTCGGCGTCGAGTTCGGACTCGCGGCAGGTGGCTTGCGCGCGAGAATGCTGGCCAAAGAAGATCCCTGGACCGGACAGATGAAGAGCCGCGAGTGGGCTGGCGCGGCGACGTCACGCCAGACGGCCAATGGCATTTGGGAATTGACGGTGTCCGGCAAGCCGGAAGCGGCAGCCTCCGCGTTGTTGGTGCTTATGGGCGCTCTCGGTTTTCTGGCCTTTATCTGAGGGACGGCACCTGAGGCGCGGCATCTGAGGCACTGCGGGCCAGTTCCCTACTGCGTCCGATTCAGGCTCTTGATGCGGAAGAAGGGCTTGTCTTTCTCGGCGGGGTCCTGGACGAATTCCTGGCTGGTTTTGGCGGGGTCGTAGTCGCGCCAGAGCCAGATCATCTCTTCGGGCATTTCGACGTTGCCGCCGTTGCGGGAGTGGGTGCCGTTGCCCCAGGTCATTTTGAAGTCGTAGCCCTGGAGCTTGAGCGAATTGACGAGGGCGAGGTTGGTGGCGGGCCAGGAGCCGTGGTTGTTCTCGAGGTCGCCGAAGCCGTCCTGCAGGAAGATGCGGATGTTCTTTTTGCGGGATTTGCGGATGAGATAGGGGAAGATCTCGCCGCCATCTTTCTTCGTGAGTCCGTCTTCGTTACGCTGCCATTGGATGCTGGTAAAGCTCCCGATGCGGGAGAGGACGCGGCTGAAGTCGTTGGTACGCCACCAGGCGGCGTTGAGGGCGCAGATGGCGCCGGAGGAGTCGCCGGCGATGGCGCGGCTGTAGCCGTCGGTGCGGAGGTTGTAGGACTTGGCCACTTCAGGCAGGATCTCTTCGAGGACGTAGCGGGCGAAGCGGTCGTCGACAGAATCGTACTGGATGCTGCGGAGGCGCTGGGCGCCTTTGAGGCCCGGCGAGACGAGTACCTGGATGATGACGGGGATCTTCTTCTCGTGGGTGAGGTTGTCCCAGACGTTGAGGGCGCGGGAGCCGGAGTCGCGGTTAATGTGGACTTCGCCGTCGGTCCAGAACATGACGGCGGCGGGGGTGCCGGACTGGTATTGGGCGGGGGCGTAGACCCAATAATCGGCGACCATGCCGTCGTAGATGCGGCTGGTGTGGGTTCGTTTTTCGGTAAGTTTGCCTTGGGGCGTGCCGGGTTTGAGGTAGTGGTCTGGCGTGTAGGCCATGAGGTCGGTGCGGCCGCCGAAGGGCTTACCGTCGATGAGGTAATGGAAATTGTGGGTGCGGCCGGTGGGGAGTTTGGCGGTGGCAGTCCAGCGGTTGGCGCCTTGCTTCTTCATGCGCGGGCCAGGTTCGTCGTTGATGACGAGGCGGGGCTCCTTGGCGGCGTCGACGGCAAAGAGGAAGTCCGGTCCGTGGGCGAGGTAGGCGACGCCTTTGACGAGGTCCTCGGGCTTGAGGGTGGCGAGGTCCTTCACCGTGGGGGCCTGGGCGAGGGCGAGCATGGTGAGGCTGAGGAAGAGGATAAATCGGGTCATGTCGAGCAAGGTAAGCTTATCACTGGCTGCACGGAACCGGGATTCGGGGAAGGTGGTGGGGTGAAGGACTTAACGCAGGGATCGATTCCAAAGCACTTACTGCAACTCGCCAGTTTCATTGCGGTGAGTATGTTCTTCCAGACGCTCTACTACTTAGTCGATCTCTACTTTGTGGCGGGGTTGGGACAGGCCAGCGTAGCGGGGGTGAGCCTTTGCGGCAATCTGGCGATCGCGATCATGGCGCTGACGCAGATGTTGGGGGTCGGTACTTCAAGCCTGATCGCACAGGCGGCGGGTCGTAAGGACCGGGTTGCGGCGCAGTTAGTCTTCAATCAATCGTTTGTGTTGTCGGTGCTGGTGGGCGTCGCTGTGCTGATGATGGGCTTTGTGCTGCGGATGCCGTATCTGGAGGCGCTGAGCAAAGACCCGGCGACGATTCGGGAGGGGGCGGCTTATTTACTTTGGTTTGGGCCGGCATTGGCGCTGCAGTTCGCGTTTGTGGCGATGGGGTCCGCGCTGCGGGGGACAGGCATCGTGAAGCCGACGATGATCGTGCAGATCATCACTGTGGTGTTGAACTGTGTGCTGGCGCCCGTGCTGATTGCCGGTTGGGGCACCGGCAGGCCGATGGGAGTGGAAGGCGCGGGCATCGCCACGTTGATCTCGCTGGTGGTGGGCGTCGTCGCCTTGACGGTGTACTTTGTGCGGCTCGAGACGTTCGTAACGTTTGAACGGGGCGAGTTTGCGCCGGACCTGTCAGTGTGGGGCAAGCTGCTGAACATCGGTATTCCTTCGGGGGGCGAGTTCGTTTTGCTGTCGGTGCATGTGGCCCTCATCTACTGGATCATCCGGGACTTTGGCGCGGGGGCCCAGGCGGGCTACGGCATCGGTAGCCGGGTGATGCAGGCGATCTTTCTGCCGGTGATGGCGATCAGCTTTGCGGTGGCGCCCCTGGCGGGGCAGAATTTCGGGGCGCGATCCGGGACGCGGGTGAGGCAAACGTTGAAGGCAGCGGTGACGATGGGGACGGTCTTAATGGCTTCTGTCACGTTGCTGTGCCAGATCTCGCCCGGAAGCCTGATCCGGGTCTTCTCTCAGGACCCGTTGATTATCGATAACGGGGCGGAATACCTGCGAATCATCGCCTTGAACTTTGTGGCGAGCGGGCTGGTCTTTTCGTTCTCGGGAATGTTCCAGGCCCTGGGCAATACGTGGCCGTCGCTGGCGAGTTCCGTGGCCCGGCTCGTGCTGTTTGCGATTCCGGCCGTGCTGATCGCGCGGCGGCCGGAGTTTCGGCTGGTTCACCTTTGGTATCTGAATGTGGCAACAGGAACGGCTCACGCCGTGGTGGCGTTCCTGTTGTTGCGGCGGGAGATGAACCGGCAGTTGGCGGGGATGGAATAGAGTTACGAATGCGGGAGGCTTTGGGATGGTGAACCGGGAATTGATGCTGAAGGTGGTGTTGGAGAATGCGCCGGCGGGCGTCGACTTCGGGCTACAGAAGGGCAGTGGGTCAAAGTATGAGACGGTGCAGAAGCAACGCTCAGGGAACGGCGACCTGACTTTCGAGTTCAGTGTGACGATGAAACCGGGGCCGGACTTCAGCGGGCCGTTCGTGCAGGGCAAGGCCGGAGAGCGCTTCGTCTATCTCGATATCGGCACTTGCGCGGGGCAATTCGATTCGCCCTGGACCCGACGGCTGAAGATTCCCTTGCGTGACATCCCCGGGACAGCCACTCAATTGGAGACGCGCGTGCCGGGGACGGCGAAAGATGGCGGGCCGAATTGTGCCACGGTGAAGCCGTTTGCCGGTTGGCGGGCTATCGCGCCCCGGCCAGGGAAAGGAAAGTAACCAGGGCCACTTGCGCGGCCTGGATCTGGCCGGGCTTCTCGACGTCGACCCACTCATCGAGCGAATGGGCACGTCCCCCTTTGCCGCGGCCGATGGTGACTGCCGGAATCCCAAGGTTCATGGGGATGTTGGAATCCGTGCTGGAGATGCCGTAGGTGGGCTTGAGGCCGAAGGCGGTGATCACGGCGGCGACGGTCTGGACGATAGGGCTGTTGCGCGGAGTTTCGCCGGCGGGTCGATCGCCGATGAGCTTCGCTTCCACTTTGATCTTGCCTTGCGCGGTGCAGCGGGCCTGGTTTTCTTCTTCCACCGCGGCGAATAGCAGCCCGTGGAAGGTATCGACTAACTTGCTCAACTCTTCTTTCGACTCGGAGCGCATGTCGACGTCCATGGAGACTTCGAAGGGGATGGAGTTGACGGAGGTACCGCCGTTGACGACACCAATGTTGTAAGTGGTTTTTGGCTGGGCGGGGACGGTGAGTTTCGCGAACTTGGCGATGGCGTTCGCCATCGCTTAGGCGGGATTGACGAGACCGAAGGCGCCGTAGCTATGTCCGCCGGGGCCGGTGAAGAAGACGCGGTAGCGTTTGCTGCCGGTGCCGCCGTTGGTGATGGGGCCGGGTTCGCCGCCGTCGATGGAGATGAAGTTCTTAATGCGGTCCTTGTATTTGCCTTTGCCGAAGATGTACTTCACGCCACTGAGGTCGCCTTCTCCTTCTTCACCGACATTGCCGACGAAAAGAATGTCGCTGGCGGTTTCGTATTTGGCGGCGTCGAGGGTGCGGATGATCTCGAGTAACAAGGCGAGGCCGCGGGTATCGTCGCCCACTCCTGGGGCTTCGAGGCGCGTGCCTTTGCGCTTCACTTTGACGTCGGTGCCTTCGGGGAAGACGGTGTCGAGATGGGCGAGAACGGCGAGCAGCGGGCCATTGCCATTGCCTTTGCGCAGGCCCATGACGTTGCCTTGGGGATCCATTTCGACGTCGTGCAGGCCGAGGCGACGAAGCTTCTCGAGATAGACGAGAGCGCGGGCTTTCTCTTTGAAGGGCGGCGCGGGGATCTCGGTGAGTTCGATGAGTTCGCGGACGAAGAGGTCGTAGTCGCTCTCGAGGAAAGAGGTAGCGGTCTTGAACTTGGGGTCGTCGAGGATCTTCTTGACGGCGACATCCGGAGATTAAGCGAGCAGACTCACCGCCAGCATGAGCAACGTGAAGAAACGCATTGAACAGTATGATCGCAAGGAATGGTAGTCTACCGGGCATGACGCGGGAATCCTTGCGGGAGTGTTATGCGCCGGCGATCGAACGGGCGAAGCTGAAGAGTCTGCAAAAGTTCGATGAACACTGCCGGAACTTCATTGCGCTTTCGCCGTTTGTCTGTTTGGGCACGCAGTCGGCGGCGGGCGCGGATGTGACGCCACGGGGCGACGCACCGGGCTTTGTGAAGGTGCTGGACGAGACGACGCTGGCGATGCCGGATTGGCCAGGCAATAACCGGCTGGATTCGCTGGAGAACATCATTGAGAATCCGCAGGTAGGGTTGCTGTTTCTGATTCCGGGCGTCGATGAGACGCTGCGGGTGAACGGCACGGCACGGATCACGCTGGACGAAGCCGTGCTGGCGCTTTGGGAGGTGAACGGCAAGAGGCCGAAGTCGGCGCTGTTGATCGCGCTGGACGAAGCCTTCCTTCATTGCGCGAAGGCGCTGATCCGGTCGCAACTGTGGCAGGACACTTACAAGGTGGATCGTAGCGTATTGCCGACTTACGGGCGCATGCTGAAGGACCAGATTGAGATCGCCGATTCGGTGGAGACGATCGAGAAGTCAGTGGAAGAGGGCTATCGGGAGCGGCTGTACTAGGCTCCTGTTTTCGCCCACAGCGAGGCCGCCCGGCTGGTCCCGCGAGTCACCTGAGCGCAAGAAGCTAAATCGCCTTTTTGCGGATCGATACGCCACCGTTGCGAGTGATGATGCGAATGGGGGCTCCCCCGGAGCCAACGTTGAACTCGAGATTTTTTTGGCGGTGCAAGTCACCAGACAGGGTGACGGGGAACTCGGTACGGACGCCGCCGTTCACGGTGCTGGTGACAATTTTGGCCGAATAGTTCATGGGCAATTGTAAGTTCACGCCGCCGTTGACGGTTTGTGCGTCCAGGCCAACGCCCCGCCAGCGATCGCCGGCCATGTCGACGTTAACGCCGCCATTCGTGGTCTCGCCGCGAACGTTGCCGGCGAGGCGCGTCAGATTCACGCCGCCATTGACGGTGGCGTAGGTGATGTTGCCTTCAACGTCCTGGAGGTTTACGCCTCCATTCACGCTGCTGGCCTTGAGGTCGATGCGGTGGGGGACAAAGACTTCATAGGTGACGCTCCACCAGGCGTCTTTGAGTTGGCCGCGGTCCGGGCCCGTGGCGGTGACGCGACCGGCTCCGGCCTGAATCCGGACTTGGCCGGCAAGCACTTTGGCTTCGCCTTCCGTTGGCGCCTGGGCGTCCACTCGGGCGCGCACCAGGATCTCCTGCCGGTTCCAACCCAGGATGCTAACTCCACCGTTGGGAGAGGCGAGCACCTCAAGGCTCTGAGTGGCGGGAAGGCGTGACTCACGAATTTCGCAGGTCCCCTCGTTTCTACGGTTCTTCCAGCGCTGCTCGCAACTGAGCTTGGATTCCGTATTTTCCTGGAACTGTCCGAAAGCGGGAATCAGCAGGGCCAGGAATGGGACGGTACAACGGACCATCGAGGGGGTAGGCTTCATGGGTACACTCCTTATGTGGCTCAATAGACGAGACCTTAAGCCGTTTGGTTAGGCCGCGTAGCCTTAAGGAACAGCAATTTTCATGCCGTTGCATTGTGATTTCTTGATCATCGGGGCCGGAGTGGCCGGATTGCGAGCCGCCATTGAACTGGCGCCGCATGGCAAAGTTTTAGTCCTGACGAAGGACTCGCTGAAGGAATCTTCGTCAGAGTATGCCCAGGGGGGCATCGCCGCGGCGCTGGCCGCCGATGACCAAACCGAACTGCACGAACAGGACACCATCGCGGCCGGCGATGGCTTGTGCGACGTCGCCGCCGTGCGGACGTTGGTGACCGAGGGCCCGGCGGCAATTGAAGAATTGATCAAGTGGGGCGCGGGCTTCGATCGGGATGGCGCCGAGTTGCTGTTTGCGCGCGAAGGCGCACACTCACGCAGCCGGATTCTGCATGCGCAGGGCGACTCGACGGGCAGGGAATTGGCGCGAACGCTTTACTGGAAGGCGGCCACCTTCCCCAATGTCGAGTTTCGCCGTTTTGCGGCGATGACGGATCTTTTGGTGGATGAAAACGGCGCCGTGGGTGGCGCGGTGGTGTTCGATCCGCGAGGGCAGGAGTCGATTGCGGTGTATGCGCGCGGAGTCCTGCTGGCTACGGGTGGCCTGGGCCGGGTGTTTTCGGATACGACGAATCCTGACGTCGCGACAGGCGACGGCGTGGCGACCGCTTTCCGAGCGGGCGCGGATGTCGCCGACCTGGAGTTTGTGCAGTTTCATCCCACGGCGCTGAGTTTGCCGGGAGCGCCGCGTTTCCTCCTGTCGGAGGCATTGCGCGGCGAAGGCGCGTACCTGCGGAACTCTAAGGGCGAGCGCTTCATGGACCGTTACCATACGTTGGGCGATCTGGCACCGCGCGACGTGGTGGCGCGGGCGATCGTGATGGAGATGCGCGCGACCGGCGGTGCCGTCTATCTCGATCTGACGCATCTGGGCGCTGACCATGTCCGGGTGCGCTTTCCGCGAATTTACGAGACGTGCCTGTTGTTCGGCATCGATCTGGGACGGCAGCAGGCCCCAGTGCATCCGGCGGCCCACTATGCCATGGGCGGCGTGCTGACCGACTTGAACGGGCAAACTTCGCTCGAGCGTCTTTTTGCGGCGGGTGAAGCGGCCTGCACGGGCGTGCATGGGGCGAATCGCCTGGCGAGCAACTCGCTGCTGGAAGGCGTGGTGTTCGGTGAACGGGTTGGCCGGGTGATGGCGTCGCTGAGCGCGCGTCCCGCGGCGTCCGAGATCGATTTACCGGAGAACCGCTTTCCTCAGATCTCGCAGGTGGAATTGCGCAAGATGGCTTGGGAGTTCTGTGGCATCGTGCGCGATGGCGCAGGCCTGAAGACCGCCGTGGATACGTTGGCGAATCTGCCGCACGCGCCGCGCACGAATCTGTCGCGGCTGGATTTCGACACGCGCAGCATCGACGAAGTGCTGCGCATTCTTGCTACCTGCGCGATCGCCCGTGAGGAGAGCCGGGGCGGCCACTTCCGTACGGACTTCCCTCAGAAGGACGATGCCCGGTTCCGGGCGCACTCGGTGATCGCGCGGCATCGGGGCGTGCGGTTCGTCGAGCAGATCAACGCGGTCTAGCCTGATATGATCGCGGTCCATGCCGCAATTTCCCGCTTGGGACAAAGACGAACTCCCGACTCCGCCTGACACGTCGCGCAGACCGTGGAGGGCCCTGATCGGCCCCGGCTTGCTGATGGTGGGCGCCAACATCGGCGGCGGCGAATGGCTGTTTGGCCCGCTGGTAACCGCGCAGTACGGCGGTACGGTGATGTGGCTGGCCACCGTCTCGATCCTGCTGCAGCTTTTCTACAACCTGAGCGTCATGCGCTACACGCTTTACACCGGTGAGCCGGTGATGATTGGCTTTTTCCGAACCTGGCCAGGGCCGATCTTTTGGGGCGTCTTCTACCTGATCTTCGAGTTTGGCAGTGTGTGGCCGTACCTCTCTTCGAACGCGGCGGTGCCGCTGGCTTCAGTGATTCTGGGGCGTTTGCCGGGGGCGGCCGATGGCGGCCTGGTGCGCGGGATCAGCTACGCGGTCTTCCTTACGGCGTTCGTGCCGTTGATCTTCGGTGGCAAGATCTACAACACGCTGGAGCGCGTGATGGTGACGAAACTGGCGCTGATTCTGGCCTACCTGACCTTTGTGACGGTGTTCTTCGTCAGCGCGACCACCTGGAAGGAGATCGGCCTGGGCCTGGTGCAGTTCGGGCAGCTGCCCGAAGGAAACTTCAACTGGGCGACGCTCGCCGCTTTTGCGGCGATCGCCGGGGCGGGCGGACTGACGAACATGGGCTTCTCGAACTATGCGCGCGATAAAGGCTGGGGCATGGGCACGCGTACCGGCGCGATCCCCAGCGCAATCGGGGGAAGGTCGATTCAGCTGTCGCATACCGGTAAAGTTTTTGAGCTATCGCCGGAATCCCTTGTGCGTTGGCGTGGCTGGTTGCGGCACATTCGCCGCGATCAGCTGTTGCTGTGGATGCCTGGTTGCATTCTGGGCGTAGCGTTGCCGGCGATGTTTTCGCTCGAGTTCATCCGCGGCATTCAGAACGTGGACGGCAATGCGGTGGCGGCGATCACCGCGCAGGGCATCGCGGACCGGCACGGAGCGATCTTCTGGTACCTCACTTTGCTCTGCGGTTTCCTGATCATGGCGCCGACGCAGGTGAGCCAGTTGGATGCGATCTGCCGGCGCTGGACCGATGTCCTTTGGGTGGGCTCCAAGCGGCTGCATCGCCGCGAAGGGCACGAAGTGAAGTATGTCTACTACACGATTCTGGCGGCCTACGGCGTCTGGGGGCTGGTGGCCTTGCGCATCACACCCGATCCGCTGGTGCTGGCGATCGCGAGTGGGGTGATGATGAACTTTGCGCTGGGCTTCTCGTCGTTGCACACGCTTTATGCGCTGCTGGTGCTGATGCCGAAGCAGCTGAGGCCGGGCGTGGGCCTCTGTATGGGGCTGGTTCTGTGCGCGATTTTCTACATTGGGATCTCGGTGATTGCGTTTGCTCAGCAATGGCCGAAGATTCGGGTCTGGTTGGGAGCTTAGGCTGAGGGGACGGGTTCGGCCTGGCGGGTGCTGAAAACCAGAACCAGCGTGAGGGCGACCAGCATCATGGCGCCACCGGTCCAGTAGGGGGCGCTGGGGGCGAAGGCGTCGAAGGTAAAGCCCGCCCACAGCGGACCAAGGATGCGGGAAAGACTGCCCAACGATTGGGTGACGCCCATGATGACGCCCTGTTCACTGCCGGTGGCGCGTTGGCTCACCCAGCTTTGGAGGGCGGGAGCGGCGAGTCCGCTGCCCATGGAGAGCAGCGTCAGTGCGCCGTAGATGTAGCCCGGGCTCGGAGAGTAGATCAGGGCGAGAAAGCCAAGAGCGCCCAGGACGAGTCCGCCGCGGACGAGCCGGCTTTCCCCGACGAGCGGGATCAGGCGGCGGATGAGTCCGCCTTGAATGATGGTGACCATCACGCCGAGGTAAGTGAGCAGCCAGGAGTTCTCGCGTTCGTTGAGGCCGAAGCGGGTGAGTGTGTAGATGGCGAAGTGGCTCTGGAGGCCGCTGTAGGCGAAATTAAGAGCGAAGCCGGCCAGGAGAATCAGGCGCATGTTGGCCCGGCTCAGTGCGCTGCCGATGGCGCGGAAGGGATTGAGAACGGTCCAGCTCATCGGGGTCCGGGTGCGGCGTTCTGGCGGCAGCGATTCAGGCAGAAAGAAATAGCTAAGGATGGTGGTGACGAGGGCGAGTCCGCCGGCGGCGAAGGCGGGGGCCTGAAGGCTGATGGTGGAGAGCAAGCCGCCAATCGCCGGACCCATCATGAAGCCAAGGCCGAAGGCGGCGCCAATCAGGCCAAAGGACTTCGCACGATCTTCAGGCGGGGTGATATCGGCAATGTAGGCTTGGGCGGCGGAGATATTGCCGCCGGTGATGCCGTCGAGGATGCGGGCCGCAAACATGAAGCCGAGCGTCGGCGCCAAGCCGAACATGAAGTGGCCGACGGCGGTGCCGAAAAGGCTCATCAGCAGAATGGGACGGCGGCCGTAACGGTCAGACAGTGCGCCCAGTACCGGCGTCATGATGAACTGGGCGAGCGAGAAGACCAGCACGAGAAGGCCGATGGTGAGCGCGTCGCTGCGGAAATTCCGGACCAGGTAGGGAATGATGGGGATGAGGATACCCACGCCTAGCAGGTCGAGGAAGAGAGTAAGGAAGATGAGAGTGAGGGGGCGGCGATTCGACAAGAGTAAGTCCTTCATTGTCGCAGATGCCCAACCTCTACAGGCGAAACGGCAGTAGGCGCATAATGAAAGCGATGCGTCTTGTAATTGCTCTGCTCTCCCTTTCCAGTTTGTTCGCTCAGGCGCCCGCCGCGCGCCGCGCGCCGAGTTTTGCCCTTTCTGACCACACCGGGCGGATGCACGATCTGCTCGACTATCGCGGCAAGATCGTGGTGCTCGAGATCATGTCGACGGCCTGCCCGCACTGCAAGGCCTTTACCGGCGTGCTGGAGCAATTGAAAAAGAAGTATCCGGGCAAGGTAGAAGTGCTTTCCATCGTCAATCCGCCGGATACCCCGCAGACGATGCAGGCGTATCTGACGGCGACCAAGTCCACGTCACCCATGCTCTTTGACATGGGCCAGGCCGCGTATTCGTACGTGCGCTCGGCGCGGGTAGAACTGCCGCGGGTCTTTTTGATTGACGCGCAGGGCATGATCCGCGGCGACTACGCCTACGGCGAGTCGACCAAGCCGTTTTTCGAGAAGGGCGGCGTGATCGCCGAGGTTGATAAGCTAATCGCCAAGAAGTGATTCGCGCGGCAAAAATCCGCCTGGCGGTGGGCCTGCTTGGGCTGCTGCCGATGTTTGGCTACGACGACCTGCATAGCGCCGTCAGAGCCGGTGACGAAGAGCGCGTGCGATCGCTGCTGGCTGGCGGAGCGAAGATTAACTCCCGCGATTCGTTGGGCGGGACGGCTTTGCACGACGCCGCCTGGGCCGGAGATCTCGACATGGTGGATCTGCTGCTGGACGCCAAGGCGGACCCTAATGCGGCCCATAGCGAGGGCGGCTCCTCGCCGCTGCACTACGCGATTCTCACCAATCACCTGGCTGTCGCCCGCCGGTTGCTGGAGCGTGGCGCTGATCCCAAACAACGCTACCGGTCCGGGTCCACGGCCCTGCATCTGGCTGCCAGCCGTGGCCATACCGAACTCGTGTTGCTGCTGTTGAACGGTGGCGTGCCAGTGAACATCGCCGACGCCAGCGGAGCGACGCCGCTTGACGAGGCGGCTTGGCGAGGTCACACCGAGATTGCGCGTCTGTTGCTCCAACGCGGGGCGAATGCTCGGGTGAAGAATCTGGACTCCGGGGCGACCCCCCTGCATGAGGCCAGCATGAAAGGGCACGCCGACATTGTGGCGCTGCTGCTGGATGGCGGAGCGGAGCTTTCGGCGAAGGACCTGTCGGGATCCACGGCTCTGGACGAAGCGATTCGCCACCAGCATACGCGCGTGGTGGACCTGCTAATCAAACGAGGCGCGAAGATCACCGGCGCCGGCGGCGGCGATGGGTTGAAGCAACTGGAGCAGGCCGTCCTGCGCGGGCAAGCGGAGATCGTGACCTTGTTACTCGAACGGGGCGCGAAAGCCGATTCGCGGACGGCTTCAGGCTCCACTCTTTTGCATGACGCGGCATTGAAGGGCCACCGCGAGATCGCGATCCTGCTGTTGGATCATGGAGCCCGGCTGAATGCGCGCAACGCCGCCGGGGCCAACGCCCTGCACGACGCCGCGCTGGCCGGACAAGTGAGCACGGCGGCGCTGTTGTTGGATCGGGGCGCTTTGCCCGACGTCGCCGACCTGGAGAGCGGTGGCACGCCGCTGCACCTGGCGGCAAGCTGGGGACGGCTTCCCGTGGTGGACCTGCTGCTTGAGCGGGGGGCGGATCGCCGGCGCAAGAATCGTGCGGGGCAGACTCCTTTGGACTTGGCCGTGGCGGCGAATCAGGCGGAAGTCATCGCGCGGTTGAAGCAGTAGACCTTACCACCCCCTGGGTAAATACCCCTAATCCCCCCCTTTTGTTAACGATGGGGGTAGGATTACTTAGCCTCGATCCCCCAAAAGGTGTGTCCCCAGCCTAAAGACTTGACCTTAGCGAACCGATCTGAAACTCAGTGCGAGGTTCCAATCTGATTGCGATGCGTTCGACGTCCCCGGTGCTTGCGGATGCGGCGCACGTGCTCACCGACGAGCTCCTGGGCCACATGCAGAAGTTGGCGCGGGTGCTGGCCGGCGAGTTGGATTCCCTGGAGCAGCGCTATCTGGAACGGCTGGAGTTGGCCAACCACGATGCGAAGCAGCGTCGCGCGCTGGCGTTTATCACTCTCGGGGCGGCTTTGCAGTTTGTGCGAGCGGCTGGCGAGCGGCCGCTGTTCGCGTTCCTGGAGCAAGTGGAATACAACGGCCGTCGCCTGGCGAAGTTGAACCTGCATCCCAGCCTGGTGATGAAGGCCCTGGCGGAGTACGACCATCTCCTGGAAGAAGTACTCGGATCGTCCGCGGCGCGCTTCGGCTGGGCGCGGGAGCAGATTCACTTCTGCGTCGTGCTGACGCTGAATAACTCATACTTTCATGTGCGCGAAGCCGAGACGTCGGCGCATTCGGAGTTATTTCGCATTGAGATCGAGTCCCGCGGGCTGAAGGAACTGCTGGGTGGTTCCATGGCTGTCCTGGCCAGTTATTGTCGCGCGGATATCTCCGAGGTTTATCTCTTCGACGAAGCCAACGAACGATGGCTGCCGCAGATGGACGCCTCACGGCCGCCGACGCCGGCCGCGAAGACGCGCAAGCAACTGGGTAAGCCATTTTGTGTCGTTTCTCCCCCGGGCGTCCGGGCGAATGCGGGCGTGCTGGATCCGTCTTGGCAGGGGCGCTACGAAACCTGCTGGTCGATGCCGTTGATCAACGGCCGCCGGCTGGCCGGCGTGATGCAGTTTGGGTTTGAGAAACCCTACGAATGGCTGCCGCGCGAACAGGATCTGTTGGCCCTGGTGGCTGAACGCTGCCTGCTGGGCGCCGAAAAGGTGAAATTGATGCAGGACCTCGCCGAGAGCGAGGAACAGGTGCGGCAACTCGCTTCGCGGATGCTGCAGGTGGAGGAAGTGGAGCGGCGCCGGATCAGCCGCGAACTCCATGACGAAACCGGGCAGTCGATGTTGTGCATCCGGCTGCAATTGGAGATGGCGGAGAAGGTCCTGGAGAACGCCAAGACCCCGGCCGAAGTGGCAGTGGGGACGCGCAAGATCAAGGAAGTCCGCGAGATGACCGAGAGCACGATTCTCGAGATTCGCCGCCTGATTGCGGCGCTGAGTCCGGCCGTGCTGGAGCAGCTGGGTTTGGCTCCGGGTTTGCGTCAACTGGCGAGCCGCTTCCAACGAGCGCATGGGGCCCAGATCTACCTGCGGACCGGTCGATTGGGCCCCGTGCCCAAGCAGACCGAGAGCATCGTCTACCGCCTGGTGCAGGAGTGTATCAACAACATCGGCAAACATTCGAGTGCCGAAAACGTAAACATTTCCGTGCAATCTGCCGATCAACTTTTACAGCTGAGTGTTGAGGATGACGGCGTTGGTTTTTGTGTGGAGGACGCGTTTAATCAACGCGACTCTTATGGATTGGCAGGTCTCCGCGAACGCGTGGCTCTGCTTGGCGGGGTGTGTATCGTGGAGAGCCGCACACGCCCAAGCGCGAAAGCGAGTGCGGGTGCGAAAGCTCCCAAGCGACGATCGCTCGATCCTCACGATTTGTGGAATACGAGCGTCAGCGGCACCCGGATCCGGATTGAGATCCCCATCCCGATGGAACCCCCCAGTTCTAAGGGCATGGTTGATTCCGCGGGTATTTCAGGTCGGGATTCCATAGCGACAACTTGGCAGGCCGGTTGAGCGGGCCGGCGATTTAGAAAGAGAGATTAGGAAAAGATGGCCAAAATTCGAATTCTACTGGCGGACGATCATACGCTGTTCCGTCAAGGTATCAAGACTCTCATCAACGCCGAAGCGGACATGGAGATCGTCGGCGAGGCGGCCAACGGCGGCGATTCCGTCGAAAAGGCCACTGAAGTGCGCCCCGATCTCGTTCTGATGGACATCGGGATGCCTGGGCTCTCGAGCTTTGAAGCGACCCGGCAGATTAAAAAGAACCGGCCCGAGACCAAAGTCCTGTTGTTGACGATGTACGACGACGAGGACTATCTCGTCGAGGGGATGGAAGTTGGCGCCAGCGGCTACGTCCTTAAAGATAGCCCTTCGCAGCAACTCGTGGCTGCTATCCGCGACATCTGCCGCGGCGGCAGCTACCTCAGCCCCCGAATGCTCTCGCAACTCGTTGACGATTTCCGCACCCGCATCAAGAGCGCCAACCGCCTTCCCCGCTTTGCCACGCTCACCACCCGTGAACGCGAAGTGCTCAAGCTTCTGGCGGAAGGCAACTCCGTCAAAGAGATCGCTTGCGACCTCAATCTCAGCGTGAAGACGGTAGAAGCCCACAAATTCAACCTGATGCGCAAGCTCGATATCCACAACAAAGCCCAACTGGTGCAGTACGCCATCCAGAAGAAGATCATCAAGATCCCCAATCTCATCTAGTTCTTTGCCGCAGGGGCCGCGTGGAGATGCTCTCCCCGGCCCCTTTTTGGCGCTACAATCAAGGCCAAATGACCCGCCGCACATTGCTTTCCGCCGCCCTGGCCGCTCCTGCCTTTTCCGCCCCTTCCCGTCTACCCATCAAGAAGGCCGTCCTGTTGTCCATGCTCCCCGCGGACCTCAGCTTCAACGACCGTTTCAAGCTTGCTGCCGACTGCGGATTTGAGCAAGTGGAAGCCTACACGGTCTCCGACGAGCGCGTGGCCGAAGAGATCAAGAAGGCGTCCGACCTGGCCAAGGTCCCGATTCACTCGGTGATGAATTCCGACCATTGGAAGTTCCCGCTGACGTCCCCCGACCCCGAAGTGGTGGCCAAGTGCCGCACCGGCATGGAGACCAGCATTCGCAACGCCAAGCTTTGGGGTGCCGAGACTGTCCTGCTGGTGCCCGCCGTGGTGGACGCCAAGACCAGCTACGCCGATGCCTGGAAGCGCTCGCAGGCCGAAATCCGTAAGATGATTCCGCTGGCCAAGGAGTCCAAGGTGATTATCGCGGTGGAGGAGGTCTGGAACAAGTTCCTCACCAGTCCGCTGGAGTTTGCCCACTACGTAGATGAGTTTAAGAGCCCCTGGGTGCGAGCGTACTTCGACGTCGGCAACGTCGTGCTGTTCGGGTATCCGCAGGACTGGATTCGCACGCTGGGTCCGCGCATCGTGAAGGTGCACATCAAGGATTTCCGCTTTAAGCCGACGCCAACTTCGGGCGGCAAGAGCGTGGCGGACTTCTGTGCTTTGGGCGAGGGCCAGATCGACTGGGCGGAGGTTCATCGCGCACTGGCCGAGATCGGCTACAAGGGCTCCGCGACCGTGGAACTTGGCCGGGGCGACCGGGCGCAACTGACGGAAATCAGCCGCCGCTTTGACCGCATCCTGACCGGCGCTCCTGTTGCCGGGTGATAGAATCAACGGTTTCGATGACCGTTACCCCTTCCGCCGCCGAACTGCTTGAGATTGAAGAAGAATTCGGAGCTCACAACTATCACCCGCTCCCCCTGGTCGTCGAACGCGCCCAGGGCGTTTGGGTTTATGACACCGCCGGCAAACGCTATCTCGATTGCTTGAGCGCCTACTCCGCCTTGAATCAGGGGCATGGCCATCCGGAGCTACTTGCCGCATTCATTGCGCAGGCGCAAAGGGTGACGCTCACGTCCCGGGCTTTTCACAACGATCAATTGCCGCTTTTCTGCGAGGAATTGGCCGATCTGACAAACCTGGATGTCGTCCTGCCGATGAACTCGGGTGCCGAGGCCGTGGAGACCGCCATCAAGGCGGCGCGGCGTTGGGGCTATCAGCGCAAGCATATCCCCGCCAACCAGGCGGAGGTGATTGTCTGCGACGGCAATTTCCACGGGCGCACCACCACCATCGTGGGTTTCTCGTCGGAGGCCGGCTACAAACAGGATTTCGGACCTTTCACTCCGGGCTTCGTGAGCGTGCCCTACGGCGACCTGGAAGCGTTGCGCGCCGCCATCACGCCGCGGACTTGTGCGTTTCTCTTCGAGCCGATCCAGTGCGAAGCGGGGATTGTCATGCCCCCGGCGGGATACCTGGAAGCTGCGGCCGAACTCTGCCGCGAGCAGAACGTGCTGCTGCTGGCGGACGAGATTCAGACTGGTTTGGGTCGCACGGGTTCCTGGTTTGCTTGCGAGTACGCCGGTGTCGAACCGGATATCTACATTCTCGGCAAGGCGCTTTCCGGTGGTTTCTACCCGGTGTCGGCGGTGGTGGGAAAGCGGGAAGTGATGGAGTTATTCACTCCGGGCAGCCATGGCAGCACCTACGGCGGGAATCCGCTGGGTTGCGCGGTTGCCCGGGCGGCCATACGGGTGTTGCGGGAAGAGCGGCTAGTGGAGCGGGCGGCAGGCCTCGGCGTGACGCTTCTGGAGGCCCTTAAGCCCTTAGAGGGCGGGCTTGTGCGCGAAGTGCGCGGGCGGGGGTTGCTGGTGGGCATTGAACTCACCGGACCCGCCCGGCCCTACTGCGAACGGCTGATGGAGCGCGGGGTGCTTTGCAAGGAGACCCATGACTTCGTCATCCGTCTGGCGCCACCCCTGGTGATCTCGGAAGAGGAACTGCGCTGGATGATCGAACAGGTAACCGCGGTGCTTAGCTAGCGCGCCGACGGCGCCACAGGCCTAGCATCGCGCCGCCAGTGAGCAGCATGGCGTACGTGGACGGTTCGGGAGCGTCGCTCATCAGGAGTTGCGATACGTCGCTGCCCGCAACGTTCTGGTAGACGATGCCTGCCGCTTGGCTCTGGCCGTTGCTGGACGAAAGATAAGACGCCGCGTAGGAAAGCACCAGATTATCGGTCTGCGCGGACCCGCGGATACGGCCGGCGAAGAAACCGTCGCCGTTGTCGTGCACGATATCCCACACCGCCAATTGGAAAGCGGCGCCCCGCATTTGCTTTTCGGTGCTATCGGCCAGCGCGTTGATCGTCGGCAGCGTGTTGTGGAGCATCCAGGCTACGCGCGTACCGCTACTGACGGCGTCAGGACCCAGCAGGTTCACGTCGTAGACGCCGTTCGAGATCAGGGTGAAGAAATCGAGGCAGATCGCGTCGGTCAGGTAAAGCCCGTCGATAAGCAAGTTGGTGACGCCGGCGGTGAGATTCACGTCGATCGTCTGATCATTGGGCGAAGGCTGCCCATTCAACAACTGGTCGCCCGTCACATAGGAGGCCGTGAACCAGATGTCGAAGGAGCGATTCGGGTCGACACCCGAGTAGGTGATGGTGGTGGCGCTCGCCCCGGCCAAGGTAAAAATCGTCAAAAACGCTAAGCGTAATGCCTGATTCCGGATCATGACAGGTCTATCGGTCTTACAGCTGTAATCTGTAACGAGTGTTTCACCTTGGAACGCGCGGGCGAAACACCCTAGCGCTCACCCCCTGGAAAGGAGCATTCTCATGCCTGACATTCATCCCGGCGCCTCCATCGGCCACGTTCACCTGAAGGTTGCTGATCTACAGCGCGCATTGGACTTCTATTGTGGGGTGCTCGGATTCGGAGTCACCCAACTTTATGGCGATCAAGCGGCGTTCATTTCGGCGGGTGGCTATCACCACCACATTGGCTTGAACACCTGGTTCAGCCGCGGTGCCTTGCCGCCTCCCGCTGGCGCCACCGGCCTCTTTCATGTCGCCATCCTGTACCCCACACGCGCCGCGCTGGCAGATGCTCTGCGACGACTCAATGCTGTAGGTATTCCGCTTACCGGCGCCAGCGATCATGGTGTCAGCGAAGCTCTCTATCTCAATGACCCCGACCTGAACGGCCTTGAGCTCTACTGGGACCGCCCGCCCCAAGACTGGCCTCGTTCCGGGGACGGTAAGTTGCAAATGTTTACCGCTCCCCTTGATCTCGATGACTTACTTCGTTGTGAGATTGAAAAAGAGTAACGTAAACATCCGGCCCCCCGGTCTCACCGTATCCGCAGCAAGTGCTGAGCGACATCAAGTCGCGTTGGTCCCGGCCTATGTTCCCGGCGCCGGATCTGGCCCCGCCGAAGACCAACTTTGGCCTCGTCACCAATCAGGCCAAATAGCCCCGGCGCATTCGGCCCGTCTTCTCAATCCGAACCGCGACGGTCCTCCGTATGGGATCTTGAGAAGCAATGCCCTCATTTCGTATCCCGCGCTGGGTGCGGCGCACTTTGGTTTGGCTAGGCTGCCTTGTCGGCCTGCTCGCTCTCTTGGCCGGCGCGACGTGGCTTTACCTGCATCCCACCGTTGAGCGGCTTGACGGCATCGTCTACGGGCGTCGCGGCGACCGGCCACTGACCATGGACATCCTGCGGCCGCCGCAGCCCAACGGCCTCGGAGTTGCGGTGATGGTGAGTGGGGGCTGGAAGTCGAAACGCGCCGGCGAAACGCCCGTCTGGCTGGTGGCGCCGTTGATTCGCGCCGGCTATACCGTCTTCGCCGTCTGCCATATTTCGCAGCCCGCCTCTACCGTGATGGAGATCATCGGCGACATGCATCGCGGCCTGCGATTTATTCGTCACCACGCCAAGGAGTACCGGATCGACCCGGCGCGCATCGGCGTCACCGGCGGCAGCGCCGGCGGCCACCTCAGCCTGATGCTCGCCACACGCGGCGGCCCCGGCGATCCTGCCGCGCCTGACCCGGTTGACCGCGAGTCGAGCGCTGTCCAAGCGGCCGCCATCTTCTATCCGGTCACTGACCTGCTGAACCTCGGCCCCTCCACCGAAAATCCTGGCGACGGCGGCCCGCCCATCAGCTTCCGCAAAGCCTTCGGTCCAGACGCCATGAACATGCCCATCTGGAAGCGAATCGGCCACGACTCTTCGCCCATTTACTACGTCACGCCCCAGATGCCCCCGGTGCTCATTTATCACGGCGACGCCGACACGCTTGTCCCCCTCGAACAGTCCCAACGCTTCCGCGCTCGCGCCAAGGAGGTCGGGCTCGACGTCACTCTCGTCGTCCACCCCGGGGGCGAACACGGCTGGCCTACCATGATTTTCGACGAGTGGGCTTTCGTCGACTGGTTCGACCGCCACTTGCGCAATCTTCGATAAGCTACCCTGAGTTGTGCCGCTCAAGGTTCGAGACGTCATTCGCCTCTTGCAGACCAACGGCTGGAGTCCCGTCCGGACCAACGGCGATCACCGGGTATTCCGCAACCAGGATGGCCGCATCACTGTTGTTTCCGGTGCCGTTGGCGACGATGTTCGGCCGGGAACCTACCGCGCCATTTTGCGGCAAACTGGAATAAAGGAACCGAAATCGTGACTCGAACCTATTCTTTGGTCATTGAAGGTGACGAAAGCGGCTACAGTGCCTACGTCCCGGAACTCCCCACCATTCTCGTCACTGGCACTTCCCTTGAGGAGATTT
>JALHNI010000106.1:0-24162 GCA_022843605.1 Bryobacter sp.
GCATGTCGCGCATGAGGTTCGAGATCGACTCGGGAGTCGAAGCCTCGAAGATCCAATGGGCATGATTGTGAAGCAGGCAGTAACCGTGAACGGCGACACGGTGGCGCTTGGCGTAGCGGCCCATGAGTTCGAGGGCCATTTCGAAATCCTGGGTATCGCGGTAGACCCACTGGCCGGCGTTGCCGCGCTGGGTGACGGCGTAGAGTTGCTGGGGACGGTAATCGCGGGGCGGTCGCACGGGGCGCTATAGTGCAGATTGCGGGCCGTTTTCGCGGGCTGGTGTGTTTACAATGATTTAAGAAAGGACCAGGATGCCGTGTTTCAGAACGGGACGGGAACCAGTTTCAAAACGGCACGCGACGTTCCAAAGTGGTCCCCCGCCAGAGTGTCTGGCACCAACGTTGTCTGCCAACGTTGTCTGGGCGGGTCAACTTGAGCGGAATGGGCTGAGCAGTGCGGGCACTGATTCAGTGCGGATGAAGTAGGCGGTGCAATCAGATTGTCAGATATGTACACCATTGATGCATTGGACCGAGTGATTGAAGCGCGAGAAGCGCCGAAGCCTGACAGCGGCGCTTCGCTGCCATTCGTTATGAGCGACGAACACCGTGTCTTGCTGGCATACATGGTTTCAGAATTGGACGAAGCCGTTAGCTCGATGGTCAAGATGATGACTGCCGATTCCGCAGGGTACGTGGCGCTCGTAGAGTTCGCTCGACCGTGTGCTCACATGTTCGGCCCGCCAAACGACGAGACGTTTCTTGGTCATCCACTGGCCGAAAGGGGACTGAGGCCTTACGGTGTGTTTGAGGTTCAGGATTCCTCATGGACTCGGCAACTGGCGAGGATGAGCAAGAGCCATCGCCAGCATTCACAAATCCGTTATGCCGATCTGCGGCACTACATCTTTTCTTTTCACGATTCCACGTTCGAGTGCATTGCGAAGTCCCTTGCCGTCAATCTGCGAGAAGGCTCTTTGCGCGATGTGATGTTCGAGATGCTTCAACGGATGCAAGGCGCGTGAAAATCGATCAGACTGAACTCAGCAGATTAGTGTCTCCATGCGCTCAGACACGAACCTGGTGCGTACGGCTTGGCGCTCGATAATCAAGGGTGGGTCGGCATCCGTGACCTGCTTCGAGCGTTTCGACTCCACAATGCGCGGTGGAACAGCTTGGCGGAAGCGGACATCAGAGAGATGGTCTGCACGTCCGTCAAGGTTCGCCATGAGATCGACGGTGATCGCATTCGAGCGTTGTACGGACACTCGACCCCTGAGAATTTCGGCAGTAAGTGAGAATCTTAGAATCTTGGTGCCTGACACTCGGCAGGGGATACCAGATTCTGTCCGCTTGTGGGACTTACTCGTAGCGCAACGCATCAATCGGGTTGATCTCCGAGGCCTTCACTGCCGGATAGAGTCCGAAGAGGACGCCCACGGCCACCGAGACGGTAAAGGCGACGATGACTGACTCGGGGGTGACGATGGTCTTCCATTCGGCGGTGCGTGCGATCAGCCAACTCAGGAAGAAACCGAACGCTACGCCGAGCAGGCCGCCGCCGGTGGAAATCATCACGCTTTCGGTGAGGAACTGCCGGACGATGTCCTTGCGGCGGGCGCCGGTGGCCCGGCGAATGCCGATCTCGCGGGTGCGCTCGAGCACCGTGGCGAGCACGATGTTCATGATGCCGATGCCTCCGACCAGCAGCGAGATGGCGGCGATGGCCACCATCACGTAGGTGAAGATCGTCTGCGTGCGCTTTTGCTGTTCGAGCAAGGCGGCGGGAATCGTGACGGTGAAGTCCTGTGTGTTGTTGTGGGTGGAGTTCAAGACGGCCGCCACCACTTTGGCGACCTCCACTGAATCGGCTTCGGCCTTCAGCCGCAGGTCGATGCCATCGAGCGGATCCTTCAGGTAGCTGCTCATGTCCCAGAAGCGATACTGGAAGCTGTTCAGCGGCACATAGACGATGTTGTTGAGGTCCTCCATCTTGCCGCCCGCGCCTTTACCGGAGGTCGACGGGACGGTTTCGGTGAGGACACCCACCACTTCGAGCCAGGAATCATTCAGCTTGATGTGCTTCCCGACGGCAGGCCCATAGCCCAGCAGGCTGACCTTGGCGGCCTGGCCCAGGACGCAGACGGCAGCGCTCGACGCATCCTGGGCAGGAGTGAAGAAAGCGCCTTCCACGGTCCGCAAGTTGTGGATGGTGCCGTAGGATGGCCGTACGCCGAGCAGTTCGGGGGTGTCGGCGGATGGCTTGGGCAGGACGCGCGCCGGATGCAGCGAACGCCGGGGAGAGAGCGTCTCGAGTGAGTCGATGTTGGCTTCGAGGATGCGCACGTCGCGCTCGGTTAAGCCGGGCGAACTGCGGCGCCGCTGTTGGAGTTCCTCTTCGCTGGTGGCGGGCCGCGAGTCAATCAGGACATTGCGCACGCCGAGTTGCTCGATGAAGCGAAGGCTTTCTTCGCGGGCACCCGCGCCGATGGAGAGCATTCCGATCACGGAGCCCACGCCGAAGATGATGCCGAGCGCGGTGAGCAGGGTGCGCGTCTTCTGCGCGCGCAGGTTATCGAAGGCTAAGCGGATATCGGTGGTCATTGGGGTAGCGCCTGCAACGCTCCGCCCTTTGCAGCGCGCTTCCTGGCCATCTCTCCGGGATTCGCGAGCGCCACTTGAACGCCTTCCTTCACCCCGGTGATCACCACCTGGCTTTCGCTGCGGCGTTCGAGCGTGACGTCATGCGGGGTAAAGCCGGTGGGCGTGCGCACGTAGACGAACTTGCGGCCGTCGGCTTCGAAGAGTGCTTGCGACGGCACCCAGAGGGCATTGGGCAGGGTTCCGGTGACGATCTGGAAGCGGGCACTCATGCCGGGGCGCAGTCCGGGATCGGGGTTCGTGAGCGCAATGCGGCACTCGAAGCGGCGCTCCCAGGGCGGTCCGGTGGTGCCGCCGATCGACTTGATCCGGCCCGCGAACTTGCGGCCCGGCATTGCCACCACCTCGACCTCGGCCGGTTGCCCTTCGGCCAGGTGGCCACGATCCAGTTCGCCAATGCGTGCGGAGCCTTCCCAGCTCTTCAAGTCCGGAATCTGGGCGACGCCTTTGCCCGGCCGCGCCTGATCGCCGACCTGATAGGGCGGCAGATACATGCCCCAGCGAAAGTTGCCTTCATCGTTCGACTGGATGGCGACGTAGCCGGTGGTCTTGGCCAGCAACGTCATGGATTCGATATTCTTCCGCGCTGTTTCGGCGCGCACTTTGGCTCGTTCCCGCGCGGTTTCCTGGATGGCGATGCCGGTGATGGCGGTCTTGCGGCGGTTCTCGAGGTCGCTTTCGAGCTTCACGAGGCGGTCCCGTGCGGCTTCCACGGCAAGTTCGTTCTGGCGGGCGGTGAGCTTGGGCAGAATGTCGTTGCGCCTGGCTTCGAGTTCGGCCACCTTCAAGTCGGCCTGCGCTTGCAGCAACCCGTAGCGGATCTCCTCAATGCGCGCCTCGCTCTCGGCCCCGGCTTGGATCACTTGCTGCTCGGCTTCGGCGAGGTCGGCCTCGGCTTCGCGCAGCTTGAAGTCCTGCTCCGTGGTGTCCAGTTTGACGACGGCATCGCCCTGGCGAACGAGTTCGCCGTTCTGGCGGAGGAAGGTGATGGCCGTGCTGCCACTGCCGGTCATTGGCACAGTTAACATCTCGGTGGCGCCGCCTTGCAGTTCGCCGAGCGAGTTGACGTTGAAGGTGACGGTGCCGCGTTTCACGGTGGTGACTGGAATTTCGGGCGCGGCGCTGACGGGGGTCAGGTTCGGGCCGAATTGGCGGTAGGCAAAAACGGCGCCGGCTCCGAGGAGAACGGTGAGCAGCATGACGATGCGAAGACGTTTCATGAAGGCCCCTGTGGTTTAGCGTCCGCGACTGGTTCGGCCAAGGCGACCTTACCGCCTGCCGCGATCCCCTTCACCGCGACTTCGTCGGGATTGCGCGCAAGGACCTCGACTTCCCGCGCCGCATAGCCGCCGCTCGCCTGCGCGACATAGACGATCGCTTTGCCCTGACGGGTGAAGATCGCTTTGGCCGGCACGCTGAGGGCGTCCGGCAGTTTCTCAAGGATTACGTCCATGCGGCCGTTCATGCCGGGACGCAGACGCGTATCCGGCCGGTGAATGTGCGCGAAACCGCGAAAGCTGCGCGTCGGTGGCCATTCGAAGCCCATTTCGGTGAGCGGCGACATGCGGGTGAGCCGGGCGTTGAAGGTACTTTCGGGCAGCGAGTCCACACGAATGCGAACGTCCTGCTCGACGCGGATCCGGCCGCGATCGATTTCTTCCACCTTGCCCTCCATCTCGAGCGTGTCGAGGTCGGGAATCTCGGCGATCACCCCTCCGGGCCACACCTGGTCACCCACCTTGAAGGGCTTGGCGTTCATCCAGCCTTGCGAGTAATTGGGCAAGTAAACCACGACGCCCGTTAGCGGCGCATTCACTTGCATACGCTCCAGCCTGGATTTAGTGAGTTCCACTTCGTCAGAGGCCTTGTCGCGTTGCCGCTGAAGAGAGGCGACTTTGGCTTCGTTCGAGACTCGGTTGAAGTTGTTCTTGGCCTCCTGAACTTCGAACTTTTTCTCCGCCAAACCCAGGTCCACCTGGGCCTCTTCGCCCTGCAGGCGGCTGACGATCTCCTGCTTGGAGACCTCGAGCTTCGCGCGCTCCACCTGATACTTCGATTGCGTGGTTTCGACACGATCCTGCTCCGTGGCGAGCGAAGCTTCGGCAATGGCCTGGTCGAGCGCCGCTTGAGCCTGTTTGAGAGCGGCTTCCTTTTCCTTCAACTGCTGCTGCGCGCTCGAGGGGTCGAAACGCACGACGGGGTCGCCGGCCTTGATGGCCGCGCCGGTGGGTGCGAGCCAGACGAGACGCAATTCGGGGACGTTCACCGGCGCCACAATCTGTACGGAGCGGCGCGCTTTGAGTTCGCCGCGGCAGCGGATCATCACCGAGAATTCGCCCCGGCGGACCGGGGCATTCGGCAGATCGTCCTTGGCCTGGACGGTGAGATAGCGCCAAGCGCCGAAGCCCGCGGCGCCGAGAATGACGACCGTCAAAATCGCCTTCTTCACTCGATCACCACCGCGGCGGAGAGGTCGGGCAGCAGGCGCGGATCCGTACCGACCAACCGGAAGCGCGCGGCAAAGTTCTTGATCGGGCTACCCAGGGCGGAGGAGGCTACCGGACTGGCGGACTCAAAGCGCCCCTCGAATTCGACTTCGGGATAGGCGTCCAAACGCACTCGGGCGCGCGTTCCGGCTCTAAGTGCCGCACCATCCGGCTCGCCAATCTGGGCGTGGACCTCCATTTCCGAAGGGTCAAACAGCTTCAGCATCGGCTGGCCGTTCCACAACTGATCGCCCTCTTGGGCATGGCCCATCGAGCCACCGCGCCAGATGTTCTCAAGCGCCACCATGCCATCGAGCGGCGCCTTCACCACCAGTTTCTCGGCGTTGGACTTGGCGCGCTCCAGCGCGACTTTCTGGCGGTCCTGCTGTAGCTCGATGATGCGCAGGGCGGCGGCTTCCACTTTGGTGCGGTGGCTGTGAGTCTGGCGCAGACTGTCGACCCGCGCGCGGGCGCTCTCGGCCTTGGCTTCGTTCTTCAGCCGATCGATGTCGCTGAGGATCGGACCTTTCTTCAATTGGATTTCGGCCTTGGCCAGATCGGCTTCAGCTTGCTTCAAGTCGGCCAGGCGTTTCTCCGCTTCGCTGCGATTGGCGGCCACCTTCTGCCGGACCTGATGCCCTAAGTCATCGTATTTTGCCTCAGCCTCCAAGGCATCGTCGAGTTGCTTGGTGCGGTCGAACTCCGCGAGCATGTCGCCTTGCTTCACGTGTGTGCCATTGGGGACCAGGCGCACCAGAGTCATACGCCCGCCCTGGCCGGCGATCTGGGGCACCTGAATCGACGAGACTTTGACAGCCCGCACCAGGCCGGTGGCACGGATCGCTTTGCTGCGGGAGGCCGGTATTGGCGCGGTGGGCGAAGCCGCCTTCACCACCGGAGGCGTCTGCCGGCAACTGGCGAGTAAGATCGGGATGAAACAGGCCAACAGGCGCGTCATAGCTCTCCTAAAAAGCGTTAGACGCCACTACTGGGCAATTTGTTTACCAAACGCGCAACAAAATCTTTACCCTACGGATGGGGTGAGGGCTGGCTCAGGGTCACGTATCTCAAGGGTAGTAGAACTTACTTCCAAATGAAACAAGACTGTTTTACTGATGCGAGCCTTCCCGATTTACTGAGTTCTTGCGGCTTCGCGCCGATATCTGAACGTAGCAGGGAGGAGTTACCGCTTCACCGTAAGCGTCGCGTTCGGTTGGGTGGCTTGTCCGCCGATGCGGAGCACCACCGGGATCTCTCCATCGGCGGTGCTGACGGGGATGCGGATGTTGATTTGATACAGGCCCGAGATGGAGCCGGGCACGACACCTGCGTATAGAAAAGGCGTTGGCAGAAGGCGTTGATGTCAAGGCGTTGGTGCCCGACACTCCGGAGAGAGATGCGGTGACAAAATGTCCCGGAAGGCCAGGACAAAGTGCCTTCCGCCCATCCGGGCACTTGACGCATTGGCTAGATAAATCAGCAACTTGCAGAGATTTAACCGTTTGGCGATTCAACTGCATTGAAGGCTAGCGTGATGAGAACCAAATCGCTCGCCCTTATTGTGATGCTCTCGATAGGAAAACTGTTTAGCGGACCTATCTCCAGGGACCTGCAAAATCTTCCGTCCGCGGCTACGACCGAAGTCCTGGTGCAATTCAAGACAACGCCAACCAGGACGCAGTTGGCGAGTATCACGGCCAAAGGCGGGACGCTGAAAAGGCAATTCAAAAGGATGCCGTACGCGCTGTTCGCGCTACCAACGGCCTCAGTGAACGCCCTTCCGACGAATACGAATGCTGTCTTTTCGGCCAGGAATCGGCCCGTGAAGGGCGCGCTGGATTTTGCGAACCCGGCGGTGGGCGCAACCGCGGCGATGAGTGCGGGTTGGACCGGCGCCGACGTGGGAATCGCAATCATCGATAGCGGTGTCAACACGAACCACCCGGATCTGGTGGGCCGTGTCGTCTATTCGCAAAACTTTGTCGAGGGCGAAACCACGACCGCCGATACGTTTGGTCACGGTACGCATGTGGCGGTGATTGCCGCTGGCAATGCGGCGGCCTCAACGGGATCGAACACTACCGTTGCTTTCCGCGGGATTGCACCCGCCGCGAAGGTAATCAATCTGCGCGCCTTGAGCGCGCGGGGCGAAGGCATGGATTCGTGGGTGATCAGCGCCATTGATCGAGCGATCGAGTTGAAGGCGACCTACAATATCCGCGTGATCAATATCTCACTGGGCCGGCCGATCTATGAGTCTTTCACGACGGATCCGCTTTGCCGCGCGGTGCGGGCGGCGTGGAACGCCGGGATCGTGGTCGTGGTTGCGGCTGGCAATGGCGGCCGGGACACGTCCATGGGCACGTCAGGCTACTCGACGATCAGTTCTCCAGGCAACGACCCGAGCGTCCTGACGGTTGGCGCAACCAATGACGTGAAAACGATCTCCCGCGCCGACGATGTCGTGACCACCTACAGTTCAAAAGGTCCGACGCTTGTTGACCAGATCGTGAAGCCCGACGTCGTTGCGCCCGGAAATCTGATTGTGGCCGGGAAGCTGCCTGGCGCGACCTTGATGCAGGCGTTCCCGCAAAACGAAGTGCCGCTCTCTTACTACACGTCGGTAGGCAACACCAGAATCTCTTCCGACTACTTCACACTCAGCGGTACCAGCATGGCCACACCGATCGTCTCGGGCATCGTGGCAACTATGATTCAGAAGACTCCGGCGATCACGCCAGATCTTGTGAAGGCCCGCCTGATGCGAACCGCGACAAAAACGTTTCCGGCTTCATACACCCACAGGGATTCAACAACTGGCGTTACCTACACGATTCAGCACGACATGTTCACGACGGGCGCAGGCTATGTTGACATGAACGCCGCTCTCAATGACACGTCGACAGGTACGGGAACCGCGCTGTCACCAAGGGTGGTTTATAACTCCACAACCAATTCGGTAGAACTGGTTTATGGCACGAATGTCGTTTGGGGCACGAATGTCGTCTGGGGAACCAATGTCGTGTGGGGCACCAATGTCGTGTGGGGCACCAACATAGTATGGGGTTCCAACGTTGTCTGGGGCACATCGACGTCGCAGGGCTTCAATGTGGTGTGGGGCACCAACATTGTTTGGGGCACCTCGACGCCAACTCTCTTCGACATGGCGCTTTCCGCCGTGGGCGATAAATAGGGCTGTCTCGGCGTGGCTGGGCGTTATTGCGCCGGGCGACGAGCCCTGGCTTGGCGTGGTTTGACTTCACACTGATGGTTGGTACCAAAGGGGATCGAACGACAAGGTTCGGTCCCCTTTGGCGAACTAACACTCCTCCGATGAAATGTTCCCTCCATCACTTTTTGCCTCGCATCCCTCTTGCGCTCCGCCATGTGCACCCGCTCCGCCATGCGCAACCCGCTCCGCCATGCGCAACCGGCCAAGTGGTCTGCCATTGGGAGCGCGCGATAGCCATCATTCTCGCCCTTCACGCGATTTCTATCCACCGAAGTTGGGCACGGGAGTTGCCGATGGGTGTGTTTTCAGTCCTGAACTCTCAATCTGACCCACCAGCGGGCAAGTCGGAGCCAATACCCGGCTTGCCGACGAACCCAGGCGTATCGTTCAGCCACCAAACTCCGCAGCCGATCTTCTAAACGCGCCCCCTCACGCCAGCCCGGGTGCTCGGAGCGTTTTGTCGGCGCCCAAGGCCGCCATAACGCCGGGTCAAGTGGGGTGAGTTCCAGCGCGGCTGATTCATTCCCGATGTTGATGCCAATCCGAGCGCACATGGCGTTCAGTTCCCGGTCTATTTGCGAGTCGTCATGCATTTCATTCACCGCAGTTCGCTTCGACTGTGAGCAATTTTTCTGCCAATCGGCCCATCAGGCGAAAATCATTGTGGCGTAGAGGTTGGCACTGGGCCAGACCCTCGGGAAGGGGGTTCATTCGGGAGATTTACAGACAGGAACGGGATGATCAGAGAGTTCCGGGGCCGGTGATGTCTGGCCTCCGACTTCCCCTCCCTTGCGGTCGAGGTTCTGTTGGGTTACAGGACTCCGCCGATTGGTTGGGGAGGGCCTTCGCGGGGCAGGCCGGCGAGTTCAAAGACGTTGTGACGGATCGTCTCTGCGATCTGCTCGAGGGGCAGGTCGTTGTCGTCGAAGCCGAACGGGCCTTCGATCTCGACGCCAATCTCCTCAATGCCAAAGAACACGTACGACACGAAGAGCACGTCAAGCACGGTGCCCCAGCCAAAGGTGGAGACCAGCGCGAACGGCAGCGAAAAGCAGTAGAGGACCAGCGCCCGCCGCAGGTGGACCACGTAGGCGAACGGCAGCGGCGTCTTGCGGATGCGTTCGCAGCCGCCTAGATAGTCGACCAGCAGTTGGATGTTCTGGTCGAGCGACACGCGGCCAATGTCGGTGACATAGGCGCGCTGGGCGGCCAGGGTGAGGCAGTGGGTCATGCGGGCGGCGACGGCGAGCACGGGGTGTTCGGCGGCTTCTACGGCGGCGAGCGCCTCGGGAGGGAGCCCAGGCACGGAGGGGCCCAGGGCCGGCGGAACGCCGCGCAGATAGTTGCAGGCGGCAAAGGGGAAGGCGGCGGTCCAGAGCGTCAGGTCAATCAGCAGCGGCCGATCCGTATGCCCGAACCAGGCGTCGGCGCCGCGGATGAGATTGCGCGTCTCGTTGACGATGCCGCCCCAGAGTTTGCGGCCTTCCCAGAAACGGTCGTAGGAGGCATTGGTGCGAAAGACCAGCAGCAGGCCCAGCGCGGTGCCGACCAGAACATGCAGCGTGCTGGGGATCGCCACCTGCCAGCCTTTGGTGTAGGCGAAGACGACGGCGACCGACCAGGCAACGCACAGCGTGACCCGGGCGAGAATCTCCCGCAGCATCGAACCGCGAAGGTCGAAGAAGTGGTCGAGCCAGCGGTGAGGATCGTACTGGACCATGGGGGCTGAGCTTCAGGATAGCTTGGAGCGGCTGCCCAGCATTCTCTGGTAAGCCTCCAGAAGCTGAGCGCGAGCTTGCCGGCCGAGCGGTGCGGGGAGTTCCGTGGGTTGGTAGCGGCGGCAAAGCTCAACCGTGCGCCGAAGGCTCTCGGCGAACTCGATACAGGGGCTGCAGCCGGCGATGTGGGCTTCGATTTCCTGGCAGGCTTCCGGCGGCAGTTCGACGTTCAGGTACTCCGAAAGCAGCGCGAAGACTTCCTTGCACTGTTCGTTGTGTTCATGCGGCGGCATGGTCGCTCCTCAGATAGTCATCGAGCTGGTGACGGACCGCGAGCCGGGCGCGGTGCAGGCGCGTTTTGACGACGTCGGGAGTGAGGTCGAGGATATGAGCCGTCTCGAGGGTGGAGAGTTCTTCCACGTCGCGCAGTAAAAGCACTGACTTGTAGGTTTCGGGCAGGGCGGCGATGGCTTCGTCGAGAACTTTCTTCATTTCGGTTTGCAGTACCTGGCGATCCGGCAGGGCGGACCAGTCAGCGATCTGAATCTTTCCGCCGCCATCCTGATCCTTGGCCGGCAGGAACTCGTCGAGAGAAAGCTCGCGCGGCGGCGCAAAGACGCTTTTCCGGCGTTTCGTGAGGCAGGCATTGCGGGCGATGCGAAAGATCCACGGGCGTACCCGCTCCGGTTCGCGTAATTGGTCGAAGCTTTCGAAGACCTTTAGCAAGGTGTCCTGGGCCACTTCCTCGGCATCTTCGCGCTGGCCGCACATCAGCCAGCTGTAGTGAAAGATCTTGGCGCGGAAGTGCTCAACGAAGCGGTCAAAGGCCTCGCTGTCGCCAGTCATCAGGCGGCGGGCAAGGTCAGCTTCGGCGAGTCGTTCCAAGCTTCGATTGTACCGGCTGCACCTCCTCTCAGCACTCAAGGATGCAAGCGCAGAGAAATGGTGACGAGGATTGTCACGTTTTTCCTGAAGTTGCATCTTGGCCGGTGAACCAAATGAAACGGACTTTATGGCTGCTGATGTGCGGTGCGCTGCCGGGCTGGGCGCAGGACCCACTATCGCTACGGGACGCGGTAGCGCGGGCGATGGAGAAAAACAAGGCCGTGGAAGCGTCAGTCGCGGCGCGGCAGGCAGCGGAGAGCCGTGTCGCTCAGGCGAAGGGCGGCCAATTGCCTAAGGTGAATTACAGCGAGAGCTGGACGCGCAGCGACAATCCGGTGTTTGTCTTCTCGTCCCTGCTGACGCAGCGACGGTTTACCGAGAGTAATTTTCAGGTGGGTACGCTGAACCGGCCGGGTTTCCTGAATAACTTTCAGTCGCAGGTGGTGGCGGACCAGACTCTGTTCGATGCCGGCCAGACCAAGCACGCGGTGCGCTCGGCAGAACTGACGAAGGATCTGACTGGTGAAGAGGGCCGGCGCACGCGGATGGACGTGATTGCGAGCGTGATTAAGTCCTACTACGACGCGCTGCTGGGGGCCGAGCAACTGAAGGCGGCAGCAGAGGCCCGGCGGTCGGCCGAGGCGGACCTGGAACGGGCCCAGGCGGTGCGCGCCGCCGGCCTGTCGACGGATGTCGATGTGTTGTCGATTCGGGTGCATCTGGCGGGAGTCCGGGAGCAGCAGATCCGCCGCGAGGCAGCGGTTGAAGTGGCGCAGGCTTCGCTGAACGATGCGCTCGGGTTGCCGCTGGACACACCGCATACCTTGACGAGTTTGTTGGCGCCGCTGAAGTTGCCGGCCGGGGTGTTGCCGGAACTCGAGGCCAGCGCACTGAACGAGCGTCCGGAAGCGCGGCAGGTGAAGTTGGCGACGAGCCTGGCGCAGAACCAGGCGGCGACGGCTCGCGGCACGATGTTGCCGCAAGTGGGCGTGCGAGCGGCGTTTGAGGCCGACCGGCAGCGCTTCTATGATCGCGGTGGCGCGAACTGGTTGGTGTCGGTGGGGTTGCGTTGGAACTTGTTTAACGGCTTTAGTGACCGTGCGCGCATTCGCGAAAGCGCCTTCGCGGTGCGGCGCAGCGAAGCCGAGGCGGAGCAGGCGAATTCCACGATCCGGTTGCAGGTCCGGCGGGCTTTTGCGGATCTGCGGGCGGCCGGGCAGCGGATTGAGGTGACGCGGGCGTCGGTGGCGGAGGCCGAGGAGAGCTTGCGGATTACGCAGAACCGCTACTCGACGGGATTGAGCAATGTGACTGAGCTTTTGCGTACGGAGTCCGCCGTGCTGGAGGCCCGGACGCGGTATTTGGCGGCCATCCATGATCAGCGCCTGGCGGCGGCAATGTTGGAGTTGGCGGCCGGGACGTTGACGGTGAATTCGGAAGTGTTGAACGAGGGATCGCGATGAAGTATGTGTTTTTGGTGGCTCTGCTGGTGGGCTTGTCGGCCTGCGGTGAGGGTGAGAAAAAGAAGCCCGCGGAGGTATCCGCGGCGGCGATTCCCGTGACAGCGGTGCTGGCTACGGCCGAGACTTGGCCGGGGCTCTATGAGGCGACGGGGACCGTACGGGCCCGGACGTCGTCGTCGATTGCTGCCCGCGTTATGGGCTATGTCCGCGAGGTGAAGGTTCAGGCCGGCGATCGCGTACGCGAGGGCCAAGTGCTGGTGACGCTGGAGACGCGGGATCTGGATGTGAGTGCGCGGCGGGCTGAGGCGGCTCGCGAATCGGTGAAGAGCAGCGTGCCGGAGGCCGAGAGCGCGATTGCCGCGGCGAAGGCCAATCTGGACCTAGCCCAAGTGACTTTCGGGCGGATGCAGGAGTTGTTCCAGAAGAAGTCGATTTCGAATCAGGAGTTCGATGAGGCGTTGGCCAAGCTGAAGGCGGCGCAGGCGGCGCATGAGATGGCGCGGGCGCGTCGCGGGCAACTGAACGCGAAGCTGGCCGAGGTGGAGCAGGAGGTGAGTTCGGCGGAGGTCTCACGAAGCTATGCGCAAGTGGTGGCGCCTTTTTCCGGCGTGGTCACGGCGAGGACGGTGGAGCCCGGGATGCTGACTGTCCCGGGAACACCGCTGCTGAATGTTGAACGCGAAGGTGCTTTGCGGCTGGAGGCTTCAGTGGACGAGGGACGGCTGGCGGAGATCCGCGTGGGACAAACGGTTTCGGTGACGCTGGAGAGCATCGGCCGGACGATGGAATCGCGGGTGGCGGAGATTGTGCCTTCGGTGGATGCCGCATCGCGCGCCTACGTGGTGAAGATCGACCTGCCGCCCACGGCGGCGCTGCGCTCGGGCGTGTTTGGCCGGGCGGTTTTCCAGTCGGGCAGCCGCATGGTGGTGACGATTCCGGCGGCGGCGCTGACGGAGCGTGGCCAGTTGCAGTCGGTGATGGTGGCCGACGGGGGAGTCGCCCGCACCCGTCTGGTGACGGTGGGGCAGCGCCTGAAGGACCGGGTGGAGGTGCTCTCCGGGCTGAGTGAAGGAGAGCGGGTGATCGTCCCCGTGCCGCGCGAGTTGCGGGATGGTGCGCGCGTGGAGGTGCGGCCGTGAGTTCGCAATCCGGAAACGCTCCGTTAGGAGTGGCAGGAAGGTTTGCCAGCGTGTGGATCGGCTCAAAGCTGACGCCGTTGGTGATTATCGGCTCGATGCTCCTGGGGCTGTTTGCGGTTTGGAAGCTGCCCCGTGAAGAAGAGCCCCAGATTATCGTGCCGATGGTCGATGTCTTTGTGCAGATGCCGGGGGCTTCGGCACGCGAAGTCGAAGAGCGCGTGACGAAGCCCATGGAGAAGCTGCTGTGGGAGATTCCGGGGGTGGAGTACGTGTACTCGACCTCGAGCCCCGGATCCTCGATGGCCATTGTGCGCTTCCTGGTGGGACAGGACACCGAGAAGAGCATGGTGCGCCTGAACCAGAAGATCAACGCGAACCTGGACCTGATTCCGGCGGGTGCATCGCCGCCGCTGGTGAAGCCGAGGTCGATCGACGACGTGCCGATTCTGGCCCTCACCTTCTGGAGCCCGCGCTATGGCGACTTCGATCTGCGGAGGATTGCGGCACAGGTGGATGACACGATCAAGCAGACGCCCGATGTTTCGGCCGTATCGCTGATTGGCGGCCAGCGGCGGGAGATCGCGATCACCTTGGATGCGGGCCGTCTGAGCGCTTATCGCCTCTCCGCGCTCCAAGTGTTAGGGGCCTTGGGCTTGTCGAACCGCCGGGTGCGGACCGGAGAGTTCGCCAGCGGCAATCAGCAGTATCTCCTGGAGACCGGAGAGTTTCTGCGGTCGGCGGAAGATGTGCGCCAGGTGGTGGCGGGCGTGGTGAACGGCAAGCCCATCTTCGTGCGCGATGTGGCGCAAGTGACTGACGGCGGCGAAGAGCCTACGCAGTACGTTCGCTTCTCGAACGGCAAGGGCTTCTATCCGGCCGTGACGATTGCCGTATCAAAGCGGCAGGGCACGAATGCAGTCACGGTGGGTGAGGAAGTACTGCATCGCCTGGAGCCCTTGCGCGGGACCGTGATTCCGTCGGACGTTGAGATGACTTTGACGCGGAATTATGGGGAGACGGCGAAGGACAAGTCAAACGAACTGCTTTGGCACATGCTGATCGCCGTGGTTTCGGTGAGTGTGTTGATCGCGCTGACGCTTGGCTTTCGCGAGTCGCTCATTGTGTTTACGGCGATTCCCGTAACGCTGGCTTTGACGTTGACGGTTTTCTATCTCTACGGCTACACGCTGAACCGGATTACGTTATTCGCCCTGATTTTCTCCATCGGCATTCTGGTGGACGACGCGATCGTGGTGGTGGAGAACATTGTGCGGCATTGGCGCATGCCCGGCAATGCGGACCGGCACTCGTTCGACGTGGCGCTCGAAGCCGTGGACGAGGTGGGCAACCCGACGATTCTGGCGACGCTCGCGGTGGTGGCGGCCATCCTGCCGATGGCCTTTGTCGGCGGGCTGATGGGGCCCTACATGCGCCCGATTCCGATTGGCGCGAGTGCGGCGATGCTGTTCAGCCTGTTGGTGGCGTTCATCGTCACCCCCTGGGCGGCGGTGCGGATTTTAAAGTCCGGCGGCCATCACGGCGAGGCGGCCGAGAGCTACATGACGCGGATGTATCGCGTGGTGATGGGGGCGCTGCTGCACCGGCCCGCGATGCGCTGGAGCTTTCTGGGCGTGGTGATTGTGATGCTGCTGGCTTCGGTGTCTCTGTTCTACACGGGCTTCGTGAAAGTGAAGATGCTGCCGTTCGACAACAAGAGCGAGTTTCAGGTGATTGTGGATCTGCCGAACGGAACCACTCTGGAAGAGACGGCCCGCGTCACTCAGCTATTGGCGGTGGAGACGCAAAAGCAGCCGGAAGTGGTGAACGTGGCGACGTATGTTGGCACGGCATCGCCCTATAACTTCAATGGCCTGGTGCGGCACTATTATCTGCGCAGCGGGGCGAATGTCGCGGACTTGCAGGTGAGCTTGCTCTCGAAGGACGAGCGGAGCTTACAGAGCCACGAGATTGCCAAGCAGGTACGGCAACGCATTGAGCCGATCGCCCGGCGCTTCGGAGCGCGGATCAAGGTGGCCGAGGTGCCGCCGGGTCCACCGGTGCTGCAGACGCTAGTGGCGGAGATTTACGGACCCAGCAATGAGGGCCGCATTGCGCTCGCCCGGCAGATTCGGGATCGCTTTAAGCAGACGCCAGGCGTGGTGGATGTCGATTGGTATGTCGAGGACGATCAGCCGAAGTACCGCATGTTGGTGGACCGGGAGAAGGCGGCCTTAAATGGGATCTCTGAGGATGAGATCGCGCGGACGATGCAACTGGCCTCTGCCGGATCGAAGGCCGGCTTGCTGCATCAGGATGCGGAGAAGGAAGACGTCGCGCTCACCGTGCGGCTGGACCGGGCGACGCGCTCGGACATGGAGCGTATCCGCAACCTGAGAGTCGGCAACGTCGCGCTGAGTGAATTGGTGCGGATGGAGAAGGTGGTGGAGGACAAGAGTATTTATCACAAGAACCTGATGCCGGTGACTTATGTGACAGCCGATATCGCGGGTGAGATCGAGAGCCCGGTGTACGCGGTGCTGGCGCTGGGGCCGAAGATCGACGCAATCAAGATTCCGGAAGGCTATCAGATTGAGCAACACATGGCCGCGATGCCGACCGACGGTGAGCGGTACTCGATGAAGTGGGACGGCGAGTGGCACATCACCTACGAGGTGTTTCGCGATCTGGGGATCGCGTTTGCCGCGGTGCTGGTACTGATCTATGGGCTGGTGGTGGGGTGGTTTCAATCGTTTGCGACACCACTGATCATCATGGTGGCGATTCCATTTTCTCTGGTGGGAATTCTGCCCGCGCACGGCATGATGGCGGCGTTCTTCACGGCCACGTCGATGATCGGGTTCATTGCGGGAGCGGGAATCGTCGTGCGGAATTCCATTATCCTGGTGGACTTCATCGAACTGCGGTTGGCCGAAGGTGTGCCGCTGGACGAAGCCGTGATCGATGCGGGAGCGGTGCGCTTTCGCCCGATGATGTTGACGGCGGCGGCCGTAGTGGTGGGCTCGTCGGTGATTTTGTTTGACCCGATTTTTCAAGGCTTGGCCATTGCGTTGATGGCGGGGGAGATTGCCTCGCTGCTGTTGTCGCGCATGACCGTGCCGATTTTGTTCTATGTCTTCAATCAGTCAAGAAAGAGGGTAGTATGACGATCGATCGTTATTTGCGGATGATTGCCGGAGCGTTCGTGATGGTGAGCCTCTGGCTCGGTTACAACGTGCATCCGAATTGGTATTACTTGACGGCGTTCGTGGGTTTGAATCTGTTTCAGTCGGCGTTTACGAACTGGTGCCCGATGATCACGATTCTGCGGATGATGGGCGTGCGGGAGCGCTAACGCAAAGAGGGCGGGTCGCTGGACCCGCCCTCTTTCTTCGTGAACGATACTGGCGTCAGGACCAAACGCCAGAGAGACGCTTGTCGGCGTCGCCGAAACGGTCGAGCGTGACGCCCATGCGGTCCATGAGCGACAAATAGAGGCTGCAGGCCTTGCGGTTCTCGTCGCCGCGATCCATGTAGCTGAGCACACGGCCGCCTTGCAGGCCGGCGGCTTTGCCGCCCGCGAGGAGCACGGGAATCTCATCAGCACTATGCGTGTTGCCGTCCAGCAGGTTCGAATGCATCATGAGGATCGAGCTATCGAGCAGCGACTGGCCGCCTTCGTCGATGGCCTTCATTTTCTGCACCAGGTACGTGTACTGCTGCATATGGAATTGATTGGTCTTAAGGTACATGGCCTCGATCTCGGGCGCGTTGCCGTTGTGGGTGAGGTCGAGGTGCAGAGCGCCGCGGACGCCTTCGAGGAACTTGAAGTTCATCTGGGACAGGTCGTTGTTGAGCATCAGGCTAACGATGCGGGTTTTGTCCATCTGGAAGGCGAGGACAATGAGGTCCAGCATGAGCTTCATGTGGGCGGGCACGTCCTGAGGCAATTCGTCGCCGGGGCGCGCCATATTGGGCTGTTTGAGGGTGGGGCGCCAGCCCTCGAGGCGTTCTTCCTTCGAGGCGCGATCGATGCGCTTTTCAATATCGCGGACTGACTCGAGGTATTCGTCGAGCTTCTTCTGGTCGCCGTTGCTGATCTTAGGCTTCAGGCTGGTGCTCTGCTGAAGCACGGCATCGAGGATGCTGCGATCGAGCTGACGGCCTTTGCCATCGCCCACGAGTTGGTCAAAGGCGCGGGCCGGGTAGATCTCTTTCGTTGCTGGTTTGGTGGGCGAGGCCCAGGAGATCGCCGAACCGTAAAGCATCGACAAGCCGTCTTCGAGGCGGAGTTCGTTGGGCTCGATGCCCAGCACGAGGCTGGGCAGTGGCGTGGCGCCGCCGATCTGCTTGGCGAGGATCTGGTCAAAGGAGGTGCCGACACGGATGTCGCTGGGGTCCAGGCTGACGGGGGCACCCGAAAGGACGTTCATGCGGCCGAGGTGCGGGCTCTTCGAGACGAACGCCGAGTGGTGATAGAGGCCGCGCAGGAAAACGAGGTCCTCGCGAATCGGGGCGAGGGGCTCAGCGGCCTTGCCGAACGTCATGCCGGCGCCGCTGCCTTTGGCCCACCAATGAGCGGGCTCGACTCCGTTGGAGAAATAAATGGTGGCAAACCGCAGGGGCGGCTTATTCGACGGTTTGGGCGACTTGCCGTCATTGGCGGCGGCGAGGAGCGGCATCGACTCGAGCCACGGAAGCGCGAGCGCCACGCCGGCGCCGCGCAGGAAATGACGTCTGGATTTGGTCAAGGGATTCATTGTCCACCTACTGGGGTTGCGGTAATGGCCGGATTGGAACGGGGAGTGCGTGCCGCGAGCGCCGGTTTGGGCTTCGCGGCGGGAGTTTCGTCTTTCGCCTGGCGATGGCGGAACTGGCGGCTACTGATGATGGCGGTGGCCAGGTCGGAGATGGTGGCGGCGCCGCCAAGCTGCGACATGCGCTCGATCAGGACTTCGTCCGAGGGCTGCACGGTGCGACCCAGCGCATAGCCGGTCATCTTGAAGGCGACGGTGCGCAGGACCTGCTTGTCCTGGGTTTGCAGGTACTTGAGTAAGCCGTTGATGCCGGCGATCTGCGTTTTATCGGCCAGGATGCCTTCGTCGTCCACCGGATTGCCGTCCGCATATTTGGTGCGGTAGCGGCCGACCGAGTCGTATCGTTCGAGCGGGAAGCCTAGCGGATCGATGCGGGTATGGCAACTGGCGCAGGTGGCGTTCCGCTTATGAGACTCGAGCTTCTGGCGCAACGTCATACCGCCAAAATTCTTGTCGTCGGCTGGAAGGATTCCAGCGTTGGCCGGCGGCGGCGGCACTTCGGTGCCGAGGATGCGGCGCAGGAGCCAGTCGCCGCGCTTGACGGGGCTGGTGCGGAGCGGGGCGGAGGTGGCGGTAAGGACGGCGCCCAAGCGGAGGAGTCCACCGCGCTGGAAGCTGTTGGCCCCTTCAACCAACTCAACCGGTCCCTTCGACTTTACCGGCTTGGTGATGCCGTAATGCTTCGCGAGGGGCTGGTTGAGAAACGTATAGTCCGCGTGGAGCAATTCGCGGACTGGCTTTTCGCGGCGGATGATGTGTTCGAAGAAGGAGATCGCCTCATCGTACATTGCGGACTTTACTTCGTTGGTGAATTCCGGGAAGCGGCTCGTGTCGACGCCGCGGTGTTCGTCGAAGTGGTAAAAGCCCAGCCATTGCCCGAAGAATTCCGTGGCGAAGCGGCGAGCCTTGGCGTCGGCGAGCATGCGCTTCACCTGCCGCTGCAACCCGGCGGAGGAACTGAGTTCGCCGGCGGCGGCGGCGCGCAGGAGTTCGTCGTCGGGGATGGAAGACCACAGGAAGTAGCTGATCCGGCTGGCGAGTTCGAAGCTGGAGAGTGGCTTGGCCGTCGCGGTAGTGGTAACGGCGACGTTCTGGAAGGGTGAGGCTACGCCGACGTTGTTCGCCTGCTCCACGCGGTAAAGGAACTGGGGCGCGATCAGGATGCGGGCGATCAGGGCGCGAATCGCCTTCTTGTGATCTTTCTCTGAGGTGTAGACCTTGGTGTAAAAGCCGCGCAGATCCTGCTTCTCGACGGCGGTGAGCGGACGGCGCCAGGCGCGGCTGGCGAAACGAAGGCTGTCCTCAATGTGGCCGGCGCGGCCGGCCGCCTGGGCGGCTTGTGACTCGTGATACTCCGCGAGCAGCGGCGGAACGAATGGTCGCATGGCGGCAGGGAAGCTTTCGATCTGAGCGCGCGTGAGAGTGGCGATTCGCTGTCCCTTGAGGTCGTACTTAAAGTGCTGCGCGAGCAGGCGCAGATAATTCTCGTGATAGTCGAAGGATGCGTAGAGGTCGGCCCAGGCCTGATTGAGTTTGATGCGTTCGGCATCATCCACCAGGTTTTCGGAGACGAAGCGGTCATCGCGAATGTACTTCACTTTGAGGAGGAACTCGTCGTGCTCCGGCACGTTGAACGTGCTGTCGAAGGGCAGCGGAACCGGGTCCTTGTCGGCGGGAGAGGCTTCGCCGTGGGAGTTGGGGGGCAGGATGCTGGCGTATTCCATCACTCCGGACTTGAAGCGCTTGTAGCCGACGCTATTGGGATCGCCGACGAGGCCGCGGATGGGTATTCCGCGCGATCCGCCGTCTTCCCGTTCGGAGAGCAGGATGCGGAAGACCTGATCGCGGTCCTTGCCGACCTGGGCTTCGGCCTGAAACTCGACGCCGAACGCGCCTTCCGGAACGACGACCTCAAACATCACGGTGCCTTCAGCGGCGAAGTCGTCCGGGCCAATTGGTGCGCCGTCGGGGCTCACGCCGAAGTTGAGGCGCTTTCTCGTAGCCTCATTCACCACCATCCGCAGCGGCAGGCGTTCGCCGGGCGGTGGAACGCCTTTCATTCCACCTGCGACTTCCACGGGCTTTGCATCCGCACCAGCAGAGGGGCCCGTGGGAGGCGGAGGCGGAACTGCATTTGCACCAGGAGGACGGCGTCCGTCTTTGCGCACGGCGATGGTCGGATTGTGCCAGATCAGAACCGGCTTGGAGCCCGGAGCGGGGTTGATCGCGGCGACGTGCAGGTAGATCTTCTTGGGGCCGGTGGGGATAGCGGGTCCGCGAACACGCGCGCCGGTGTTGTATGTAAAGCGCTGCGAGGCGTTCACCTTGAGGGAACGGTCATTGAACTGGAGCGGGCTTTCATCACCCGCACCACCGGCGGCGACATCGCCGCGGGCGAAAAGCCAACTGGCCCAGGTGACAATATACTTCTGCACTTCGTCGCACTGAGTACGTGCGAGTTTGGCAGAGGCTTGGCGATCGGCTGAAGGGGCGGGAACGGCACGCCAGCGCGTAACGGCTTCGGAGGAAGGATAGCCGAGTACGGGTTTGTTGACGACGGTCCAAATGTGCTCAGCGAAGCGGGCGGTGATCCCTTCGCTGAGGGCCAAACTCCTCAACGTAGCGTTCGGTTTGCCAAGTGCAGCGCGATGCTTGTACTGCCAGGCGACGAAGAAGGCTTTGCCGTATTTCTCAAGGCCGAACGGAATGCCGCCCTCTCCGGAGACGGTGCGGAACCCTTTGCTCGTATGAATGTCGCGAATGCGGGAGATGGCAGACATCTCGAAGCCGGTTTTGCCGGGGTCGGTGAAAAAGGTGAGCGGACCGGAGCCGATGACGGCATGGTCGGCCACGCGCTTGGCGGCCTGCAGATACTGCTCGATGTTGGCGTCCTGCATGAACTGGACGTCGCCGAAGTTCGTGAAGCCTTCACCACCGGCGGCATCGCTCGATGCGCCGATGCCCGCGTCGATGTCGACGCCAGTGAGGTCTCGAACTGTGTAGCTGTACTCACCGCTGGTGAGTCGGCGCATGGTGACACGTCCGGGTTCGCCGTCGTGCAGTTTAGCGTAGGCGCTCAACTGGGTGCGGATACCGTGGACGGACTGAGTTCGTTCCGCGTCCGTTGGCTGCGGCATCTTCGGCGGGGGCATGCGCTTCTCTTCGAGAGCCGCCGCAGCTTTCTGCCAGGTGCGGGAACCAGGGCCGACCGACGGGTCGGCCAGCATCTTCTCGAGGTTGACGCCTCCCATTGCGGCCTTGCCGTGGCACTGAATGCAGTAGCGGTTTACGGTGGAGGCGGTGACCGGATCGGCACCGAAAAGGGGGGCCGCCAAAACGAGCGCGGTAGCGAAGAAAGTGCCGATTGACGCGGTGTTCATAGATACTCCAGGCGCATTTACTTTATCAAACGCTGAGATCCGTTGGCGGGTGCGCCACGGCCCGCGGACTGAGCGGTTGCCATATAGTTGTCGACGCGCTTGGCAGCTTTAAGGTGACACCCCGATGACAGCTTATTCTGGCCGGCCGGTGCTGACGGAGTATTGTTCCTCTTGCAATCGTGTGCATCTACAGCGATACTGAAAATGGAATGACGCCCGAATCGCTCACCGCTCAGCCCCTCGCGTCCCTAGAACAATGGGACGACCATGTCCGGGATCGCTATGATCCGGACAAGCCGAAAGAAGCCTTCCGCCAATACACGGACGCGACGCCGCCGGGCGTCCGCGAGTTCTACCGCCAGAACCACACGAATCAGACGCTGGACTTCGTGCTGGCGAAGAAGCGTGAGTACGGCACGCTGGATCGCCGGCGCATGGGAATCTGGGCTGCGCTCGAGTATCTGAACACGCTGGTGGATGAGAGCGATCCGGATACGGACCTTTCGCAGATTGAGCATTGTGTGCAGACGGCAGAGGCGATTCGCGCGGCGGGCGAGCCCGACTGGATGGTGCTTACCGGACTGATCCATGACTTGGGCAAGATCCTGTGTCTGTGGGACGAGCCGCAGTGGGCCGTGGTCGGTGACACCTTCCCGGTGGGTTGCGCGTGGAGCCCCAAAATCGTGTATCCCGAGTTTTTCGCCCAGAACCCGGACAAGAATGTGGCGAAGTACCAGACCGAGAACGGGATCTACGAGCCCCACTGCGGACTGGACAATGTGCATCTGTCCTGGGGCCACGACGAGTATCTCTCGATGGTGGTGCGCGACTATCTGCCGGCCGAGGGGCGGGCGATGATCCGTTATCACTCGTGCTACCCCTGGCACCGGGAAGGCGCCTACTCGCACCTGACCAACGAGCAGGACGCGAAGATGCTGCCCTGGGTGCAGCGCTTCAATCCGTTCGACCTTTACACGAAGAGCGACTCACGGCCGGATGTGTCGCAATTGCGGCCCTATTACGAAGAGCTGATCGCGCGCTACTTTCCGGCGGAATTGCGCTGGTAGGGCTTAGTCGCGGTAGGAGTGTTGCGTAGCAAAAATCGCGTCAGCCTGGCTCATCGCTCCGCCGAATGGCTGAAGTGTTTTCATCATAAAGATGTCGCCTTGGAAGCCGGTGTGCGGTTCCGGGTTTTCGCCGCGCTGAGCGCGGACGAGTAACTCCAGAAACTTAGCGCCGGCTAAGTGGGAAACGGGGTAGCCGCCGCCGAAGCGCATATTGAATTCGATCAGGAACAGTTGGCCGTCGCGGTCGATCAGGTCGACGTCGCAAGGGCCGATGAGTTTCGCCAGTTCGCCCAGCGCGAGACCGTGATCGATGAGATCCTGCCGACGGATGGTGACGGCGAGTTCCGTTTCGCCATTGCGCGAGAGCAACTTCTTCCAGGCCGAGACCCCGATGGGGCGGCCGTGGAGGTCGCCGCAGATCTCGACATTCACTTCGTGCCCGGTAATGAGTTCCTGGTAGATATACTCGCGGTCGTCCTGTTCGGGGGGAGCGGCATCGCGCGCCTGGTAAATGGCGCTTACGCCGACGCTGGCGGAACCGAAGCGGGGCTTGCGGATTAGCGGTAGACCGATTTCGTCGAGGGCCTGTTCGGGGTGCAGGACAGTTCGCGGTGCGGTGATGCCATGCTGAACGGCCCACTTCGCGGTCTCCAGCTTGTCGAAGCCCATCGTGGCCACTTCTTCGCCGGGGAAAAAACAACTGACGCCCTGTTCCGCCAGTTCCGGGCGTAGGGTGGAGAGCGCTGCGACATCGGGGTCAGTAAAGCTAAGAATGGCATCAATGCGGTGATCTGCCACGAGTTTGCGAACGGCATCCAGATAGTCGGGCGAGGCGATATCGGGCATCAGGACCGTTTCGTCGCAGCCAGTGAAGCCTGGCGTGAACTTGGTACCCCCGCTCCCAATGATGTGGGCCTCGGGATCAGCCTCGCGAAGATAGTCAGCGATGTAGGCGCGTTTGCCGATGGTGGAGAACAGCCAGCGGGTCTTCATTCGCCGGCTCCAGGGAAGTTTCCCAAGAATTGGCGGTTTCGGATTAACTGCTTTGAGTCGAGCGCGTAGACGGGCGCGGAGGGAATGATGAATTCCGGGGCAAGGGACACAGAGTAGGCGCCGATATTGGTGACGACGACGAGGTCGCCGACAGTGGGGAGGGATGTGGAGGTGATCGTTCCGACCAGGTCAATTTCCATGCAGGTTCCGCCGTAAAGAGGGATGGGAATCAAGTTTGCGGTGCCGGGTTGTGAGGGGAGCAGGTGACACAGTGGAGAAATTGCGGAACGTAGAGGATTGACGTCAAACATCGAGATCGGAAGAG
>JALHNI010000106.1:24172-24574 GCA_022843605.1 Bryobacter sp.
GTGGCTTAACTGCCGTAAGCGATGTGACGTAGTTCATCGAGCCGGCGAGAACACCGATGCCGGGCTCCAGAATCAGGCGAGGTCCGTGGGCTCCTAATTTTGCGGCTGCGTGCCGTCCGATGACCGCGGCCAAGTGCTCGTGGGTATCAATCTGATACGGAAGGCGCGCGGCGATCTCCGGAGGTGGAATGCTGGCAATGCCTCCGCCAATATCCAGATATTCGATCGAGGCTTCCGGCAGCGACTGGGCGACGGCCTGCAAAAGATCAATGCGGTCACAGTAGGACTGTGCGTCGCGGCGTGAGGAATGGTGCAGGTGAAGTCCGACGATGCGAACATTGCCCGCGGCCGCGATCCGCCGAACCTGGCGCAACGTAGTGGGGTCGGTAAAGTCGAGACCGA
>JALHNI010000107.1 GCA_022843605.1 Bryobacter sp.
CGGAGCCACCACCCGTCCCGTCGCCCTCGAAATCGCCCGCCGCCATGACGATCGGCAATGGTTCGATCCCGAGTTTCAAGCCACCACGGTCGAAGAGATCCACCGCCTTGCCACACTGGCCGGCAGGCCCTTCGCCACCGGTCCGGAAGGATTCTCCCGGCTCGCCAGCATGGCCGTCTGACTTCGGTCACAACGAATTGAAAACACTCCGCCGCGCCCCGAACTCCCTCCACCCCAGTCACTTACCGGGATCCGATAGACGCAAAGCCACCCGGATTCTTGCCCCCTCGCGCTATCCTCAAATCGAGCCTCGCCAAACCGTTGATCCCATTGGTCCAACCACAAAATTGGGTTTGTTTCGTAATCCGGCTTCAAGAAGCCAAAATTCATGAGAATAATCGCTCGCGAAACCCACTATCTATTGAATGCGCGAACCACTCCTATGGCCGGCCGTCGCGATGCTGCTGGGCGTCGCTGCGGGGTGGAAACTCCAACTGGAAACCTGGGAAACCGCCGCAGCCGCCGTGAACTTCCTTACCCTCACCGCCATCGCCCGGTGGACCGGTGCCCGCATCTGGTGGCTCCCGGCCCTCGCCTTCATCGCCGCCATCGGCGCGCTCATCGAAAACACCGCCCGCCCCGGCCCGAAACCGCGCATCGAAAGCGAACGCGACGAAGTCCTCCTGGTCCAGGGGTGCGTCGTCGAGCCCAGCACCTTCTTCGAAGGCCGCGCGCAGTTTGTCGTTGAGTTGGAGCCGGGTGCCCGGGCCCAGGTCTATCACTACCCCAAAAACGAAGCCGCCCCCCCCACCCTCGCCTACGGGCAACCCGTCGAGTTCGACGCTCGCATCCGCCCTCCCGGCGCCTTCCGGAACCCCGGCGGCTTCGACTATCCGGAGTACCTCGCCCGCCGCCAGATCTTCTGGATCGCCACCATCCCAGCGCAAGCCCAGGTCATCAAGCGGCCGGGCGAATGCGGCCACCCGCTCGGCCGCATCGTCGCCCGCACCCGCGCTGTACTGCTGGCCCGCATCGAGGCCTTCTTCCCCCACGACGGCTACGCCAGCGGCATGATGCAGGCCCTGCTGCTCGGCGACTCCGGCCGCGTGAAGAAGCTCTGGACCGAAGACTTCCGCCGCACCGGAACCTTCCACGCCCTGGTCATCAGCGGCCAGCACGTCGTCGTGCTCACGGCCGGCTGGGTCTGGGTCATCTTCCAACTCAGCCGCCGCCGCTGGGTCGCCGCTCTCGCTGGCGTTGTCCTCGCCTGGATCTATGCCGGTCTCGCGGGCACCACCGCGCCCGTCCTGCGCGCCGCCTGGGGCCTCACCTTCTATGCCGGGGCCGGCTACTTTTACCGGACCGGTCGCGTGCTCAACATCCTCGCCGCCGTCGTCCTCGTCTTCATCGTCCTCGACCCCGGCCAAGCCAACGAGGCCAGTTTCCAGCTTTCCTTTTTGGCCGTGCTCGCCATCGGCGCTCTCGCGACACCCTTGTCCGATCGTACGACCGCCCCCTTCCAGCAAGCCGGCCGTCAACTGAACAACATCGCCTGGGACGTCACTCTGCCGCCCCTCGTCGCCGCCATCCGCGTCGAACTCCGTCTCATTGCGGAAACCATCGCGCTGCTCACACCCTTTCCGGTCAAGTGGCTCACGCCGATCATCGGCGGCACCGCCCGCCTTTCCGCCACCGTCGTCGAGATGCTGCTCGTCACCGCCATGGTGCAACTCGCCCTCGCGCTGCCGCTGGTCAGCTACTTCCATCGCTTCCCCGTCACCGGTCTGCTCGCCAACCTGCTCATCGCGCCGCTGCTCACCGCGGCCATTCCGGCCGGTATGCTGGCCGTCGTCACCAACTCGGGCCCGCTCGCGTCGCTCGCCGCCTGGCTGATTCAGGCCTCCGGGTCGCTCGTCGAATGGAGCGCGCGCCTCGAACCCGCCTGGCGGATCCCCTCGCCGCCCGTCTGGCTTGCCACCTTGTTTGCCCTCTCGCTCGTCGCGCTCGCGGTCGCGCTCAGAGAGCATCGCTTCACCAAAAGCGCCTGGTGCCTGGCGACGGCCACCCTGGCGTTGCTCCTCGCCCACCCCTTCGCCCCGATGGTCAAGCCCGGCGAACTCGAGCTCACGGCCATCGACATCGGCCAAGGCGACGGGATGCTGATGGTTCTGCCCGATGGCCGGACGCTGGGCGTCGACGCCGGGGGGCTCGCCAGCTTTCGCACCAATCGCCTTCGCCGCACCGGCGGCATCAACACCGGCGAAGACGTCATCGCTCCTTATCTCTGGACCCGCTCCATTCGCCGGCTCGATGTCCTCGTCCTCACCCACGCCCACGCCGACCACATGGGCGGCCTCACCGCGCTCCTCGAGAATTTCCAACCGGGCGAAATCTGGACCGGCCTGCTTCCCTCTCACGAACCCGACTGGCTACCGGTCGCCCGGCGGCTGCGCATTCCCGTTAAGACGCTGCGCGAAGGCGACGAGTTCAAGGCCGGCCCGGTTCAGTTCAACATCCTCGCTCCCCTCGCCGACCGGTCCCCGTCCACTGAAGGCCACAACAACGACTCCCTCGCCATGTTGGTCAGCTATGGGCGGCGCCGCTTCCTGCTCACCGGCGACATGGAAGCCGCCGTAGAGCGCCGTCTACTCGCCGAATGGAACCTGCCGCACATCGACGTGCTCAAAGTCGGCCATCACGGCAGCCGGACCTCCACGACCGAAGCTTGGCTCGATACTCTTCAACCTGCGATCGCGCTCATCTCCGTCGGCCGCGACAACGGATACCGGCACCCGCATGCCCAGGTCATCGACCGGCTGAACGAACGCGGCATCACCACTCTCCGTACCGACGAACTCGGTCTCGTCACCGTCCGCACCAATGGCCACTGGCTTGACGTCGACAGCTACCACTGGCGGAAAGACCCGGCCGGCCTGTTGCCGGTTTTTGGGGAATGATAAAGAAGTGCGACTCCTGCTCTTTGCCGCGAAGCTCGGCTACCAGATCCGTGCCTTCGCCGACGCCGCCCAACGCCTCGGCATCGACGCCCAACTCGTCACCGACCGCTGCCACGTCCTGGATGACCCCTGGGCCGACCACGCCATCCCGGCCCGCTTCGACGACCCACATCACTCCGTCGAGGCCATCACCGCGCCGGCCGACGGCATCGTCGCCGTCGCTGATCGTCCTTTGTACCTGGCCGCTCTTGCCGCCCAAAAGCTTGGGCTCCGGTTCCATTCACCGGCCAGCATCCTCGCCAGCCAGAACAAACACACCGCCCGCGAGGCCTTCCGCGATGCCGGGCTCCTCGTCCCCACTTACCGACGTTACCCCCTGGGACCCGCACCCGCCCAGCACCAGTTCCCGTGCGTCCTCAAGCCGCTCGCTCTCTCCGGCAGCCGCGGCGTCATCCGGGCGAACAACGCCATGGAATTCGCCGAAGCCTGGACCCGCATCGGCAAACTGCTCTCCTCCCCCGAAATCCGCGAACGGCGCGACGACACCGACCGGTTCATTCAGGTTGAAGACTACATCCCCGGTCGAGAGTTCGCCGTCGAAGGCCTCCTCAGCCAGGGCCACCTGCGCGTGCTGGCCATCTTCGACAAGCCTCAGCCCCTCGAAGGTCCTTTTTTCGAAGAGACCATCTACGTCACCCCCTCGCGTGAAGATCCTGAAACTCAGGCCCGCATCGTCGCCGCCATGAAACGCGCGGTGCACGCGGTCGGCCTCTCCGACGGGCCGCTCCACGGCGAGTGCCGCGTCAACGATCAGGGAGTCTGGGTGCTGGAAGTCGCCGGCCGCCCCATCGGCGGGCTATGTTCCAGAGCCCTCACTTTCAACGGCGGCCAGCCACTCGAAGAACTGATTCTTCGCCATGCTCTGGGCGAGGACTTTGACACGCGGCTCGACGGTCCCTGCTCCGGCGTCATGATGATTCCCGTCCCTGGCTCCGGCGTCCTATCCTCGGTCCAAGGCCTTGACGCCGCACGGCAAACACCGGGCGTCACCGATCTCCTCATCACGGCTAAAGAGGGCGAGCGGCTCATTCCGCTGCCCGAAGGCAATAGCTATCCCGGCTTCATCTTCGCACGCGGCGAAAGCTCGATTGAAGTTGAAGCTTCACTACTCAAAGCACACCAAATACTGGACTTCCAGCTTCTGACAACTCTCAACTAAAACATGAAAAGGCCCGGATATCGTCGAGCGACATCCGGGCCTTTTTGCGTGAAACCGAACTTAGGAAGCCGAACGCTTCGCGGTGAACTCCGTCTTCCGATTGCCGCCCTCGCGGCCGCGGCTACCGCTCAACGTGTCCCCGTCGACAGTGCCTTCCCAGACCTGGATCATCTCGCCCTTCTGGGTCGTCTGCTTCGTCTTAAAGGAGAACTTATTACCGGAGATCTTGCCCTCCATAATCTCGCTGGTGCTCGCCCGCGGACCCGCCATGGCGACACTTCCGGTGAGCGTCTCACCGCTCGACTTCAGGTCGAAGTTGGCCACGACTTTCATTTCGCCATCCGGACCACGCATGGTCATCTCGGAGGTCCACTTGCCGTCGATGCCGGCGGCAAACATAGCCACGGCGGCGATCAGCAAACCTGCGATCATGAGGGTTAACTTCTTCATAACTTTCAATACTCCTAACAGGGGATCGGTCATCTGTTTAACGCAGTGATCCGGTAATTAGTTACGCTGTTGATGAATCCCACGCCGCGCTTCTGCGATGTCAGCCTTCCGGTTCCGCTCGATCAGGCATTCACCTATGCCCTGCCAGAGACCTTGCGCCATCGCGCTCAGGCGGGTTCCCGGGTGCTTGCTCCGTTCGGCTCCCGGCAGTTGATCGGGGTAGTGCTGAAGGTGCACGACCAGCCGCCGCCCGCCGGCAAGACGCGCGAAGTGCTCCGGCTGATCGACGAGACTCCGGTGCTCGACGAGAAGCTCATCCGCCTCGGCGCCTGGATCGCCCAGTATTACTGTGCGCCGCTCGGCGAGGTCTTGCGCGGTATGGCGCCCCTCACCGGTGAAGTGCGGCAAACGGAAGTCTACGCCATTACGGACTCCGGGCGCGACCTTGCCCGCCAGATGTCGATCGACCCGAAACTGGCTGAGGACCCCAGCGTCGCCCTGCTGCATCTGCTGGAGAAGCGGTCGCTATCGGCGGCTACGCTGAAGAAGAAGTTCGAAGACGCCCCCCGGCGCTTGCAGGCCTTGGTCAAGAAGGGGCTGATCGAACTCGAGCAGGACACCACCGAGCGAGACCCGCTGCGCGCCGCATCGGAAAGGCTCGAAATCGAGTTCCACGCCCGGCCCACCGGCAAGCTGCCAAAAGCCGAGCGCGAGTTGATCGCCTTTCTGGAACTGCATCCCGGTCCCCACAACCTCGGCTCGCTCGACGCCGGCATGAAGAACGCGAGCACCGCCGGCCGAGCCCTCGCCCGCAAAGAGCTAGCGAAGCTTTCGCTGATCAACGCGGCCAAGCCTTTGTACGCCCTGGAGCGAGAAGTGCCGGTGCTGAATTCGGCTCAGCAGTCCGCCTTCGACACCATCGGCGCGGCAATCGCCAAGGGCGAGTTCGCGGCGTTTCTCCTTCAAGGCGTTACGGGCTCGGGCAAGACCGAAGTCTATTTGCGAGCCATCGAAGCCACGCTCGCCCTCGGACGCAGCGCCCTGCTGCTGGTGCCGGAGATCGGCCTGACGCCGCAGGTCGCCGGACAGTTCTCCAGCCGCTTCGGCGATCGCGTGGCCATTCTGCACTCGGCCTTCACCGACGGCGAGCGCGCCCAGCAGTGGCGCCGGATCCGTGAAGGTCAGGCTCAAGTGGTGGTGGGCACCCGCAGCGGCGTGTTTGCTCCCGTTCCCAAACTCGGCTTGCTGCTGGTCGACGAAGAGCACGATAGCAGCTACAAGCAGGAAGAGACACCCCGCTACAACGGCCGTGACGTCGCCATCGTCCGAGCGCAGATGGAACAGGCCGTGGTGGTGCTGGGCTCCGCGACACCCAGCCTCGAAAGCAAGCACAACGTCGAGCGCGGAAAGTATCAGTGGCTCGAACTGCCGGAGCGCATTGAGAAGCGGCCCATGCCCGACGTCGAAGTGGTCGACATGCGCGTCGAGTTCCTGGAGACGAAGAAGTCCGCTACGTTCTCGCGCCGCCTGGTGGAACTGATTGACCAGCGCGTCAACGACGGCGAGCAGGTGATGCTGTTGCTCAACCGCCGCGGCTTCTCTACTTCGGTGGCCTGCCGGAGTTGCGGAGAACGCGTCACCTGCGTCAACTGCGCCGTCGCCCTCACCTTTCACCGGCGCGACCGGCGGATGCTCTGCCACTATTGCAGCCACGCCGAACGGGTACCGGAGAAGTGTCCGAAATGCGGCAGCGAGCACATCTACTTTCTGGGGACCGGCGCCGAGAAAGTGGAGGACGAACTGCACGGGCTGTTTCCGCGCGCCCGCGTCGCCCGCATGGATCGCGACACCGTCACCACGAAGCGGCACTACGAGACGATTCTGCAGGGGTTTCGCGAAAAGAGCTTCGACATTCTCGTCGGGACGCAGATGATCGCCAAAGGGCACGACATCCCGAATGTCACGCTGGTCGGCATCGTCTCCGGCGACATCGGGTTGGGCCTGCCGGACTTCCGGGCCGCCGAACGCACGTTCCAGTTACTCACTCAAGCCGCCGGCCGCGCGGGACGCGGCAGTCTTCCCGGGCAAGTCGTGATCCAGACGATCAACCCGGAGCACTATGCGATCGAGTGCGCCGCGGCGCAGGATTACGCGCGCTTCTACGAGAAAGAGATCGAATTCCGGCGCTTCATGCGCTATCCGCCCTTCGCCGCCCTCGCGAACGTCGTCCTGCGGCATGAGAAGCAGGAAGAAGCGCTCCGCATGAGCGGCGAGATCGCCAACTTACTCGAACCGCCGCCGGCCAACATGCGGGTGCTGGGTCCGGCGGAAGCACCGGTCGCACGCTTACGCAACGAGTTTCGCTACCAGTTACTGCTGAAGACCTCCAGCCGAAAGTTACTCGCCGAAACCCTGCTCAAGATACGGCACCACGCGCTCGAGCACAAATGGAGCGCGACGGCACTGGTGATCGACGTCGATCCCCTGAGCCTCAGTTAGCGGGACTTACCAGACGTGAATTGCCTGCAACCGCGGAGGGCCAATGCCATCGCGCAGGCGGTCGACCTTAAATAGGATCTGCAGGTTCTTGTCTGCCCAATCAGCGGAGGCCTTTGCCAAAGCAGGAAGTAACTGTTGCGGGCTGGTAACAAACTCCCCAACGGCATAGGTTCCGTAGTGATCGAGGCCCGCTACGAGCATCAGTGGGTGACCGGTGGTTGCCTGACGCAACCGGGTCACCAAGGCGCAATCCTGTGACGCAGGGGACTCCCAGGGGTGTGGCTTGATGCACGCAGGCTGATTGGTCCGGCGGTCCAGGATCACGTTCCGGCCATCGACCTTGCCTAAGGCAAACCGGCTGCCGCTCGTCAGGTCGGCGCTCCATTGGTTGGTTTCGCCGCCGATCACCAGACTCGGACCGGCGCTCAAGTCTCCAAAGCTGGTCATCGCGCTCGCACGCACATGAACTTCCCGGTGATGCGTACTGGCGAAAGCCTGCAAATAAGCTAAGGCTCGGGCGTCACCCAGGCCAACCAAGAGGCCGGGCTCAGGCACGATCCGGACGTCGGGAAGATCACGAGGAACGGCCGGGCGAGGAGAACTCGGCGGAACCGGACGGAAAGCCCGGATCAATTCCTGGCGATCCTTACCGTAGATTCGAAATGCTTCCGGCGCCGGCATGCAAAGCAGGATCGGCCGGCTTCCGGCGAGAAACGGCTGCCAGAAAAGATCGAAGGAAGTGAAGCCCGGAGTGTTACGGCTCCAGATGAATGCCGCCAACAGGACCAGCGCCAGGGCGATTCCGGCAATCCAGAGCCACAGCCGCCGGGAACTTGCCGGTTCAGTTGAGTCCGGAGCGATGCTTTCCAGACGGCGAATCGTGATTCCGTAGGATCCGCTCACCATCTCGATTCGAATGGCCGAATGGGGATGCTGGTCGTAAAACTGCGCCAACCTCCGGCGAACCTCATTCGCTTTCACCCGGACAATCGAGTCCTGCCCCGTGTCGTAAGCGGGATCGCGGCCAAATACCCGCTCACCCACCACTCGCTCCTTGAGGCTGTCGCTCCGTCCGGCCAGGGACTCATCGACAACATACTGCAGGAACTGACGAGAACGCGCGCTCGTCCGGAACGAAGTACTCTCGAGGACTTCCTCCAGATGCGCCCGGACATCTTCCGAAGCTGGTAGGGGTACCGATACGGCGGCCATAATTTTCGGCTCTGGAGAGTATATATCATCCGTTACGCCGACGTTATGACGCGTTAGGATCCGTTACAAGCCTTCTGCTGTGGCAATCGGGTTCGGTATGCTTTCTCCATTGACCGCCGCCACGGTCCGGCCGGTCGAGACATTTATTCGATTTCGCTGTCAGACGTTGGCCGCGACTCTCTAGCACTGGCGGACCTCACTCCGGGAGTAGTGAGGTCCGCCAGGCAAAAGGGTGCGACCGAACAAGACGGCTACAGACGACGGTAGGAGATTCCAGCCAGCCAAACGACGACCCAAACGCATTGGCTCATCAGCAAATGCAGGATCTGCATCCAGGGCGGCGCGGCCAGGGCAACGTTCAGGAAACCCAAACCCACCTGCGTCGCCACCAAACCCAGGCCCAATTGCGCCATTGAACCCGCGCCGCGAAGCATCAGGCGCAGGAAAAGAGCCGCCGTGCCGATGGCGGTGGAGAATGCCACCAACGGATGAATGAGCCGCAGGCGAACCAGAAAATGCTGGCTCGGCGACAAGTCGTCGCGGACGCGTGCCCACAGATTGCCGTCGAGCGCCGGTTGCACGGGGAAGAGGGTATCGCCGAGCGCCGTCACCGCGCCGGTCATGTTCGTCAACACTAAGGCGACCACGACCGCCACCCAGGCCCAACCGGCCATACGGACGGCAGAACCTTGCCGCAGCCCGCGGGCAAGCCAAGCGACTGTGGCGGTCGTCGCGGTGAGCAGCATCGTGTTGGCCAGGTGCAGCGCCACGACCAATGCGCGTGAAGCGGAAGCATCGTTTGCTACCAGTTCCTTTTTCACCAGCACGGCCCCGATAAAGGCCTCCAGCAGGAGAAAGAACATCGACGCCAGGGAGGCGCGAAAGAGCCAGGGATGGCGCTGACGCTCGCGCCAAGCCCATGCCGCCAGGATGATGCCAAAGACGCCGCTGAAACCGCTGGTGAGCCGGTGGGTGAACTCAATGACGGTCTTCACGCTGGGAGCCGTTGGCAGTATCTCGCCATTGCAGACAGGCCAGTGATTGCCGCAGCCGTTGCCGGAACCTGAAATCCGCACCCACGCACCAAAGAGAATGACCGCAAAGAGGTAGCCGAGGTAGACCCAGGCGAAACGTTCCAGGCGAGTTGGTTGGGTATGCGGCATCCTACCCTCAGATTAGCCTTGACTCTAGGCGAAGATAAGGCGAATATACTCTCATGCTTCGCGGAATCGCCAAATTTGCAGCTCAAGCGCCGGTGCTCGAAGCCAAGACCCGCGTGAACTACTTTGAACTGGCCACGCGATCCCTGCTGAATCGCTGTTCAAATGCGAACATGCCTTTCGAGTGGACAATCAACCCCTACCGGGGTTGCGAGTTTGGCTGCCGCTATTGCTACGCGCGGGCGACGCACGAGTTTCTGGAACTGCACGATCCTCGCGATTTCGAGACGAAGATCTATGCGAAGGAGTTCAGCGCATCTTCCTTTGCTCAGGAGTTGCGCAAAGTGGGCCTGCGCGAGAGCATCGCCATCGGTACGGCAACTGACCCGTATCAGCCAGCGGAGCGGCGCTACGGACTGACCCGGCGCGTGCTCGAGGTTTTCGCCAAGCGTACCGGCTATCAACTCTCGATTACGACGAAGAGCGACTTGGTGGCGCGCGACCTGGAGGTGTTGCTCGAGATCCGGCGGCGCAACTCGGTCAGCGTCAACATGACCGTCACGACGATGGATGCGGCACTGGCGAGAGCGATCGAACCGATGGCGCCCCGGCCGGATCTGCGGATGGCCGCAGTCGAGAAGTTGGCGAGCCACGGCATTCACGTTGGGGTTTTCGTCAGTCCGCTGATGCCGCGGATCAATGATGGCCCCGCAGCCATTGAGCGGATCGCGCAAGCGGCACAGGATGCGGGTGCGGAACGCTTCGGAGGACGCGTTTTGTATCTGGATCCGGTGCCGCGGGAGACCTTCTTCCGCTACTTAAGGGCCGAGCAACCGCACTTGCTGCGTTTCTACCAGGACCAGTTCGCCTTCCGCACAGGTCTGAGCGCGGAAGAGAATGAGAGACTGCGTGGGGTGATCGACGAAGTGCGGGAGCGGTATCGATTCCCGGCCGGAGCCATCCTGCCGGTGGAGCCACCGCCGCAGTTGGCGCTGTTCGCGGTGCGATGAGTTAAGCTGGGCTATCCAAGAGCGGAAAACAATTCCGTCAAGCTCACCGTCAAATTTCCGGCCCGTAAGGTATCGGTGACGCGCGTTGGCTCACCGGACAAGTGATACTCCCAAGCCGTGCGCTTCACCGGATCGATCACCCAGCAGTAAGGCACGCCCCAGGCATGGTATTCCTCGCACTTGCTGAGCATGGCGCCCAAGCGATCCTCGGGCGAAAGGATTTCGCAGCACAGGTGCACGGGCTCAGTTGGGTACGGACTCTCAAGAATCGGAGCCGCGATCACATCAGGCACCAGATATTTCGTCGGCGAGAGCCGAACGGCGACCTCGGGCGCGGCTTGGAGACCCAGCCGACGCAGCATCACCACCAACATGAACTCAAGCAAACCGTGAAACGTCGTGGGAATGGGCTTGGGAGTTAGCAGTCCGTCGCGGTACTCGCAGTTGGGCTTCTCCGCGTAGCGAAGATACTCTTCCACCGGTACCAGCGTCATGCTGCTCACTTCCACATTCTACCCCTCCCAAAGCGGGATAGAATGCTCGACTATGGAAGCCGTACGCGTAGGAATGCTGGGGTCGGGCTTCGTCGCCGACTTCTATCTGCAAGGTCTGGCGAACGTCCATGGGCACCAGGTCGTCGCCAACTACTCACGTTCCGCCGAGAAGGCCCAGGCTTTCGCCGAGCGCTGGAACATTCCGGAAAGCACGACAGACCTCGACGGGATCATCGCGCGCCAGGACATTGACCTCTACATCATTGCCCTGCCCAACGAAGAGCATCTGCCCGTATCGCTGAAGCTGTCGAAGGCCAAGCGCAATCAGGTCTGCACTAAGCCACTGGGCCGTAATCGGCAGGAGGGCAAGCAGATGTGGGAGGCCGCGCGCAAGAGCGGCTGTCTGCATGGCTATGCCGAAACCGAGGTCTTCGCGCCTTGTGTGGTGAAGGCGCGCCTGATGATCGAGCAGGGGGGCGTGGGCCGCGTGCTTTGGGTGCGGTCGCGGGAGTCGCATTCCGGTCCGCATAGCCCGCACTTCTGGGACATCGAGAAGACCGGCGGCGGCGCGCTGAACGACCTGGGTTGCCATTGTGTCGAAGCCGCGCGCTACTTCTTCGGCAAGGACAATCCCGTGGTCGAGGTGATGGCCTGGGGTGCGAACCTGGTCCACGAAGAGAAGACCAAGGGCGAGGACAATGCTCTGATGGTGCTGAAGTTCGAGTCGGGAGGAATCGCCCATTGCGAGCTTTCATGGACGACGAAGGGTGGCCTCGACTTACGGAACGAGATTCATGGCTCGGAGGGCTCGCTCTTTACTGACGTAACCCGCGCCACTGCGCTTTCTTCTTTTTCCACCCGCGGCGCCGGTTACATCATCGAAAAGGCCGATATCGATCACGGCTGGACGCGCCCGTTGCCCGAGGAAGCGTTCGCTTACGGGTATCAGGGGGAGATGCGTCACTTTGTGGAATGCGTACGGGATGGTGTTGAGCCGCGCGAAACCTACGAGGATGGGTATATCGTCAACGTTATTCTGGACGCGGGATACCAATCGATGCGTTCGAAACGCTGGGTGCGAGTCAAGACCTGATTCTCAGCTAGACTATAAGGCACGGGGTCGTTAACGCGCGTGTCACCTTCAATCCCATTTCCGATCATCGGCAATCCGACAACGTGGTACCGGCTCTACACGGCCATGGGCCTCGCTTGGGATTCGATCCTGGCCCACCGCCTTCGAAGCTTTCTCACTTTGTTAGGCGTCGTGATTGGAGTGGCGAGCGTAATCATCGTGGGTGCGGCGATCTCTGGCCTCGGCGTACAGGCTCAGATCACGACGGAACGCGCCTTTGGTTCGGAGACTTATCTGGTGGCGCAAGTCGCTAGCCTGGGTAACCGCAATCGCAAAGAGATTGCGATGATTCAACGCTATAACAAGCGGATCCGCCCCGAGGACTACGAGTATCTCAAGGCGTCCACCGGTGACCAGATTCTTTACAGCCCTTACGTGCAGGCCTTCGACGATGCGAAGCGTGAAGAGGTCACACTGGAGGCCGCCGTTGTCCTGGGATGCGCGGCGTCCCTTCCGGACATTCGTGATGTGGCGCTGGTGGAAGGCCGTTTCTTTACGGAACAGGAAGAGCGCAACCGCGCTTTTGTGGCCGTTGTCGGCGACGACATCAAGGCGAAGCTTTTTGGCGACCGGTCGCCGATCAATGGCACGATTCGCCTAAAGGGTTATGAGTTCCGCATCGTGGGCCTGCAGGAGAAGTTAGGCTCCAGCCTGGGGCGTTCGCAAGATAACTCGATTTACATTCCGTTCTATACCTGGCGGAAGCTGTACCCCTCTCGGGGTTCGTTATCGGTCTTCGGGCGGCCCCGCCCCAGCAGCGGGCTATCGCTGGACGATGGGCTCGACGTAACCCGCTCCGCATTGCGCACGCACTTTAAGGCCAAGCCCGGTAAGCCGGATAACTTCGAGTTCCTCACGCCGGATTCGATCCGTGGATTTATCGATAACATCCTGGGCCTTATCCAGGTGATTGTCGTACCGGTGACCATGATTTCACTGCTGGTGGGCGGCATTGTCATCATGAACATCATGCTGGTGAGCGTCACCGAACGGACCCGCGAGATTGGCGTGCGTAAGGCAATTGGGGCCAAAGAGAGCGACATCATGCTGCAATTCCTGTCGGAGTCGATTATGACTTCGGGGGCCGGGGGATTGCTGGGACTTGGACTCGGTTATCTGGTGGCATATCTGGCGACCAATTTTCTGGGAGCCACGCTGGTGGTGACGTGGCCCTATGTGCTGCTGGCGATTTTCGTATCGGCGAGCGTGGGCATTATCTCCGGTTGGTATCCGGCGCGGCGCGCCGCGAGGCTTGACCCGGTAGTGGCCTTGAGGGCCGAGTAAGTGGGAATCCTATGGCTATGAGAATCAGTCCGGCGGAAAGTGTCCGGATGTCGTTGTCCTCGGTGTGGACCAACAAATTCCGGTCCGGCCTCACCATTTTGGGGATCGTCATCGGTATCACCACGGTGATTACCGTATCCTCCCTGCTCACCGGTTTACGCAAAGGCATTGTTACCTTCTTCGAAGAGTTTGGCCCGGACACGATCTTCGTCAAGCGATTTAGCGGCGACCCGAATAGCCAAGGGACGCCGAAAGAACGCAAGCGCCGCCCGATTCCGCCGGAGTATTCCGAGTATGTGAAGCGGTTCTGCCCGTCGCTGGAAGCCGTCAGCACCGCGTTGTGGATTCCGCCCGTCATTCGGGGGCGGGCCATGTCGGCGAGGGTGAAAGGCTTCGAGACGGAGAACATCAGTTTGGCAGGTGTCTCGGCTAACTCGCGCATCGTCCAGCCGCGCAACCTCGCCGAGGGACGCTACTTTACCGACGACGAAGACCAGCGCGCCGCGCGGGTGGCCGTACTGGGATCGCTGGTGGCGGAGGCGCTGTTTCCGGCCGGCAAGGCGGTGGGCCAACCCGTGATGATCGACGGGGCCGAGTACATCGTTATCGGAGTTTCGGAGCCGGCCAAGGGCAGTTTCTTCGGCGAGAACGGCATCGACCGCCAGATCACCATTCCCTTGGCGACGGCCCGCCTGCGCTATCCGCAAGCCGACAATTTTCTGATCAATGCCAAAGCCTACCCTGGCAAGCGAGACGAGGCCTTCGAGGAGATACGAGCCATCCTGCGCAAGTTACGCCGGACTCCCGCCGCTGACGAGAACGACTTCGACCTCACCACGCCTGATCAGATCATTAAGCAGTTCGACCAGATCAGCAGCCTGATCATCTTGGCTTCCATCGCCATCTCCGGCCTGGGTTTGCTCGTGGGTGGAATCGGGGTGATGAACATTATGCTGGTGAGCGTCACGGAGCGTACTCGTGAAATTGGCGTGCGCAAGGCGATCGGCGCCCGCCGGATCGACATCATCTTTCAGTTTCTGATGGAGGCCATTACGCTGACGGGCGTGGGCGGCGCGGTGGGGATTGCGTTCTCCATGATGGTGACCTTGGCAATCGCCAAACTCTTCCCCGCCCTGCCATCGGAAACACCTTTGTGGGCGATCCTGGCCGGCGTCGGCGTGTCGGTATTTACTGGGGTCTTCTTTGGCGTCTGGCCGGCAATGAAAGCCGCCCGGCTCGATCCCGTCGAAGCCTTAAGGTACGAGTAGGCGCAACTCGCCTTTGCCCCAAACCGTTTGCCGGCCGACGCCGGTGTACTGCCCAATTTTGAGATAAGGTACAAACGGGGACAACTCGCCCCTATAGGTCACGCGGCCAACGAAGCCCGAGAGCGGATGAGTTTGTCCGGTGCGGCTGGACTTGCGTTCGGCATCCACGTAACGCAGATCCGCCTTCTCCATTGCGACGGAACGGGCCTGCTCCGCGAGTTCCCGGAAATCGACCGTCAAGGCGCCGTGCCCGTATTGCTGCCCGAGGTTGGAAATGCGATCCCGCAGGCGGGCGAGCAGGGGCCCAAAGTGCGGCTCAGTCACGAGCCCTTCGGCGGCCTTGAGCTCCGTCGGCGTCACAAAGTCCACCGTCACTGAGCTCGTTGGCCCTGGCGGCCGCAGGCTGATCTCAACTACGGAATCGGACATGCCGTCCAGGACTGCGCGCCCGCGGCCGGGCCCCAGACCCGCGGTCGCCAGCTTTGCGAATGCCGCTTCGAAGTGCGGGATGGGCCAGGGCTCGGCGGTGAATAGATTCACATCGAAGTGAAAGCGCTCGCCGGGCATCACGCGGCGACCGTCGAGGTGTGCGGCGCGAATGACAAAAGGGCGAGGCAAGTCGGCAAAGCCGGAGGGCGCGGCCGCGATAGGCTTGGGTTCAAAGACACGGGCGTAAGCGCAATCGGCAGTATGCTCCGTCAGGCAGCGGCACGCAATCTCCCGAAAGAGAAGGCCGAAAGCTCCCCGAAGGATGTTGCCCGGCTTGTGCGCCGGGAAGAAGAGAGCGTCTTTCGCCAGGAACTCGAAGCGCAGGGGCCGGACAAGAAAAGTCATAGGCCCCCCGCTTGCGAAGTAACTAGGCGCGGACGGCGCTGGCCGCCAACTGGCGCAGGACGAACGGCAGAATGCCGCCATTACGGTAGTAGTCGGATTCCACCGGCGTATCGATGCGAACCTTCACCTTGAACTGTTTCGTTGAACCGTCCTTGGCCGTCGCGGTGACGGTAGCCAACTCCGCGCCGCAACTGGAGACGCCAGCCGGCACGCCCGCGATTGAGAAGCTCTCGAAACCGGTGAGACCCAGGCTCTCCCGCGTCTGCCCATCGACATACTGCGTCGGAAGGACGCCCATGCCCACCAGATTCGAGCGATGGATGCGCTCGTAGCTCTCGGCGATGACGAGCTTCACGCCCAGCAGATTGACGCCTTTGGCCGCCCAGTCGCGCGACGACCCAGAGCCGTATTCCTTGCCCGCCAGAATCACCTGACCGACGCCCGCCTCCTGGTACTTCATGGCTGCGTCGTAGATGAACATCTTCTCGCCGGTGGGGACATAGGCGGTATACGGACCCTCGACGCCTTCCACCATCGCGTTCTTGATGCGGATGTTGGCGAGAGTTCCGCGCACCATGGCTTCATGGTTGCCGCGGCGCGCGCCGTAACTATTGAAGTCGACGTTGGCCACGCCCTCGCTGTTCAGGTAACGCGCGGCCGGCGAATCCTTGGCGATGGAGCCGGCGGGGGAGATGTGATCGGTGGTGATGGAGTCACCCAGGACCGCAAGGCAGGCCAGACCGCTCAGGTCCTTCACAAACGTTTCCGGATCGGCCATGTCGTCGAAGTAAGGGGGCCGGCGAATGTAGGTGGACTTCTCGTCCCAAACGAACTGGTCGCCCGTCGGAACCTTCATCTGCTTCCATTGGCCCGTGCCTTCAAAGACCGCGCCGTATTCTTTGGCGAACTGTTCCGCCTTGACGAAGTCGCGCACCGTGGCCTGCACCTCTTCGGTGGTGGGCCAAACGTCCGCGAGGTAAACGGGCTTGCCGTCAGAACCGGTGCCCAGCGGCTCGGTGGACAAGTCAATGTCGACGCGTCCGGCGATGGCGAACGCCACGCACAAGGGCGGCGAGGCCAGATAGTTGGAGCGCACGTGCGGATTGACGCGACCTTCGAAATTGCGATTGCCGCTCAGCACGCTGGCGACATTCAGCTTGTGGGTGGTCACCGCTTCGGCGATCTCATCGGGCAGCGGACCTGAGTTGCCGATGCACGTCGTGCAGCCATAGCCCACCAGATGGAACTTCAGCGACTCGAGATAGGTCATCAAGCCGGCTTCGATCAGGTAGTCCGTCACCACCTTCGAGCCAGGAGCCAGCGAGGTCTTCACCCAAGGCGCGACGGTTAAGCCGCGCTCAACGGCCTTCTTGGCCAACAGGCCGGCCGCCATCAGCACCGAGGGATTCGACGTGTTGGTGCAGCTGGTAATCGCCGCGATCGCCACCGCGCCTTCGCGCAGTTCGAAGGTCTCGCCGTTCATGGTCACCGGCGCCGACTTCGGCTCGCCCGTCAGCGTGGCCATGAAGTTCGCCTTCAAGCCCGGCAGTTCGACGCGATCCTGCGGTCGCTTCGGACCGGCCATGGACGGCTTCACCGTGGCCAAATCCAAGCCTAGCGTTTCCGTGTAAACCGCATCCGGCGTCTCGTCGGTGAGGAACAGACCCTGCTCGCGGCAGTAGGCTTCTGTCAGCGCAATCGTCTCTTCCGGACGATTCGTCAGGCGCATGTAGTCGAGCGATTTCTCGTCGATCGGGAAGAAGCCGATCGTCGCGCCGTATTCGGGAGCCATATTGGCGATGGTCGCGCGGTCGGCCAGCGATAGCGCTTTCACGCCCGGGCCGTAGAACTCGACGAACTTGTTGACGACGCCCTTCTTGCGAAGAATTTGCGTCACGGTTAGCACCAAGTCAGTGGCGGTGGCGCCGGGTGCCAAAGTGCCGGTCAGTTTGAAGCCCACCACATCGGGCAGCAGCATGGTGACGGCTTGGCCCAGCATGCAGGCCTCCGCTTCAATGCCGCCAACGCCCCAGCCCACCACGCCCAGGCCGTTGATCATCGTGGTGTGCGAATCCGTCCCGACGAGAGTGTCCGGATAGGCTTCGCCGGTATCCGAATTGCTGAAAACAACCGGCGCCAAATACTCAAGGTTCACCTGGTGCACGATGCCGGTGCCGGGAGGCACGGCACGGAAATTGCGCAGATTGCTCTGCGCCCAGCGCAAGAGGGCATAGCGTTCGTGGTTTCGCTGAAACTCGAGCAGCATGTTCAGGTCGAAGGAGTCCTTCTGCCCGAAGTTGTCCACCTGCACGGAATGGTCAATCACCAAATCGACCGGAATGAGCGGATTCGCCAACGTCGGGTCGAGGCCCATCTTGGCCAAGGCATCGCGCATCGTGGCCATGTCGACCACGCAAGGCACGCCGGTAAAGTCCTGCATCAGGACCCGAGCCGGCATGAAGGCGATCTCCTGCTTGGCGCCGGCCACGTCCCATTTGGCGACGTATTCGATGTCGGCTTTCTTCACATTCAGGTTGTCTTCCTGACGGAGCAGATTCTCGAGCAGAACCTTGATCGAAAACGGCAACCGGTCGAGGTCGAAACCGGCTTTCTTGAGCGCATCTAAGCGGTAGATGGTATAGGACTTATCACCGACATTCAGGGTCGCGCGGGAAGAAAAACTATTCTGGGAACTCATGTGCAGGCTCCCCTTTAGTGTAACCGAAAGGCCTGTAACGGGCAGCTGGAACAGACTGATTGCAGGATGTTTTTGCGTCTTTCCGACGCCCGAGCCGGGTAGACCGGTACCAGGACCGAGTACCGGAACCCGCTCCGGTGGGGTCCCGGTACCAAGTCGCACTTTCTCCTATCCTCGTCCTGCATCCAGGCCCGTAGTCTTAAGTCCAGGTGATTATTCACACGCCAGATATCGCATTGAAGAACGTCCGGTTCCATTCGCCCGCCGGCGCGGTCTATTCGAAGGTGAAGGACGACCGGATCAACGTGCTGTTCGTTTGCCTGGGCAACGCGAGCCGCAGCCAGATGGCCGAAGCCTTCGCGAAAGCCTACGGGCCGGATGTCATGCGGGCCTCGAGTGCAGGATTGCTGCCCGCCCGCCACGTCCTCAGCACGACCCGTATGGTGATGGAGGAAAAGTCGATTTCTCTGCGCGGCGCGGTTCCGAAGAGTCTGTCGCACTTCGCGCTGAACGAATTCGACCTGATCATCAACATGAGCGGCCACGCCCTCCCGAAAACGACCGCGCCGGTGATCAAGGTGTTAGTGCGCGACCCCAACGGCAAAGACGAAACAGTTCATCGCCATGTGCGGGATCGAGTCGAGGCCGTCGTCGAAGACTTAATCCACATGCTGCGGCTCGCAAGGCTGGAACAGTACGGGATGGGCAAGGCGACGGCATCGGCCAGCATGGTCGCCAAGGCCAGCTAGAGCAGTCCGACCTAAATCGTCCAGCTCAGGGCGCTCAGCTTGCGGTAGCTCTCCGAGAGATCTTCCGGAAGCACGCGAGTCTCTCCGATCGCCGTCATGAAGTTGGCATCGCCCGGCCAGCGTGGCAGCGCATGAAAATGCAGGTGTTGCGCGATGCCGGCCCCGGCACACTCGCCGATGTTAAAGCCCAGATTGAGCCCGCCGCAAGAATACGCGCGGCGCAGATTCGTCTCCGCACAACGGCCAAGCAGAATCAGTTCGGTGAGCGCTTCCGGTGAGGCCTGCTCCAGGGTGGAGACATGTTGATAGGGGACGACCATGATGTGTCCGCTCGTATAGGGATAGCGATTTAACACCACGAAATTGTGGCTTGCGCGATGAACGATCAACGACTGGGCATCGTGAGAAGCGGAAGCCATCTCGCAAAAGACGCAGCCGGTGGGCTTAACGCCCTCAGTGACATAGCGGTAGCGCCACGGACTCCAAAGATGGTCCACGAAGGGTTAGGTCGCAGCCGGCTCGTCGCCGTTCACCAGATCCTTCAATTCCTTGCTGGGCTTGAAGTAAGGAATGCGCTTAGCAGGCACTTCCACTCGGGTTCCGGTTTTCGGATTGCGCCCGATACGGGGCTGGCGCTGGCGCGTGCGGAAGCTGCCAAAGCCGCGGATTTCGATTTTGTCGCCAGTCCGGAGACTCTTGACCACGGAATCGAAGATCGCTTCGACAATGACCTCCGAGTCCTTACGGGTCATCTCGACGACCCGGGAGACTTCCTCAATGAGATCGGCTTTCGTCATAAGTTCCTAATTTTACACCAGATTAGAGGGGGCCACGTCAACCCCGCCCCCCGACGGGCCTTACTCGGGTTCAGAAGTACCATCCGGCGTCTCCAAAGCGCTCTCCACTCCCGACGACGCTTGCGCCGCCCGGGCCTGGTAGCTCTTGATGCGATCCAGGTCCTCTAAGGTCGCCATCTCTTTCAAGCTGAGACCGATTTTCTTATCGGTTTCATTCATCTTGATGATCTTAAAGTCGAACTCGGCGCCGATCGGCAAGGGCGACCCGGAGTCACGCTTATCCATGCGCCGATCACCGGCCGCAGTCCCCGGTATTTCCGAGTTGTGGCACAGCCCCTCGACGCCGGGCGCGATCTCCACAAAGACACCAAACGACGCGGCCCGCACCACTTTGCCGTGCACGATATCGTTCACGAAATGCGTCTGGAAGAACGTCTCCCACGCATCGGGCTGCAGTTGCTTCACGCCCAACGATAAGCGCCGGTTGCCGGTATCGATGTTGAGGATAACGGCTTGCACCATCTGGCCTTTTTTGATCACCTCGGAGGGATGCTTCAGCCGTTCCGTCCAGGAGAAGTCCGAGATGTGAATCAAGCCATCGACGCCTTCTTCCACCTCCACAAACGCGCCAAAGTCGGAGAGCTTGCGGATGCGGCCCTCCACCACCGAGCCAATGCTGTAGCGGTCCTGGATAGTGGTCCAGGGGTCGGCTTCCAACTGTTTGATGCCCAAGGAAATTCGGCGGTCACCGCCTTTAATCTCGAGCACCACGGCCTCTACCTGATCGCCCGGCTTCACCACCTTGGAGGGATGCTTCATGCGCCGGCTCCAGGTCATCTCGGAGATGTGGATCAGACCTTCGACGCCGCTTTCGAGCTCAACGAACGCGCCGTAGTCGGTGACGCTCACCACGCGACCGATGACGCGTGTGCCAGGGGCAAAGCGCTCGGCCACGGTCTCCCAAGGGTCCGCCACCATCTGCTTCAGACCCAGGCTCACACGACCTTTGTCTTTGTCGAGCTTCAGCACCTGGCAGGTGATGGTGTCTCCCGGCTGCACGATCTCTTGCGGATGGTTCACACGCCCATGGGACATGTCGCTGACGTGCAGGAGACCGTCGATGCCGCCCAAGTCAACGAAGGCGCCGTAATCCGTGAGGTTCTTCACCGTGCCGGTGACCACGGAGCCCTCCTCGACATGGCCGAGCACACTTTCCTTGCGCTGGTTGAAGTCCTCTTCCAGCACCGCCTTGCGTGAAACCACCAGGTTCCCGCGCCGACGATTCAGCTTGAGGATCTTCACCTGGATGTCCTGACCCGTGTAGGAATCGAGGTTGTGGATCGGGCGCAGGTCCAGTTGCGATGAGGGCATGAAGGCCTTCACGCCGACTTCCACTTCCAAGCCACCCTTCACCCGGCCCACCACGCGGCCGGTGATGATCACGCTGTCGCGGAAGGCGGTTTCCAGGGTGTCCCAAACGCGGTGACGATTGGCGCGCTCATAGGAAAGCAGCACATAGCCATCGGCGGAAGCATTGTTCCGATCCGGCACCACTTGAATGGCGTCTCCGGGCGCATAGGGCATCGTGCCATCGAGTTGCTGCACCTGCTCGATCGGAACAAAGCCTTCCAGCTTCGTGCCGATGTCAACCAGCAGTCCGCGTTCGCTGACCGAAACCACGCGGCCCGTAATTTGTCCGGAACCGGGCTGCGAAACGGCATTACGGTTCTCGAGTTCGAACATCTGTTCGAAGTCTTCGTAGCCGTCGTAGCCCACTTCGTCTTGAGGATCGTCGCCCGAGTCAACCGGTGGACCCGGGATCGCGGGTCCTGGTGCCGCAGGTCCGGGAGCGGGTCCCGGCCGGGCAGGAACTGGATGTTCCGGGGTTAGAGGTTTGTTGCCGTCAGCGGGAAATGCCATTCGCCATGTTCTCCACGCGCCATTCTTCGAGCAACCGCTGATCGTTTCGGGTTGCTCCCGGCGTCGTGGCGGGGAGAGTTTGTACCCTTCCTGGTCGGGCCAGAACACGGGGAAACATCGGACCAGGAGTGGGAGAGACCCAACTAAGCGAGCTAAGTCCTCTTGATACAATGCATTACCGACAACCCTAGAAATTGCGGTATTTCGGAATGGTACATGAGGCCCGCGGAGAAGTCAACCCCCGCCCTCCGGGGCCAAACCAATTGCAAGCAAAGCACTTTCCGCCGCGATCCGATGACATAGTAGACTCTAGTTGATTGCGCTACTTCTTCCGCCGCTATACCCCGCACTTGCGCCGCGCCCTCCTGGTTGAAAGCGGCTCGCGTTTCGTGCTGGAGAAATTCCTGGCCAGCCGCGACGCATCGATGAAACCGGACATCGTCACTTGTTACGCCGGCACACCCAAGGGCTTCGCGGGCGATATCTTCCGCGTTCAGGACTACACCACCCCTGAGACCCGGTCCGCGCTCATCCGCGAGCTCCAGAAGAATCGTTACGACGTGATTGGGATCCTCTGCACGGACGAGCCGATCATGACCAAATGGAAGTGGCTGTTGGCCGCGCGGATTCCGGCCAAGCTCTTCATCATCAACGAAAACGCCGACTGGTTCTGGATCGACTATAGTCACGTCAATCTGATGTGGCATTTCCTCAGTTTCCGGGCGGGCATGTCCGGCGCGGGAGCCGTCACCACTCCGCTCCGGCTACTGCTCTTTCCGTTTACCGTACTGTATCTGGCCTGTTTTGCGGCCCAAATTCACCTCCGCAGGAAGCTCACTTGATCAAGAAGATTCTTATGAAAGCCATTCGTGTTCATACTCCCGGCCCCGAAGAAAATCTGGTGCTGGAGGACGTGGCCATTCCGACGCCCGGTCCCGGGCAAGCCCTGGTGAAGCTCGAGGCGAGCGGCGTCAACTTTATTGACATTTACTTTCGGACCGGCCTCTACCCGGCACCAGAAAAGCCCTTCGGACTGGGTATGGAAGCTGCGGGCGTGGTGACCGAAGTGGGTCCCGGCACCGAGCACGTCAAGGTCGGCGACCGTGTCGCCTATGCCATGCAGCGCGGCTCCTATGCCGAGTACGCGGTGGTACCCGCCTGGATGCTGGTTCCGGTCCCCGCTGAACTGGAACTGGCCACCGCCGCCGCCCTGATGCTGCAGGGGATGACGGTGCATTACCTGACGCATTCCACGTTTCCGCTGGCCGCCGGACAGACCTGCCTCATCCATGCCGCCGCCGGTGGCGTCGGCCTGATCCTCACCCAAGTCGCCAAGCTCCTCGGAGCCACCGTCATCGCCACCACCTCGACGCCGGACAAGGCCGCGCTTGTTCGCCGCGCCGGTGCCGATCACGTAATCGGCTACGACAACGTCGCTGCGGAAGTCCGCAAGATTGTGGATAAGGGCGTGCATGTGGTCTACGACTCAGTCGGCGAAGCGACCTTCAAGGGCAGCCTGGACTCGCTGCGCCCCCGCGGCATGATGGTCACATTCGGCAACGCCTCCGGCCCTGTGCCGGCCATCGAACCGCTGCTCCTCAGCCAGAAAGGCTCCCTCTATCTGACGCGGCCCCGCCTCGCCGACTACGCCCAGACTCGTGAAGAAATTATGGACAGAGCCACCGCCGTCTTCAACTGGAAACTGGGTGGCCATCTGCCGGTTTTTTCCATGGGCACCTATCCGCTGGCCGAAGCTGGACGCGCTCAACGCGACCTGGCCTCGCGCGCCACATCCGGCAAACTGCTGCTGAAGATTAGCTAAGCTGCAGGAAATAGGACTCCTTCTCGACAAATCGCAGTAAATTGCTACACTTCATCAAGAACATGCGGACGCACTATCCCGGCCCTCCGAAAAACGGCTACAATCGAGTTCGCGTCTGGCGATAAAGAGATCCATCGTTTGATCGATTACTCACAACTCGACTTGATTTGGCCACCCATCGCGATCCTGCTCATCGGGCTGGTGGCCGGATGGTTCCTGCAGCGTCACGTCCTGGTGCGGCAGATGGAGGACCTCGAGACTCAGCATCTCGATATTCTGCGGGCCGCGGAAGACGAAATGCACGCCGCGCGTGACGAAGCCCGTTTACAAGGCCAGAAGCTTGATGAAGCCCAAATGGCCATTACTCTAGGCCATGAACGGCTCACCTTGCTGGACCGCCGCTTAAAAGAGGCGGAGGACCGTCTGCTGACCGCGCCGGCGCCGCAAGCGGCCATCGCCGCTCCCAGCGAGAATCAGGATGAGGTCGGCGAGCTTCGGCGGCAACTCGCCGAACAACAAGTCTTTGCCGAACGGCTGAATCAACTCGAACAAGAGCTGATCGCCGCCAAGGCCGAAACGATGGCGCCACCGGTACCGGCACCGGTGATCGTAATGACGGGCGAGGACGAGGCCCGGGCTCTGCGCGAGCGTGAAGCCACGATTCAGTCGCTTCGTAATGAAGTCGCCTCGATTGAGACCCTCCGGTTGCGGCTCTCCGAAATGGTGGCCGAACTCGGTTTGGCGCACTCCCAAGTGGCCCAATTGACGCGCGAGCGAAACGAACTGGCGGAGCAGGTTCGTACCGCTGGCGCACCAGTGGAGACCAGTAACGAACTGGTTCGCAAACTGGCCGAGGCCATCGCCCGCCGCCAGGAAGTGGAGCTCGCTCTTGGCGAAGCAAACCAACGCCTGATCACTGCACAGGCCGTCGCCGCTGCGGCGCCCCCCGCGCCGCCAAAGACGATGGCCGCGGCAGCTGGTGCTGGCGCGGGATATGGCTACTCCGCCACGCCGTCGGCCTACGAGCCGCCGCCGTTTGCTGCGCCTACGAATCGTGAGCCCTACCGCG
>JALHNI010000108.1 GCA_022843605.1 Bryobacter sp.
GCTCTTCCGATCTTTCCTGATTCTGATCGGCGTCAATCTGATGGCCGAGGGCTGGCACTTCCACATACCGAAAGGCTACGTTTACTTCGCGATGGCCTTCTCGGTCTTTGTCGAAATGTTGAACCTGCGGGTCAGCAAGAAAAGAAAGAAAGAGGCATAAATGCTTCGGGCCTGTCTGATTCTCGCGCTGCCACTGTGGAGCAGTGACTTGTCGGGTAACGACTTTTTCGAGAATCAGGTCCGGCCGCTGCTCGCCACCCGTTGCTATGCCTGCCACACGCAGACCGCCTCAGGTGGCCTGCGACTCGATAGCCGCGAGGCCTTGCTGAAGGGCGGCAGCCGTGGCCCGGCGATCGTGCCCGGCGACCCGGCGGCCAGCCATCTGCTGCAAGCTGTTCGCGGGGGCACAGGGCTGAAAGCGATGCCGCCGGGGGCGCCACTGGCCACCAACGAAGTCGCTATCCTGGAGCGCTGGATTACGGAAGGAGCACCCTTCCCCGCCCCGCTGCCGAATGCCCGCGGGCGGACGCTGTGGTCCTTGCAGCCGCTTCCCCCAGCGCCGGCCGCCGCCTCGGTGGATGCCCTCGTGGAGCAGGCCTTGCGCGCCAAGGGCCTAACCGCCAGCCCCGCCGCCGATCGCCGCACGCTCATCCGCCGTCTCTCGTTCGACATCACCGGGCTTCCCCCGGCGCCCACCGACGTCGATGCCTTCACCGCCGGCAAACTCTCCGTCGAAACGCTAGTCGACCAGATGCTGGCCTCGCCGCGCTTCGGCGAACGCTGGGCTCGCCACTGGCTCGATGTCGCCCGCTTTGGCGAAGACGACTTTTCCGGTACCGAACCCAAGGCTTACCCTAACGCCTGGCGCTATCGCGATTGGGTGATCGAGGCGATGAACCGCGACCTGCCCTACGATACCTTCGTCAAGGCGCAGATCGCCGCCGACTTGCTGCCGGAGAATCAACAACTTACCGGTGGACTGGGGCTGTTCGGCCTGGGTCCATGGTACTTCGGCATTGCCCAGCCTCCCCAGGCGCGCGCCGACGAGCGGCACGACCGGGTCGACATGGTCAGCCGAGGTTTCCTCGGGCTGACCGTGGCCTGCGCCCGCTGTCACGACCATAAGTACGATCCCATCCGCACGCAGGATTACTACGCGCTGGCCGGCGTCTTTGCCAGTTCGAAGTATCACGAGTACCCGTTGGCCGACGCCGCCACCGTTGCCCGCTCCGAAGCGCATCAGAAGCAGGTAAAGGCGAAAGAGGCCGAGATCGCCGCCTTCCTGGATACCCAGCGCGAGCAACTGGCGCGCATCTTCGCCGGCCGTCTCGCCGACCTGCTGATGGCCGTCGCCCGCAAAGATCCTTCCGGCTTCGACGTCAAGCTTTACGAGCATTGGACGGCCTACTTGGCCAAACCGGAAGAGGGCCATCCGTTCCTCAAGGAGTGGCAAGAGGCCATCGCACAGAATGCGCCCCATACCGAGCTGCGCCGTTTGGCCGACGCCTACCAGGCCCTGGTGTTCGCGGTAATCGACGAAAAGAAAGAACTCGACCAACGTAACGCCGCGTTGGTCGCCGAGGCCAAGCGGAACAGTCCCAAGACGCCACGGCGCAAAACGATTCTGCCCTTCGGCTACGACTCGGAGGCCGACTTTAACCCCGGTGCCGATCTGCCGTCGGCCTCCCTGCCCCGCGACCGCTACGTTCTCTGGCACGGCCTGTTCAAGATGACCAAGGCCCATCTGGTGATGGAGGGCCCGGAGATTGAGCGCTTCCTGGCCGGCGAATGGAAGCAGCATCTCGAACGGCTTCGCGCCCAACTGGCCACACTCAAGAAGGACGGTCCGGCGCCCTATCCCTATCAGCATGGCTTGGCGGAACACGAGAGCCCGATCGACCTCAACGTGAATGTCCGGGGCAATCCACTGGAGCTCGGTGAACTCGTACCTCGCCACTTCCCTGAAGTGCTGGGCGGTGACGAACTCCGCACCGGCAGCGGACGCCTGCAACTGGCCAACGCCATCGTCAAGCACCCGCTGGCGGCACGCGTGATGGCCAATCGCATCTGGCTGCACCTGCTGGGATCGGGCATCGTGCGCACACCCTCAAACTTCGGCACCATGGGCGAGCGGCCCTCGAATCCCGCCTTGCTCGACTACCTCGCCGCGCGTTTCCGCGATCAGGGCTGGTCGATCAAGGGCTTAATTCGCGAGATCGTCCTTTCGAAGACCTATCAAGCCGCCAGTCTACCGATCGCCGCGAACGTGAAGATCGATCCGGATAATCGGTTCTTTTGGCGAGCCAATCGCCGTCGCTTGGATGCGGAAGCTCTGCGCGACAGCCTGTTGGCCGTCGCGGGAAGGTTGGAAGACAAGCTGGGCGGCGAGTCGGTGACGCTCGATGACCAGCAGCGACGCCGCACCGTCTACGCCCGGGTGGGCCGCTACCGGCAGGACGAAACACTTTCGCTTTTCGACTTTCCCAGTTCGAGCGTGACGGCGGAGCAGCGGGCCGTGACGAATGTGCCCTTACAGCGGCTCTTCTTTCTGAATAGCGGCTTCATTTTGAAGCAGTCGGCGGCCTTGGCCGAACGGGTCACAAGGGAGGCTCCCGCGGATGGTCGTATCGCCTACGCATACCGGCTGCTCTTCCAGCGCGAACCGGCTCCGGAAGAAGCTTCGCTCGGCCACGAGTTTCTGACGGAGGGCGAATGGCCGGCTTTCGCCCAGGTTCTGCTGGCCTCAAACGAGTTCGCCTTTATTGACTAGGAACTTGATAAAGTCTAAGTCATGCGATCTGTCTTCCTGTTAAGCCTCGCGTTAGGCACCCTGTTTGCTGCGGATAAGCCCGAAAAAGGGTTCATTGCCCTCTTCAACGGCAAGGATTTGGATGGTTGGACAAAGGCCAAAGAGAACGAAGATGCCTTCAGCGTCAAAGACGGCGCCATCGTGGCCAACGGCAAGCGCTGCCACCTCTACTACACCGGAATGATCAAGGGCAAACCCGCCGACTTGAAAAATTTCGAGCTGAAGGTCGACGTCATGACCAAGCCGGTTTCCAACGGCGGCATCTACTTCCACACGGCCTATCAGGAGACGAACTGGCCGGCCAAGGGCTTCGAAATCCAGGTGAATAACAGCCACGGCGACTGGAAGAAGACGGGCGGCATCTACAACGTGCAGGACAACAAAGTGCCGTTCAAAGACAACGAATGGTTCACCGAGCACATCATCGTGAAGGGCAATCAAGTGCAAGTGTTCGTCAATGGCCAGAAGGTTTCGGACTGGACGCAGCCCGACGACTGGAAGGGACCCAAGGATAACCCCGGCCGTACGCTCACCAGCGGCACCTTCGCTCTGCAAGCCCACGACCCCGGCTCCACCGTGATGTACAAGAACATTCGCGTGAAGCCGTTGAAGTAACCGTCAACCCACACAAAAAACAAAAAGGCCGCCCGGCGATCGGGCGGCCTTTTGTTTTCTTGTGGCCAACGTTTAGGGCGCGGAGCGCACGGGGATCAACGCGGGCGGCATCGCCCCCGGCGCACCGACTTTGGCATCCGGCAGAGTCAAGGTCGCTTCAATGTTCTTACACGTGGATTCCGAACACGCCTGGCCGCGGATCACGAGCGTCACGGGCGCGGGACCGTCAGCCGCCTTCACCTTGACGGCGAACAGGACCTCGTTCTCAAAACCCCAACTGAACCAGTTCTGCTCCGGCTTTGAGAAGTCTTTCACTTCGCTCTGGTGCCAGGGCTCAGCCACCGCAATCGGCCCGCTAACGGTGATCGACGTCGGCTTGTCCTGGCCCAGCGAACGCTTCCCGGCCAGCTTCTCCGTCGCCCGCAACTTATTGTCCATGGCGAAAGTGTGCCAGTTCGGGGCCAGTTGGGCGCGCACCAGCAGGAGGTCGCCCTCAATGCGAGCCTGATACTTCACACAGATCGTCTCATCGTGGATCACCTCCACCACGGGCGACCAATCCTGGGCGAAGGCAAAAAGGAGTAGTGGAATCATTTGCGGAAACTCATGCGGCTGCTCTTTAAGGGCATTTTAATCCTTTGGCCGCCGCGAAGTACATCCAGCGTGACTTCCGCTCCCACCCGCGTCCGCAGTTTCAGGTACAACTCCGCCGTATGGGCCAGCCTATCGGTTTCGACACCATCCACGCCAAAAACGACGTCGCCCAGCTTTAGTTCGTGCGCGCCCATCACTTTCGCAAAGTCCGAAACGTACTTCACTTCGCTGGCAAAGCCCTCCGGATTCAGGCCCAGCCGCTTCTTGTCCTCTGCCGTCAAAGGCTTGTCCTCAAAGTAGAGCCGGGGATCGACCGAAGACTGCCGGAAGCGCAGGTCGGTCCACCACCACCGCGTGGGCAGATCGATCGTCAGCTTCACCGGCTTGGCGGCGCGCTCGACGGTCAGTTCAATCCGCTCCGCCTGGCGATTCACGTTGTCATAGCGATACTGCAGGTCACCGAAGGTGTAGACGGGAGTTCCATCGAGCGCCGTAATCCGGTCGCCTGCCTGCAGACCGCCGGCGATCGCCGCACCTTTGGCTTCGCGCACCAGCAATCCCTGGGGAACATCGAGGAAAATGCCCAGCGTCTTGATGTCGGGCGACTTGTAGAGGTGGGTGAGCGGATCGAGCGTACCATCTAACTCACGGTGCATGTTTTGATAGTCCTGCACCAGATGGCACTCCACGCACTGGTGATTGTCGAAAGTCCTCTTCACCAGCAGCGGGATCTCGCGGGGCATCAGGGCCTTCGCCCGCGGGACCTTCGGCAGGTCTCCGGCCAGATAGCGCCGATGCAGTTCCAGCCCTTGCTTCAGCGCCAGCACCAGGCTATCGGTCTGCAGGTAGGTCTCCGCCGAAGCCGAGTCCCGCCCGCCGTAGCGCAGATAGATCTGCTCGTCCGCGTTTAATGCGTAGAAGTAGATCGCGTTGTTACGGTCATGTTCGAACAGACCGACGTCAATATTGTCCAGCCGTGTGATGCGGACACACACGTACTGCTCAAGTTGCTTGCCGAGCGGAGAATCTTTTGGAGACAGCACAACCTGTGCGTCGAAATTTCTTCCGTTGATTCAAGCTTCGCACCGGAACTCGACGAAGAGGGGCTTGCGTTGCTCCTTGGCAAGCTTCAGTGCGTCCGGGTAGCTATCCAGCCAATTAATGCCCTCATCCTGGGCGGCAAGTGCGAAAGAAAGGGCCAAAAGAAGGGCAATCCGATGAATCATGACTCTCCTTAGGATACGCCGGTAGGCCGCGAAAGGTTTCTGTTCGTCCATTCAGCTAGAATGTTGCTCATGATGCGTCGTCGTGAATTTCTCGAAATCTCCGCGCTCTCCGCCGCCCTAACCCTGAAAGCTGACGCCGCACCGGCGCCGGCCGGTGAATATCGCAATCGTCAGTCAGGTGTCGCCTACCGGCAACTCGGCCGCACCGGCTACATGATCTCCGAGATGGTGATGGGCGGCAATACGATCAGCGTCGATAGCTACGATCACGTCCTCAAGGCGCTCGACATGGGTCTCAACTACCTGGACACTGCTCCGGCTTATGGCAACGGACGCAGCGAGGCCGGCTACGCCAAAGTCATCAAAGCCCGGGGCCGCGACAAGTTCTTCATCAATTCCAAGATCAGCAACTGGGATAACAACCGCAACCGGCTTTACGCTGAGATCTTCGCGAGCCTCGACGAAACCGAAAAGAAGCGCCTGAAATCGGCGGCGAAAGACGAAGTGACGCGCCGCCAGGTAGAAGCGCCCGAGTACTTCCTGAACTATTTCAACAGCCAGCAGGACGAGTTGGATCAGGCATCGCTCGCCAACGTGATGGCCAAGAAGTACGGCGAGCGTATTGACCGCGGCACCCACTATCGCGAATTGATTCTGAAGTCTGTCGACGAGACCCTAACGCGGCTCGGCACTGACCATCTCGACCTGCTGATGTGCCCCCACGGCGCCAACACGCCCTACGAAGTGCTGAATCATCCCGAAATTTTCGAAGCCTTCGAGACCCTGAAGAAAGCCGGCAAGGTCCGGCATTTGGGGCTGTCGTCGCATACGGATCCGGGCGGAGTGCTGGAAGCCGCGGTGAAAGCCAAAGTCTATTCGGCGGCCATGGTGGCCTACAACATGTTCAACGGTCCGCGCGTGGAGCCGGCGCTCGCCGCTGCGCACAAGGCCGGCTTGGGGGTCATCGCGATGAAGGCCGCACGGCCGGCCAATCTCGGCCGTGGCCGGGTCACGCCACCCGAACGTTTGGAACGCCTGAACGCCGCCGTCCCCGGCGACCTCAGCGCTCCGCGCAAGAGCTACGTCTGGGCGCTCCGCAATCCGAATCTGACGGCGTGCGTCTCGGAGATGATCACCATGGACCATGTCACCGAGAACGTCGTCCTCGCCCGCCAGAAGCCGGCCGCCTGACCAGGTTAAGAAAACTGGAAGGCGAAAAGATCGGCATCTTTCAGTTCGACCCGCAATCGTACCGGCTTACCGGACAGCTCACGCAGACCCGCTTTCCACGCGACCGCATAGTCAATATGGTCGCCAAAGATCACCGGACAGTCGGCCAAAGCCCGGCCCGGGATCGCTCGGCCGTTCAGGTCCTGCAATTCCAGCCGCAGACTGCCGGCGGCTGAAGTGGCAAAGTTGAGCGACAGTTTGTCGCCTGAGAAGGTGAACGGCTTCGTGATCAACTCGCCACCGGCCGCCGGCGCTGAGACCGAACCGAATCCATCCAGCCGCAGCGCGTAGCGGCGCAATCTGGCATCATTGCCAGTGAAGTAACTCTCCGTCGCGTACATAGACAATTCCCGCGGACTGTCATCGTCTTCCGAAGCTGTCTCCACCACATGCCACGCCAGGTAGTTGTCCCCGTAGGACCAGTTGAAGCGCGTTCGCAAGCCGGGCCGGATAAAGGCCTCCGCGGAACGGCGAAACCGGGCACCGTCGCGGCTGGTCATCAGCAGCGTGTCCGTCACCGCGGTGCCGTAGCGCTCGGTATCGGCGGCACGCTCCTGCCGTTCTTTCAACTCAGGTAGGCGGCGCGCCGCTTCTGACCAGCCATGGTCAACATAACGCGCCGGAAAGCCGATGTAGATGTGGGGCGCGCGATAGTAAGGCTTCACCTGGTTGGTGTACAACTGCTCGTCAGGCGAGCCCGGATAGGTCAGCAATTCCGGCGCTGACCAAGTCACGAAGTCACTCGAGAGTGCCGTCTTCACGTCCCGCCGCTTATTCACGAACACCCGGATATACGCCCGATACTTCTTCACATGCTCATCCCAGAAGGCGATGTTCTGGGTGTCGAACGCCCCTTCGGTGAGGATGGGCGCCTCCTGGATCAGCTTCCAGCGAATTCCGTCCTCGGACTGCATCGCGTACAATCCGTGCGGCTTCTTGCCGTAACCCACGGCTTTGTAGCGTGCCGACGCCGGCGCGGCCGGGTTCGCATCGCGAAAAGGCGAAAAGTCATGTGCCATCCCACCGTGAATCTCGTCCAGAATGATGTTGTTGTTCTTTGAGCCCCGAAACTGAACCAGACCCAGATTCGGCTTGGTAAACCGGATGCCGTCCGTGCTCTCGGCATAGCCAATCACCAGCGGATGCGCCTTCGCCTTGTCGTAGGTGTGATTCCAGGACTTGTAGTACATGCGATAACGATCGCCATCCTGAAAGACCGTGTGATAGCCGGAACCGCAGCCCTCCCAGGGCTCATCGTGCACCAGCGCGATGTTGCGCCGTTCGGGCGAGTGCATCTTCAACTGGGCTCTCCCAGCAAACCGGTCAACGAGCAAGTCGTCTACCAGCAACTCCCGGCGCGATCCGATCGCCACCGGCCCGGCGGGGGTTTGCGCCGCCGCCCGGATAGCCAGGGCGCCGCCGGCGGCCAGCTTCGAAAAGTCTCTACGATTCAGCATGGGCCTCAGTATAAATCTGTCGACAGTTTTGGACAACCGGAAACTTGAAAAAACTGGCCAACTGTCGACAGATTGTGCCCTGGTGTTTTAGAGTGGAGAGAAACCGGAGAGAGGCCATGCAATCGAGAAGTATCGTCTTATCCCTCGCCGGAATCACCGCGATCCTGGGAGCGAACATGTGGACTCTGAACTGGACTGACCGGCAGGCCATGCCCACTCCCGTCGCGGGAGGCATAGTCGCCCAACTCGACGGCCAACTCGCCTATGCCGGCGGCACCACCTGGAAAGATGGCGTAAAACTTTGGCTCCGCGACGTCGTCCTGTTCGATCCCGCAAAGAACCAATGGACCCCTGGCCCCTCACTTCCACAAGCCCTCGCCTATGGCGCCGCACTTCGATTGGAGGATGGTCTTGAAGTGCTGGGCGGCAGCGATGGCCAAACCACCAGCCTGGAATCCTGGCGGCTCTCAAAGGCCGATGGCACTTGGCAAAGCACCGGCAGCGCCCCGGCGGGCACGCTCTTCGGGCGCGCGGAAGCCATCGGCCAACGGGCCTATCTCTTCGGCGGCTGCGCCGACGTCGCCGACCTCACCCAGTGCACCGACACCGTCTATGTCCGCGACACCAATAGCCAATGGAAACAGATCTCCTCGTTGCCGCAAGGGGCCGTAGCCATGCCCGCCGCAACCAAGGCCGGCGGGCGCGTCTATCTCTTCGGCGGCTGCTCCATGAAGACCGCCGGCGCCCTCGTCAACCGCGACGATGCCTACGCCTTCGAAGCCGGCACGCGCAAGTGGACTCGCCTCAAGCCACTGCCCAAAGCCAATCGCGGCATGACCGCCCTGCTCCTCGACGATCGCCACATTCTGCTGGCCGGCGGTTACACCGCCACGCTCGCCGAAGCGGCCGGCAAACCCGGCGACTTTGGCTTCGCCGCCGAGGTCTGGATCTACGACATCCAAACCGACTCCTACACCGCCGCCACCCCCTTGCCCTTCGCCGCGGCCGGCGTCGAACTCCTCGCTCACAGCCAGACGGTGTATGCGCTCGGCGGGGAGCAGCGCATGAAGGGCCGTTCGAATCGTCTGCTGGCCGCACCTTTCGCTCACTAAACCCGTGCACCATCCCCTTACGGCTGCCACGCTAACTGAATTCGCCCAAGCCCTACTGCTGCAAAGCGGCGTGCCGAAGCAGAATGCCCGGCTCGTAGCCGATTCGCTCGTCGCCGCGAACCTGCGCGGCGTTGACTCGCACGGCATCCAGATGCTGCTGCCTTACCTCGACCAGTTGGCCGCCGGCACCATGGACCCGGTGGCCGCCGGCGTCCCGCTCTCCGAATCCGGCGCCTGCCTGCTCTACGACGGCCAAAACGGCATCGGCCAGGTCGTCGCAGCCGAGTGCGTCCGGCATGCGCTCCGGCTGGCTCGAGCCCACGGCGTCGCCGTTGTGAGCGCCCGCAACTCGAACCACTTCGGCGCGGCCGCCTACTGGGCTCAGCAACTGGCAGCCGAAGGCTGCTACGCCATCGTCACCAGCAACGCCTCGCCCGCCGTACCACCGTGGCCCGGCGTGGAACCTCGGTTAGGCACCAATCCCCTCTGCATGGCCGTCCCCGGCTCCCAAGAAGACGCCTGGCTGCTCGACATGGCTACCACGACCGTCTCGCTCGGCAAGATGCACGCGGCCAGCTATCGCGGCGAAACGACACTGCCCGCGGGTTGGGCCACTGACCGCCATGGCGTCCCCACCACTCACCTGGCCACGGCCCTCGCCGGACTGCCCACGCCGATCGGCGGCTACAAAGGCACCGGGCTCGCGCTCATGGTGGAATTGCTCAGCGCGGGACTCTCCGGCGGACCCATGTCCACTGACGTCGGCTCCCTGCGCAGTGGCTTCATGACGCTCGGCATCAGCCATTTCTTCCTCGCCATTGATGTCAGCCGCTTTCAGGCCCCCGAAGAGTTTGCCGCCCGCCTTGGGCGTCTCACAGGCAACATCAAATCCACCAGTCCCGCGCCTGGCCACGACGAAGTCCTGATGACCGGCGAGCCGGAATGCCGTACCCGCAGCGAACGTCTGCGCGATGGTATCCCCATCGCCGACGCTTTGCTCGACAGCCTCACCGCCCGCGCCCGGATCATCGGCGTCCCCCCCCCAGAGCCGATCGCCCAAGAAGGAGCATACTGATCAAAATGGATCCGACGTATTCGCGCTGGTATCTCGTTGGCCTGCTCACGGTGATCGCGGCGCTGAACTACGCTGACCGGTCTGCGCTTTCGGCTGTCTTCTCGCTCATCCGCGAGGATCTGCACGCCTCGCCGGTGATGCTGGGCGCAATCGGCTCGGCCTTCATTTGGGTTTACGCGATCTGCTCGCCAGCCAGCGGCTTCTTTGCCGACCGGTGGCCGCGCTCGAAGGTGATTCTCTGGAGCGTCATCGCCTGGAGCGTGGTCACCTTGCTCACCGGCTTCGCTCGCACCGGCACGGAACTGCTCATTGCCCGTTGCCTGCTCGGCGTCTCCGAATGCGCCTACGTCCCGGCTGCCATCGCCCTCACCGCCGCTTATCATCCCGGCGCGACGCGCGCGCGCGCCATCGGCATTCAACTCGCCGGCTACAACCTCGGCGTCGTGCTCGGCGGCGGCTTCGCCGGCTATGCCGGTGACCATTGGGGTTGGCGGCCAGCCTTCTGGGTGCTGGGCGTCGCGGGACTGGCAATCGCTGTGGTCGCCCACTTCACCCTGCCCCGCGATACTGTTCCCGAGGGCACCATACCCAACGGCACAGGGCCGGAACCCGGCACGAAGGCTCCCCCTCTGGCCCCCATGGAAGCGCTGCGCACCATGTTCGGCGTGCCCACCTTCGTCATCGTGTTGGCCGAATCCACCTGCATCGCCGCCGGTGCCTGGGTCTTCCTGGTCTGGCTGCCGCTTTACTTCAAGGACGCCTTCAGCCTCTCCTCAACCGCCGCTGGACTCGCCGGCACCGTCGGCCTGCAGACTGCCGCCATCACCGCCTCGCTCGCCGGAGGCTTCCTCTCCGACAAGTTCGCCGGCGCTCGCCGCGAGCGCCGCATGCTCTTTCAGTTCATCTGCTTCGTCTGCTCAATTCCCTTTCTCACAGTCTTCTTCGGCAATCCCTCTTTTGAAACGGCCAGCGGCGCCATCCTGCTGTTTGCCTTCTTCCGGACGCTGGCCAGCGCCAACGACAACGTGATCCTCTGCGACGTGCTGCCGTCGCGGGTGTGGTCCAGTGCGGTGGGGATCTCGAACGCCAGCAATTGCCTCGCCGGCGGCATCGCCGTGATGCTTACCGGCTATCTGCAAGCAGACTACGGCCTAGCCGGAGTCTTCGCGACTTTGTGCCTCACGGCCGCGGCGGCCGCGGTGCTGGTCTTTATCGGCTATCGATTCACGCTGAAGAAGGACCTCGAGAAGGCTGCTTCGCGTTAGCGACCCGCCGCCGCCGAGGAATCGATCATCGCCAGACAAGCGCTGACTGCGGCTTTGCCGTCTTCCGCCGTCGCAATCTCTGAAGGCTGTCCCTGTGCCGCCAGGACGAAGTTCCGCAACTGATCTTCGTAGGCTTGCATGCGCTTCGGACCCAGCAAAGTGCCCGATTCCTGATGCCCCACGGCAGGCTGCACGCTCACCGTGTTCAGCTTGCCGTCCTGAGACAAACGCAGTTCCACATACGGGTCCAAGTCCATCACGCCTTTTGAACCCATGAAGCGGAACCGGAACTCCTCGCCCGGAAAGGCAGGATCCGGCGCAACGCAGGAAGACGTCAGCGCGCAGATCGTGCCGTTGCTGAACTTGAGCAGCGCCGCCGTCGTATCTTCCACCGGCGAATCGGCTTGCGTCGTCAGGCACAGCGCGGAGACGTGCTGCACTTCCGCACCGAAAATCCAACGCAGCAAATCCACCGCATGCGGACCGCTATTCAGAATGTGGCCGACGCTGCGCGCATCGCGCCACCAATGCCAGCTCTTCTCAAAACCTGGGTCCGCCATCATCGGACCCACCGAAGGCAGCATGTTCACCTGCACCAGATGCACTTGGCCCAATGCGCCTTCCTGCACCAGTCGGCGAGCCTCGCGATTGTTCTTCCGGTACCGTTGCTGAAAGCCAAGCGCCAGCGTGCAACCGGACCGCCGCGCCGCCTCCATCATCGCGTCGCAGTCTTCCAGAGTCGTAGCCATCGGCTTCTCCACCAGTACATCTTTGCCGTGGTTCAGCGCATAGATGGTGTCCGCGGCATGCAGATGATGCGGCGTGGTGATGATCAGCGCATCGACGTCGTCGCGGTCAGCGAGAGCCGTGGCGTCCGCCGCCTCAACCACTCCATGCTTCTCCGCTAAGGCCGCCGCCCGGCGACCGCCCGCAATACCCGCCAGTTGCAGTCCCGCCAAATTCTCGACGGCCGCGGCGTGGGTCAAACCCATAAAGCCCGAGCCCACAATCCCAATCCGATAAGGTTTCAAACTGCGCCTCCTGGCTGCTGCAACGGACGCTTCGGCACCACGTCAGGATTTGCCGGGAACGGTGGCCAATAGCCCTTCACCAGCGCTTCCACCGAGTCCGCAATCGTCATGCGTAAATCGACCATCGAATCCTCTGACCGGCCAGAGTAATGCGGCGTCAGGATCACGTTGTCCAATTCCACAAAGGCATGGCCCGCCGGCAGAGGTTCCTGCTCAAAGACGTCCAGCGCCGCGCCGCTGATCCGGCGTTCGGCCAGTGCCTGAATCAACGCCGCTTCATCGCACACGGGGCCGCGGCTGGTATTCACCAGAATGGCTGACGGCTTCATGGCCCGCAGTTGTGCCTCGCCGATCATTCCCCGCGTCGCCGGCGTCAGCGGTACATGCACCGAGATCAAGTCGCTCGTTGAAAGCAGTTCGTCGAGCGGCATCAGCCGCACGTGCGGCAAACGTGGATTCGGCTTCGCATAGGGGTCCGAGGCCACGATCGTCATTCCGTAAGAAGCCAGCTTGCGCGCCACCGCCTGCGCGATGCGGCCAAAGCCCACCAAGCCCAGTTGCAGATTGCGAATGCGGCGAATGGAGCCGTACTGGGGAAAGTTGAACCATCCGCCGGACCGGATCGTGCGGTCCATCGACACGATGCGCCTTGAGGCAGAAAGCAGCAAGGCAATCGCGTGGTCCGAAACCTCTTCCAGACAGAATTCCGCCGTGTTGCACACCACGATTCCCGCGCGCGTCGCCGCCGGAATGTCGACATTGTCCAGCCCGATGCCATACTTCACCAGGGCCTGGCACTTCGGCAAGCGCGCGATCGTGCTGGCGCCGAAAGGCGTGTTCGGATACTCCAGCAGAATGATGTCCGCATCCTGGCAGGCTTCGGCAATCTCGTCTTCGGTTTTGGCGGGGCGTAAATGTAACTCCGCGCCGAGTTCGGTAATGCGCTTCGTTTCGTAGTCGTAGCCGGGGTCCTGCCGAAAGGCACAATCCACATTGACGACGATCATCGGCTTCATCCGGCCACCACGCGCCGGGCCGCTTCGAGTGTGGCATCGACGTCGGCGTCGGTGTGCGCGGTAGAAAGATACCAGCGTCCATCCGGCAAAACCAGCACGCCTTCATCCAGCAGGCCCAAAGCAAAGTCCGAGTACAAGGCACGGTCCGCCGCGAGCGTATCCCGATAGGTGCGAGCCGGCGCGTCCATGAAGGAGACTTGAAACACGGCCCCATCGCCCTGCGTGGACACCGTTGCGCCGGACTGCCGCAGAATCGCTTCCAGCCCGCTGCGCAGTCGCTCGCCGCGGGCCCGCAAAGCCGGGTACAAGGTGGATGCCTCGCGACTCAACCGGCCCAGGCATGCGCCGCACGCCGCCAGCGCCAGCGGATTGCCGTTCAGCGTGCCGGCATGCACCACCTCGCCCTTCGCGATCAGGTTCATGTATTCGCTCTTGCCACCCATCACACTCACCGCCGCGCCCGCGCCGATCGCCTTGGCGAGCACACAAAGGTCCGGAGTGACGCCGTACCAGGTCTGCGCGCCGCCCAGGTCGAGGCGAAAGCCCGTAATCACTTCGTCAAAGATCAGCACCGTGCCATGCGCGAGCGTCAGCGCCCGGAGTTCAGCCAGAAAGCCCGGTTGCGGTGCGATGCAGCCGCTGTTGCACAGCATCGGCTCGCAGATCACGGCCGCCAGGTCCTTCCCGTGGAGTTCGAAGACGCGCTGCAAAGCCGCCTGATCGTTCCACTCCACCACCAGGGTGTTTGTCTGCGGAGCCTGCCCCCTTCCCGCCGGCACCGGATGGCCGCCCGCCAACTCAACCTCTTTCGCCGTCGGATGGTAGCTGCAGAGAACGTTGTCCATCCAGCCGTGGTAATGCCCCTCGAACTTCAGGAACTTCATCCGGCCCGTCGCCGCGCGCGCCAGGCGCAAGGCGACCTGCACCGCTTCCGTCCCCGTGCTGGCAAAGCAGACCTGATCGGCACAAGGGATGATCGACGTCAGCAACTCGGACACCTGATACTCAAGGTCATGCTGCGCCCCGAAGGTAAGGCCGCGCGACGCTTGCCGCACCACCGCCTCGGTCACCTCCGGATCGGCGTGGCCAAGTATCAGCGGACCCCAAGCCAAACCGTAATCGCAATAGCGATTGCCGTCCACGTCCTCCACCATCGAGCCGGCGCCGTGGGTATAGAAAAGAGGATAAGGCCGCGCACTGCGACGCAGGCTGCTTGACACTCCACCGGCCAAAGCACGCCGCGCTCGTTCAAACCGCTCGAGCGAACCGCGCGTCTTCCCTTGAACCTTGGCCTCACGTTCCGGGATGCGAGACCGGAACGACATCGGTGGAGCAACGGTATTCATGGGGATTGGGGAGTCCAGGATAGAATCCCACAGGCGCGGAAACGTGTCAATACAGAATATCTAGTGCCAATACAGGAATCTTTGTATTGAAATCACGAAGTTTCTATTGATCCCTCGCCGGCAAACCCTTATACTACCGCCAATGTTAGCCGCCGCATTGAAACAACGAGTCCGTTCCGGGCAACTCACCTACGGACCCATGCTGACCTACGACTTCTGGCCCGGGTACCTCGAGGTCTTCAAGGCCGAAGGCATGCACTACGCCGTGCTTGACCTCGAACACGGCGCCTGCTCCCTCAAGGAAGTGGAAGAGCTCTGCCGCATCGCCCGCCTGCTCGAGTTCCCGCTCATCGTCCGTCCCGAAGGCAGCATCTATCACCTGGTCCGCAAGTACATCGACATGGGCGCCTCCGGCTTCCTCCTGCCCTGGACCGAAACCATGAGCCAGCTCGACACCGCCCGCGACGCCATCTTCACGCCGCCCCGTGGCCGGCGCGGCCCCGGCGGCCCCTCCATTATGTGGAACCGCTCGATTCACCGCGAAGGCTGGGACGAGATCGAAAGCTCGCTGTTCGTTATGCCGCAAATCGAAACACCCGCCGGCATGCGCGCCGTCCCAACTTTGGCTTCGCCCGATTGGGTGGATGCCACCATGCTGGGCCCCTACGACCTCGCCCTCAACATGGACCGCTGCTGGAAACCCGAAGACCCGGACCTCGTCGGCGCCATCCAAACCATTCACCGTAGCTCCGCCGAACAGGGCAAACCCTGCGGCATGGTCGCCAACTCGCCCGAGCAGGCCCGCTTCTGGATCGAGCGCGGCTTCCGGTTCTTCATCTACTCCGAGATCCGCAACATCGTCGCCGCCCAAACGCGCGAACTCGTCCACCGCATTGAAGAGATCTGGGCCCAACAAGGAACTCCCAAATGACGCTTCCTCGCCGCTCACTGCTCGCCGGCATGACCGTCGCTGGTGCGACCGCCCAGCCTAGCAAGATCAATGCGGCCATCATTGCCGTGCGCGGCGTGAATGTCGCACCCTACTTGAAGGAGTTGGGCGCCAGTCCGTTTCTCAACCGCATCGCCCTGTGCGACACCACCGGCAGCCTGTTCCCCTACACCGAACCCTACCTGGGCGCGCGCAACAAGGACCTTCAACTTTTCCGCAGCATCCCGGAAATGCTGCGCGAAGTTCGTCCCGAGATGGTGCTCGTCAGCCTGGAAGCGAACCAGGCGCCCCCCGCCATACAGGCCGCTCTCGAAGCCAATTGCCACGTCGTTGTCGAAAAGCCGGGCTGCACCAACCTGGCCGACTTTGAACGCCTCGTGAAGCTCGCCGAAGCGCGCAAACGCGAGCTCATGCTCGCCCTCTCCACGCGCGTCATTGAGGCTCCGCGAAAGGCCCGCGAGATTCTGCAATCCGGCATCCTCGGCAGACCCATGGCCGCCTCCATGAACTGGATCGGCGACCAAACGCGCCTCAAGGCCCCCGCCTATCACCAAAGCTGGTTCGCCAAGCGCGACCGCGCCGGCGGCGGCAAGTTACTCTTCCATGGCCTCCACTATCTGGACCTGATCGCCTTCTTCACCGGCGACCGCATCACCAAGGTGAACGCTTTCTGCCGCAACGTCGGCGGCCAACCCATCGAGGTGGAAGATGCCGCCGTCGTCTCCATGACCTTCCACGGCGGGTGGATTGGCACGCTCAACACCGGCTACTACCTCGACAAAAGCTTCGACAACATGGTGCGCATCTGGTGCACCAACGGCTGGCTCAACTTCAATCCCCTCGGCACGCTCGATTGGCAGGTAAACGGCCAGCCTAAACAGTCCTTCAAGCCGAAGGATGAGGACGGTTACCGCGTCATGTTCGACGCGGCCGTGAAGGCCGTCGTCGGCCTGGAGAAGCCCTTCGTTACGCCCCGCGAAAGCCTGGCCGCTCTCCAAGCCGTCTTTGCCTCCTATCGCGCGGCAGAGTCCGGCATGGCGCAGGCGCTATCGTAAGCTGACTGAATGACGTCGAAGCACGCCGCATTGCTTAGCTTGTTCCTCGCGGCGGTTGCGTGCTACTCGGTCGCTGTCCCGAACGAACTGATCTACGACGATCACGAGGTTATCCAAAACAACCCCGCCCCGCGCGATTTGAACGCCGTCGCCCAACTGTTCAAAGAGCGGCACTTCCCCAATCTTCCCTACTATCGCCCCCTCACCCGCACGTCGCTCCTGCTGCAAAAGTCCTTCAGCGGCGAGGACCCTGCCCCCTTCCACCTCTTCAATGCGGCCCTCGCCGGCGTCGCCGGAATGCTGGCCTACTCGCTTCTCCGCCTGCCCCAATTCGGGCTCGGCATCTGGCCCGCCTGGGCCGCCGCCGCAGCCTTTGCACTGCATCCCATTGCCTCGTCCTGCGTTTACCCGGTCTCCTCCGGCCGCGAAACGATGATGCCCGCCGTCTGGACGCTCGCCGCCATCTACTGCTGGCTTCGCGAAGGCCCGCGCTGGCAAACTGGCGCCGTCGTGAGCTTCGGCTTGGCCCTGCTCAGCAAAGAACAAGCCGTTATCATCCCAGTGCTATTCGTCCTCGCCGATGTCCTCGGCCTCTCGCAACGGCAGTTCACCCGATACGTTCCCATCGTCCTCGTCACCGCGGCCTACCTCGCCATCCGGCAGGTGCTCTTCAGTGGCACTGAATACACCATCGGCGATCCACTAGGTCCCTTCTGGGCGGTCCTCTACGCGCTCCAGAGCATCTTCGTCCCCTTCGTCGAATTGCACTATGAACCGCGCCTGGCGGTGTGGCTCTCCTGGCCGCGCCTGGCCATCGCCCTACTCCTGTTCGCAGCACTCCTCTACGGCTCGCGCAGGGCTCCCAAACCGTATCTCTTCTTCTGGACCGGCTGGTTCCTCCTGGCCCTGCTGCCCACGGCGAACATCCTTAAGCAGGAAGCTCCGTTCGACGAACGCTATGTTCTGCTGGCCTCGCTCGGCATCTTCGCGTTACTCGCCCCGCTCATCCCAACGCGACCGCTACCGATTGCCGCGGTGTTACTGGTCCTCGCCGGCATTTCAGTCCACCGTTCAACTTACTTCGCTGATGACCTCGTTTTCAGTCGCCAATGGCTCCGGACTGACCCGCAATCCGTCAACGCCGAATACAACTTCGCCCTCGGGTCAGCCAAACGCGGCGACTATGCCACCGCCGTCGACCACTACCGTAAAGCCACCGAACTGCGCCCTGACTATACCTTCGCCCACAACAACCTCGCCAATGCCCTCGCCCAACTCGGGCGTATCGAGGAAGCAATTCCCGCCTATCAGCGCGCCGCGCTACTCGACCCCACTTACTACGACGCTCAGTTCAACCTGGGCTCGCTGCTCTGCCAAGCCGGCGAGATCGCGCGCTGCATCGCCGTTCTGAGAGAGGTGGCGCGCCACTGGCCCAACAAACTGGAAGTTCAAGTGAATCTCGGCAACGCCCTCGCCGTCCAAGGCGACTTAGCCGGTGCTGCAGCAGCCTTTGAACGGGCCCTGACCCTGGAGCCAGGCTCTGCCGAAGCCCATGGCAACTATGGCAACGTGCTGGCCCGCCAAGGTCAGTTCGATCAGGCCATCGCCCACTATCGCGAAGCCCTGCGCCTCAACCCCAATCTCACCGACGCCCAGCGCAACCTGGAGCAGTTACTCGCTTATCAGCGTAAGTAAGTCGAATTCATCGCGCCGGTCCCCGAGCTGCACGGCGAATCGGTTGCCTTGCCAGTCGACGCCGCGCACCAGCGCCTCGCCGTGATGAGGATGCAACACCGCCACAAACGTGGCCTCTGTCGCGTGGTGCTGCCGCAGCACGAATCCCCAACGTTCCGTCGCGGGATGGCCGGGCGCTTGGCCCGCGTAAACTTCTTCCCCCTCGAAAGGGGGCAGCCAAACCGACATCGCGCCGCCCGCATCCTTCCAGTCGACACGCTGCACTCCGGTCAGTCGTCGCACAGCTTCCAAATGCTGGTACTGCTCGGAGCCCTCCAGCATCGCCGGCTCGCCCGCCGGCAGATCGGCGCGACCGGCATTGTGATACACCCACTCGATCCGCCGCGACCGATCGCAGCGCACGGTAAATACATCCACGAAATACTCAGCCTGAGCGACTAGGCAACGCCGCATGGAAACCCCAGCGTAGTGGCCCTCCGTCCACGCCACACTCGCCTCCACCAGGCGCTCATCGAAGCGCACCAACGTGCCCACCGCCGGCGGCTGCGACAAGCCGTCGATCAACACCGTGTTGTGGCTCAGCGTCTGCCTGTACCAGCTTTCGAGCGAAGCCACACCATAGCCCGGCGTGCCTAGATCCGGCGAGAAACGCCAGCCATTCGCATAGCCGGTGATGGCCAGCTTGTCCGGATGACCATGATGGTCGCCCGTGGGGCCGAACTTCAACATCAGATCCAAGCTACTTCCGGGGGGCCGCAAAAACGCGAGGCCGGAAGGCCCCAGCACGAAGCTCCTGCGCGCGGGCCATGAAGAATTCGGTACCCGCTCCGCACCCAAAAGCAACGCATAGACACTGTTTCGCCGTCCGGCGGAGTAAGTGCGATCGAGCACCGCCGCGAACGCGGAGTCGCCATAAGCGGCGAAACCAATCTCATAAAAGTCAGGTCCCGGCGGCACTCCGTGGCAAGCTTCGCCCGTCACGCTGGTAAAGTACCAACAATCGTGGGTCGCCGGCAAAGTGCCATCGGGATAGGCGCAATCAATCATCGTGCGCAAGGCCCGATGAATGGATGGATCGGCGAAGATATCGAGTTCCGGCGCGTGCCGTGCGGCCAGCGCACTCAGCAGCACAGCCCACAGTGCATAGAAGTGGTAGCTCATTGAGCCTTCCCACCACAGGCCATCCGCTAACATACCCTCGCGTAACTGCGCCCGTTGGCCCGACGACGTATCGATCGCCCCTTCCACCAGGTCACGCCGATCGCACACCCGGCCGAGCGTGGCGATCGCCGCGTTGTGCCAGCAACTGAAATTGTGAATGCCTCGATAATGGCGCTTCACTAGATGTTCCGCCGCGGGCAGGAACAGCTTCATTTCGATCTGCTCCCGTTCGCCAGCGGTAAGCTCATTCTCGATCAGCGAGTAGGCCCAAGCCAGCGGGATGCTCCACACGCTCTCATCGAGCGTCGTGTAAGTCGCTACGCCAGGATTGATGCCGGTGCGCGGAGTTACTGCATACGTCGCATACCGCTCCGCATAGCCCAACAGAATCTCCCGCAATGGCCCCAGTAAGTTGCCGTCCAGGCGATGCAACACCGCCATGCGTAACGCGGCCTCGGAGAGCTCGTGATTCACAAACCAGCGCCAGGCCGAATCAAAGCGCTCGCCTTCGAACACCGCACCATCCACCGGACACACATGGCGTGTCGGCTGATCAGCCCGAAACAGCAGTTGCTCACCGTGCTCCGGGCAGATGTAGTCGTGATAATAGCCGCCCGGCAGTTCCGGCGGCGTCAGCTTCATCGCCAGAAACGCCGTCACATCCGCGCGTAGCTGGTCTACGGCTGGTTGAAACTCAAGCGCCGTGGCACGCTCCGCCAACCGGTCGAGTTCCGCACTCGTGAAGATTGAACTAATGGCGGTAAGCCTCCACCGTCTTGGCCGCGATGTCCTGCCAGTTCAGTTCGCGCAGTTTCCGGTCGATGCCCGCGCGGAACTCTTCCCTCGCGGGGCCCGCAGCCGCTTGCTGCAGTACTTTCCGCAGCCCGTCCGGATCCTGCGCGTTGTAAAGATGCCCGACACTGTCATCCACCAACGTCGGAAGGCAGCCCAGCGCCGGCACTACGACCGGACAATGAAAGCCCAGCGCCGTGATCGCCGAACCGGACGTCAGAATATCCGTAAACGGAAACACCGCCACATCGGCGGCGTTGTAGAACCACTGAAACTCGTCGTTTCCAAAACGTTCCGTCTCGTAAATCACGATCCGCGGATCGCTCTGCCGGGCACTCTCCACGACACGTGTCGCAAATTTGCTACATACGCGCGCAGCGAACAGCAGCCGCAGATTTTCGCCTTCGAGTTTTCGGAAACACTCCAGAAACTGCTCCACGCCTTTGTTTTCGCGAACAGTTCCGAAAAAGAGATAGGCAAAATGCTGGGCATCGAAGCCGAACCGGGCTCGAGCCTCGGCGGCGGTCACCATGTTCGGATACGGCTCCACGAAGTCGCCGTGCGGAATTGTATATACGCCTTCGTCCCGATAGAAATGCTGCTTCAGCAACGTCCGCGCATGCTCGCAATGAACGATCACCGCCGACGAGTTACTCACGATCGCCAGACGCGCTAAGTGATCCAGCTCTGGCGTGTCTGTATCGTGCGGATAAAGATTATGCATCGTCCAGACGATGCGGCAGCCCAGAGACCGGGCCAATAACAACGCATCCATCATCGCCGAGCAAGCCTTCACCGACTCAGCTAAAGTGCTCGCGTAGTACAACCCCCACGGCCAATGCAAATGGATCACGTCGAAGCTGGGCGCGTTCGCCCTGATCCACTCTGGCGTCAGATTCTCGCGGAAGCCCGCCACGCATTCCACGCCCAGCGGCCTGAGCGCTTGCGCCAGCAGAGCCGCATAGGGGTTGGCTCGGTCCGTCACCAACCCCGCGGGTTCCCAAAAAGTAAGTACTTTCATTCAGGCCGTGCGAGTTAGAAGTAGAACTTTACGCCTAACTGCAGGTTCCTTGATTCCAGGGCGCTCGTCAATGCTCCAAACGACGGTGTTTCGAAAGTGAGTCCCGGCACACCGAAGTTTGTGTGGTTGAGCGTATTGAATGTCTCCAGCCGAAACTCCAGCCGATTCGTCTCGCCGAAGTTGATCGACTTCAACAGCGCCAAATCCATGTTCACCAGGCCCGGCGCTTGAATAATCGATCGGCCAGCATTACCGTAGGAGTAAAGTGCCGGATTGACGAAGACCGCTTTATCGAACCAAGCCAGGTTGGTTCGGTTCGACGACTCCAAATTCGGATTCCGGAGAACGTCCGGCCGGAACGAAGCGGTGCTGCCGACGTCGTTGCGGTCAAACGACATTACCGGCGTCACCCAGGGTCCACGTTGATAGGCAAAGATGCCGAAGAGTGACCAGCCGCCGAAAACCTTGTCCGCCACGCCGGAGTTGGCGAGTGCCTTGCCTTTGCCGAAGGGCAGGTCGTAACCCACCGTCACCGCCAGCCTGCTCGGCACGTTGCCTTCGCCCAGACCACGATTCTGGCTGATCGGCAAATTACGCGACCGCGCCGACGGGTCCCCGGCGATGCCCAGGCGTCCGCCAACCGTGTCGATGGCCTTCAGCCACGTGTAGGACAACACCATCGTCAGGCCTTCCGGACCCGGCCGATGCTCCACTCGCGCCAGCAGGCCCTGCGTGTTATTCGTACCGTTCGGCGTCGTGAAGTTGATCGTCTGGAAGTTCGGATAGGGGCGGCGCGCCTGGCGCGGGCCGGGGCCGGGCGTCGCATCGTTCAGCGAAACAATGTTCGGCTCATGCACGCCGTTCGAGCCCTGATAGCCCAATTCCACCACCGTGCGGCGGCCGATGCCGTACTGCGCGCTTAAGCCCCATTGCTGCGTGATCGCGTTGGGCCACTGGCCTTCGGTACCCGCCGCATTCGGAATCACCGGACCGGCCGATGTGCCAAACGGATCGGACAAGCTGATGTTCGGTACGGTCGCATTCGCGATAAACTGCCGCGTCGTGGCGCCCGGCCGCGCGTTGCCGCCAAAGGATTCCGGCACCGCATACACCGGCTCACTCGCGTAAGCACCGTAACCGGCCCGGATCGTCAGCCGGTCACTTACGCGATAGGCCAAGCCCAACCGAGGCAGGAAGCCTGTCTTGCTAAACGAAATCAGCGGCTGGTTGGCGATAAACCGGCCCGTCTCCCACGGTTGCAGCGTCAGGTTCTGCAGGCCTGGATCGAGTTGTCCGGTCTGCCAGTTAAAGCTGGTGGCGAAGCCGCGCTTGTCATACCAGGGCAGGCGCAATTCGTAGCGTAAACCCATCGAAACCGTCAACCGGGAGGTGGCTTTCCAACTGTCCTGGATAAACATGTAGTGGCCATTCTGAATCGTGTGCGAGCGTAGAATTTCCGTACCCAGCGTTGTGCTGCTCGGCGCGCCGATCAACAGATCAGCGAACGCGTTGCCCGTGTAGCGCGGGTTGAACGTAAAGCTGGACCGCCCCAGCAACGCCTCCAGCGCGTAGTGACGCCGATAGGTGTAGCCGGCCTTAATCGAGTGCGCACCCTTGTTAAAGCTGATATTCTCTCGCGCCTCCCATTGGCCGATATTCACCGCACCATTCAAGTTCTGGTCGCCGAGAGAAAGAAGTCCCGTAACCGCGGTGATCGGAACACCGGTCTGGTCCACGAACGTCTGCGTCAGTTGTGGGATACCCAGTGAAGCGCCAAAGCCGGGCCGCTGAACGGAGGTCGGATTGTACGCGCGGCGGAAAAGATAGACACCCGCATCGTTCACCACCGAGGTTCCGAAGGTATGCGTGTTTCGGATGTTGGCGACGTAGCTTTTGAGCGGGGCCACCACTGAAAAGGTATCGATCGCGGAGTTCAAGACTGCCGGCGTAGAATCGATCACCACCGAAGTTGCCCAACGGTCATTCGCGGAGCGGCCCCAGTCCACTTTCGCGATGTACTGCCAGCTATTCCGGTTGTTCGTCGCGGTCGGGTTCAAATAGTTGAAGGCTTGCCCCGTGGTGTTCGGGTCCGGGTAGAACGGGATCAGTTTCTGCGCGACGGGGTTAAAGCGGCTCGTCGGAATGGTGTTGTTGGGAAACGGGGCGCCGGTGGTCGGATCGTTGATCGTCGTCGCGAAGCGGCCCGCCTTCTGGTCCGTCGTGGGCACTTGTCCATTCAGTGATTGAAACTGGCGTCGTCGCTCTCCGGAAGCCGCGAACAGGAACCAGAGCTTGTCTTTGCCGTTCACCAACTTCGGCAACGTAACCGGGCCGCTCACCATGCCACCAAAAAGATCGTTCTTGAAAGAGGGGAGCGTGCGATCGAAGAAATTGCGGGCATTCAAGGCGTCATTGCGATGAAAGTAAAAGCCCGTGCCATGCAACGTGTTTGTGCCGCTCTTAGTCACAGTGCTGATCTGGCCACCGGGCTTAATGCCGAACTCCGCGCCATACAGGCCCGTTTTCACTTCCACTTCCTGCAGGGCATCGAGGTTGGGAAAGAACGTCGTGCCGCCATTGCCCTGGCTCACCATACCGCCATCAACGTAAACGACGTTGTCGCTGCGGCGCTGGCCGGAAACGTTGTAGCCGTTCTGATCGAGTCCGCCTCCGCCCACCGCGCCACGGCTGGGCGCAGCGCCAGGCACCATGCTGACGAAGGCCATAAAGTCGCGGCCGCGCACCGGCAAACCAATCACAGTCTTGTTGTCGACCACCTGTCCGAGTTCAGCCGACTCGGTCTTCATCACCGGCACCTCGGCGGTCACCGAAACCGATTCCGTTACGTCACCGACACTAAGTGCGAAGTCTACGCGCAGCGTCTGCCCAATCTCGGTCCGTACCTGGTTCCGTACGGCAGTCTTGAAGCCCGCGTTCGACGCGCGAATCTCGTAGATATCCGCGGGAACGTTGACAATCGAGTAATCGCCGCTTTCGGTCGTCGTTGCTTCGAAGGTCTGGTTGGTGGAAAGTCGCGTGACGCGGAT
>JALHNI010000109.1 GCA_022843605.1 Bryobacter sp.
GGGGGGGTGTGGGGGGGTGTGGGGCTAAGGTGTTGATTTTAGGTCGGTTGCGGGCGAGGGGGCGGTCGGCGGGAGGGGTTGGTTGGCTGTAGGTGTATGAAAAGGAGGGGGTTATTGGTTTGTCGGACAGGGTGGGAAGGGGAAGGGTGAACAGATGCCCCCTCGGGGGGAGGGGGCTCTGAGAGATTCTGGTTCCAGGCGGGGGGGTTACTTCAGGGGCGTCGCGGTCAACTCGATCTGGATCTTGCGCTTCGAATTCAGGTCATCGGAGGAGTAAAGCAGCGTGGCCTTGGAGGGAGGCAAGGTGACGACGCCATTCCAGCGGTTCTGCCGGATTTGAGGCAGCATCTGGCTCGAGCCCTCGTTGGGCGTGGGCATCGTGGTGATGTCCGCCACCAGGGTGATAGTGATCTGGCCATTGGCTTCAATGACGGTCTTCTGTGCGTCGATGTTGACGCCGACATCGGCATAACTCCAGTTGTTCTGACCGGTCTGGTAGGGCACCTTGTTGCCGGTGCGGATCGACATGCCCCGGGAACGGTCGTCGGTGGTCGTCATCGCGGAATAGGTTTTGGCCGACACCGCCCTTTGGTCCTCGAACTCGCGGATGACGAAATCGAGACGCAAGAAGCGAGCAGCTTCCTGCGCGGCGGCAGGTAGCGCAAGCAGGACGAGGAACAGGGTTGTGATTCTCATGACAGTTTTCTCCTTTGGTTATTCGTCAACGCCGGTGGTGGCCGATTCCAGGGGCTCGATGGTTAACGGCGGGAATTCGAGTTCCGGGACGCTGAGTGGCTGGACACTGGTTTCCGCTGGAAGTTGCGACGCGATCTCCGGGTGAGTTCGGAACAGTCGCTCGAGTTGGCGCTCTTGCGAGCTGAGCGGGATGGTGCGCGTGGTCTCCACCTGGACCGGGAGGCGGCGGAAGGGTGTTGGGCCGGGTGGTGCGGGCGGGGCTGGAATCGCTGGAGCGGTTGAGACGATGGGGGCTGAGACCGTCGGCCGACGCGGGGTATCAACAGGCACTGGGTCAACAGGGATTGGGGGCACGGCGAGATAGGCAATGATTCCGGCGGCAATCGCGGCGGCGGGAAGCAGGAGCCAGGTTCGCGGCCGGCGAGTGCGCGCGAGGACACGCTGCGGCAACCCCGGTGCGGGCTCGGGAATGCAGTTGGCCAAGGCGCCGTCGATCAACCGGTCAAGTTCATGGTCAGTCATGGCGATTCTCCAAGCGAGCGGCGAGGCGCTCCTTCACCATCTGGCGGGCGCGCATGAGGCGGCCGCGCACGGTGCTTTCGGGGATATCGAGCACGGCGGCGATTTGGCGAGACGTCATTTCTTCGAGAGCGGAGAGCACGAGCGGTTGGCGGAACTCTTCGGGTAAGGCGTCGATGAGACGGCGGACTATGGCTTCGAGGTCGCTGCCGATGAGAGCGCGCTCGTGCGAGGCGACGGTGAGTTCCGGTGCCGGAAGAGCGCGGGCTTGCGGGCGGCGGTCAACGGCGAGACGCCAAGCGGAGCGGGCGAGGAAGGCGCGTTCGTCGTCCATGGTTTGCCAGGCTCCGGAGCGGTAGAGCTTGAGGAACAGGTCCTGGACGACGTCTTCAGCATCGTGGGCGTTGCGGAGGACGGCGTAGGCGACGCGAAAGACGAACCGCGATTGCCGGTCGACCAGTTCGGCGAAGGCGGTGGACGGGTTGGCCACCGCGGTCAGTTCCTGGAGCGCGAGATGTTGAGTGAATTCCATGCCGCCGGTGCCACGTTCACTCTATATGACCGGGGCGGCGGCGCAAGTGTTCAGAAATTTGTCGGCGAATTCCATATCGGCCCGAAAGTGATTCCCGTATCGGGCACTTCGCGTTCTGGTACGGTGTCGATACCCGTGAGATGAAAGTGGCCTTAGCTTTGTTTGTGGGCTTATGCTCACTGACCGCACAAACTGCGCCGGAGGAGAGCGGACTGCCGGCACGCGCCCAAAGCTTGCTGCGTTCAGAGAGTCTGAAAGAGAGAGCTTGGGGAGCCTACCTTTGCGGTAGCCTGCAGGTGGAAGATTGCAGCGCACCGCTGGTGGCCGAACTCGAGCGCGCGGTGCAGTTCGTTGGCGCTCCCGAGGACGGACCCGACTTTTTCCATATCCAGGGCTTGCTCGATGCCATGATCCGCCTGGGGACGGTCGCACCGCCCGAACTCCTCCTGAGGTTTTATCCGCGGTGGCACGACGAAGTGATGATCCTGTTGCTCCGGGCTCACGCCTCAGAAGAGACGCTGCTGCGGCTGGAGTCAGAAGCGCTGACCACCGCAGAATGGTTTGCGATCAGCAGCCAGCTCCTCGAGAGGCGGTCACGACCTTTTTTTCTCCGCATGCTGACGCAGACGCGGATCGAGCACTTCTTCGATGTGATTGACGACGATGGTCCGCGCGGGTACCCCAGTTGGGTCGGGGATGGATTTCCTGCGAAAAAGCTTGTGCGCAAGGTTTCACCTGGCTTCCCTCCGACCGGCGTGTACGAATTACGCAACGACCAAGCGACTCTCGGCCCCTTGGTCTCGCACGGACCCTGCGGCTCCGTACACTATCTGCGTATCGAGATCCGGGAAGCAGGCACGACGGTTGAGCCGCGTTGGCGCGGACAAGCCGTCAAAACCATCGAGTGCCGCAACGCTTACCTGGCCGACTTTGGCGGACTGCCGCCCGACTATGGGAAAGCGGTTCTCCGCCCGGTCACGAAGATTCGTTGGACCACGGCGGCGGAGTTTCTCAGTCAGGCGAACGCGGCCTTAGACAACAATGTGCAGGCTCTGCGCGGCTTAATTCGCAAGGCCGGAATCGTCGATCTGGTCGACCCACAATCTTTCCGAGTCAAGATTCGGGTGCACGTTTTGGACAATCGCAGAAACAAGCACGTTCCCTTGCCGGCCGTCGCGTCGCGTGAGGTCGGGCTCGACTGAAGGGCGTTGGATTTGGCGTGGGGTGGGACTAGAATTAAGCCATGCGAATGGCGGTGTTGGTGCTGGCGGCGAGTTGTTTGTGGGGGCAGCCGGAGCCGACGATCCGGGTGAATGTGAACCTGATTCAGGTGGACGTGACGGTGACGGATAAGTCCGGGGGGCGGGTGACGGACTTAAAGGCGGAGGACTTCGAGGTATCGCGCGAGGGGAAGCGGCAGCAGATCAAGTCCGTGATCTATGTGCCGGGGCAGCGCAAGGGGATGGAGCCGACGAAGGCGGGCGCGGCGCAGGACGAACCGGCGGCGGGGCAGTTGAAGCCCGAGGAGGTGCGGCGGACGATCGCGATCATGATCGACGACTTGAGCCTGTCGTTCACCAGCACGGCGGTGGTGCGGGAGGCGCTGAAGCGATTCGTGGAAGAGAACGTGCGGAGCCGGGATCTGGTGGCGGTCTACCGTGCGTCGAGCGGGCTGAGCCTGATGCAGCAGTTCACCACCAATAAGAAGCAACTGCTGGCGTCCATTGAACGGCTTCGGTTTGGCCGGTTAAAGGCGTTCGATGCACTGGCGCCACTGTCGACGGCGGCGGTGGACTCGGCGCAGAGCGCGACGCTGGCGGCGATGGCGGAAGAGATGCAACTGCGGGAGGAGCAGAACAATCGCTATCTGCAGGATATCCAGACGGCGGCGATGTTGGGGGCGGTGAACCTGGCGGTGCGGGGGATCCGGGAGTTGCCGGGGAGGAAGTCGTTGGTGTTGCTGTCGGATGCGATCCAGATTTTTGACGCGCCGGCGTCGTTCGTAAATTCGGATTTGCCGATGCTACCCAACATGCCAGGGGGCGTGGGCGGGCAGCGGTTGAGGACGATGACGGCGATGCGAAGTCTGGTGGATTCGGCAAACCGGAGCGGGGTGATGATCTACACGGTGGATCCGCGGGGTTTGGTGACGACGTCGCTGACCGCGCAGGATAGCGTGGGCGGCGACGCGCGGCGGGTGACGATGTTGTCGGGACAGAGGCAACTGGACTTCAACTTTTCGCAGGACGGGATGGGGATGCTCGCGGAGCAGACGGGCGGCGTGTTCTACCGGAACACGAACGACATTGCCGGAGCGCTGCGGAAGGCGCTGGATGACCAGGAGGGCTACTACCTGGTGGCGTTTCAGCCGGACGATGAGACGTTCGAGAAGACGAAGAAAAACTCGAAGTTCCAACGGTTGTCGGTGAAGGTGAAGCGGCAGGGAGTGTCGTTGCGCTATCGGCGGGGGTTTCTGGGGACAGCGGAGGCGGAAGGACCGGTGAATCCGCTGGTGAGCGCGGTGCTGTCGCCGTTTCATTCGGCGGAGGTGCCGATCAAGGTGACGCCGGTGTATCTGGAGGCGGCGACGGGGCCTTTTTTGCGAACGCTGTTGCATATCGGTGCGGCGGCGCTGGAATTTCGGGAGGAGGCGGCGGAGAGCCGGGACAAGGACCAGCGGCCCTGGCATCGAGCGGTGGTGAACGAGGTGGTGCTGCTGTTCGATGAGACGGGCAAGCTGGTGGAATATTTGGAGCATCCCCAAGAGATTCGGACACGCGGAGAGGCGTTTACGCAACTGAAGCGGCACGGGATGGTGCAGGAGTTGGACGTGCGGGTGCCGGGGGCGGGAGCTTATCAGGTACGAGCGGCGGTGGTGGATGTGGGATCGAAGAAGACGGGAGCAGCAGCGCAGTTTGTGGAGGTGCCGGACGTGAAGCGGAAGCGGCTGGCGCTTTCAGGCCTGGTGGTTTCGGGTGTGGGTTGGGCGGAACGGAAGGAGCCGAAGGGGAATCCGGCACAGCGAATCGTGAGGCCGGGCGGCCAGGTGGAGTACGCAGTGTTCATCTACAACGCGACGGCCAAGGAAGCGCGGCCGAATTTGCTGACGCAACTGCGGCTGTTTCGGGATGGGGTGTTGATCTATACGGGAGAGAAGGCGGCGCTGCGCCCAGAGGGGCTGAAGGATCTGCGCGCGCTCTCGTTGCGGGGGAAGCTGCGCGTGGGGGATAAGACGGGGGACTACGTGCTGGAGTTGGCGGTGCAGGATCTGGATGCGCCGGCCAAGCAGCAGTTCGCGGTGCGAACGATGGACTTTACGGTGCAGGCCGGCGAGTAGGAAGGGCTAACGGCGGCGGAGCACGCGGGTTTCGAGTTCGTTGCGGAAGAACGAGCCGACAGGCGGAGCCGGGGTGGTGCGGGCGTAGACGATGGCGGAGGGGTGGCGCGCGGCGATCCGCCAGGGACCGGTACGGAGCACTTCACGCAACATGACCTGATCAAGCGGTTCGCCGGCGGGCCGGGTGTCGATGATGACGGTGGTAAAGGGCATGCTGTCGAGGTAGGCCGCGAGTTGGGCGGGGGTCCCGAAGCGGGATTCGTAGCGGAGGCCGATCCAGGTGGAACTGGCGAGGACTTTGCTGGCGCGGACAAGATACCACTTGGGGCGAGACTCTTGTTGCACGAACTCGGCGATGACGAGCCCCTCGGCGTCCCCGGCAAGCAAGGCGACGGGTCGGGTTTCGGTTGAGGCGGCGCGGAGTTGTTGGACGAGTGCGGTGGCGCCGTAGTCGGGCTTGGTGACGAGCGGATTGCCGCTGAGGATGGCGAGGCCGAGGAGGACGGGGACGGCGGCGAGGCGAAGGCGAGCGAGAGCGCTGCCGGCGAGGATGAGGATGGGGGCGGTGGCGGAGAGATAAAAACGCGACTCGCCATGCGGGGAGACGACGGTGTGGAAGAGCAGGACCGCAATCGCGAGGGAGGCCCAGGCGGCGGCGGAAGCGTCCTTGCGACGAAGCCACCAACCGGCGAGGGCGAGCAGGATCAGGGTGAGGGGTAACGGTGCCATGCCGCTGAGGAAGGCGAAGCGGAAAGCGCGTAAGGCGCTTTCCGCGAAGCTGGGGGCCGGGCCGGGAACCCACTCGCCGGCCATGTAGGGTCCGGCGAACCAATACCAGGGGAAGGCGAGAACGCCGACGATGGCGACGGGGGTCCAGAAGCGGAAAGAGAGGAGGAGGTGCCAGCGGTTGCCGATGAGGATGGCGAGGGGGGGGACGAGCGCGGCGGCGCCGGCGTTGGCTTTGGTGAGGAGCGCGATGGCGGACCACAAGCCGAAACTCACGAAGCGGAAGCCGGCGAAGGAGAGGGTCGCGAAGGCGAGCAGCAGGGCGCAGATCGGCTCGAGCATGACTTCGTGGAGTGCGTCGCGACCGAGGGGGAGGATGAGCATCAGCGCGCCGGTGGCGAAGGCGAGCCAAGCGGGAGAGTGATCGGCCAATTGGCGGTAGACGATGGTGGACAGGGCCGCAAAGATAAACGCGATGGGCAGCAGGGCGGTGAAGGGTGAGGGCGAAACGATGAGGAACCAGAGGCCCTGGAGAATTGAGTACAGGGGCGGCCAATGGCCGATGGCGACCTTGGGGTAGTGCTGATAGTAGTCGCGGGCGAAGTTGAGGGGCGATTGCGGGAGACCATCGACGAGGTACTGCTTGACGACGACGCCGTTGATGAAGTGGGGAACTTCGTCGGGGCCGCTGAGGTCGGCGTGCCAGGCTCCGGATTGAAATTGGCCGGCGCACGCGAGGAGGAGGTAGGCGAAGAACGGCAGAATCCAGGGGCGGACCCCCTGGTAGGCGTAGCCGCACACGACAGCCGACTGAGAGAGGACCAGGAGTGCGAGGGCGCCGGTTTGCTGCCAGAGATAGAGATAGAACGACGAGGCGGCGAATTGCCCGGGATGGGTGCCGCGGGAGGAATGGAAGATGGCGGCGCCGCGGCCGTAGGAGTAGTGCATGCGCAGGAAGGAAGTGAAGGTTTGCGGATGGTCGTGGTCGATCCAGGCGTCCGGGGCGAGGCGAAAGGTGCCGCCGTCCTGGAGCCAGCGGGCGCAAAGGTCGCGGTCTTCTGCGGCGGCAAGGGGGTAGGACTCGCCGAAGCCATGAAGGCGGCGGTAGGCGGCGGCTTCGACGAGGAGGTTGTTAGAGGGTAGGAAGTCGAGGGGGCTGGAGTGTTGGCGGAACCAGTTGCGGGCAGAGTCCAGGAGTTGCTGATTGAAGGTTGAGTAGGGGTTTTGTGGGCAGGCGTTGCGGGTAGCGCCGCCGACGAGGGCGCCTTTCTGCCAGGCTGCGGTGAGGGCAGTCAGCCAGCCGGGAAGGGGCCGGCAATCGTCATCGAGAAAGGCGAGCAGTTCACCTTGGGCCGCGGCGGCGCCGCGGTTGCGGGCGGCGGCGGGTCCGGCGTTGGGCTGGCGGAGGATTCGCAGTGGGTAGGGCCGTGGGCCGCTTTGGACGGGAACGGGCGAGCCATCGTCGACGACGATGACTTCGAAGGTGGGGTAGTCGAGGTGTTCCAGCGCGGCGAGGCAGGCCGCGATGCGCTCAGGCCGGTGGTAGGTGGGAATGATGATGGAAACGCGCATCGTTCTCGACCTCTATCGTCCCCCAATCAGGTAGAGGGCAGCGGCGACCGCGACGCAGGCCGCCAAAGTGCCCAAAGGGAAGGGCCGTTGCCAGCGGCGGTAAACGAACCAAAGGCCGATGAGGGCGGGGACGAGTCCGGAAAAGGCGGAGGCGACGGCCGCTCCCATGAGTCCGTAGCGGGGGATGGCGTAGGAAAGCAGGACGAGAGTGAGTACGAGGGAGGGGAGGCCGTAGCGCCAACTGAGATGGGCGTCGCCCGCGGCGGCCAGGACGGAGACGCAACTGGCATTGAGCGCGACGCCGATGGCGGAAGCGGTGAGGAGGCCGGCAATCTTGCCGGCGGGGCGAAACGGAGCGCCAAAGAGAAGACCAGCAAAATCGTCGCCCCAGCCGAAATAGAAGCCGGAGATGGGGAGCATGGCGAGGGTGAGGCAGAGGGAGAGGTGGGCGGCGTGTTGGGCCTCTTTGGCTTGTCCGGCACGCTCGCCGCGGATGAGAGCGGAGATGAGGACCGGGGAGAGGGAACCGGCCATTAGGGCGGGAAGAATGGCAAGGTTTTGGGCGGCGGCGTAAAGGCCGGTCTGGCTGGGGGCGACGCCGCTGGACTGGAGGAGGAGCAAGTCGACACGTTCGAAGATGCGTTGGGAGGCGGCGAAGAGGAAGAGCGGGAGGGCGGCGCGCCAGGGAAGCGGAGCACTCGCACCGGGGAGCAAAAGGGCCGATAAGGGAGTGGCGCGCAGGAGGAGCAGTTCGGTGAGGGAGGCCAGAATCCAACTGAGCATGACGCCGGGGATGCCGAGATTCAGTTCGAGGGCGAGCCAGGTGGCGGCGGCGCGAACGATCCAGCGCGAGCCGCCCGAGACCGCGCGCCGGGAGTATTGTCCATTGGCGATGAGGAAGGTGCGCTGAGCTTGGGCGAAGGCGAAAAGGGGGATATCCCAGGCGAGCCAGCGAAGGCTGGTACGCAGTTCCGGGACGTGGAGTTGCGTCGCCAGTGTCGGAGCGAGAGCGAGCAGCCCAAGGAGGCAAGCAACGCCGGTGACGGCATAGTAACGAAGGAAGGTGGGGAGGTGTTGGGGCTCACGGCTGAGTGTTTGAACAGCGAGCCGGTTGAAGGCAGAGGCGATGAGCCATTGGATGCCACCGACGATCGCGACGGCAAGGGCGTAGTGGCCATAGCCATCCGCCGCGAGGGCGCGGGTGAGCATCGCGGAGATCATCAGGCCGGCGGGAAGGGAGAGCGACTCGGCGGCCAGGATGCCGCCGGCACCACGCCAAACTTCCTGGGTGAACTTGGGGATCAACGGCGGGCGCCTTTGGCGCGGTATTCCTGCAGGCGAATTCGGCAACTTCCGCAGGTTCCAGTGTTCAGGATCAGGCTCAAGGTTACGACTTAGGGTAGCCTATGGTGAGTGGATGAGGAACTGAGTGGAAGCGGACCCCTCAGAAACTGTCGGAGGAAGTGTTTGGAGTCCCATAATCTACGGACAAGTCCGGTGCTCATTCTTGGCGCTGGCCCGGCTGGGCTGACAGCGGCATACGAGTTGGCAAAACACGGTTGCTCGAGCGTTTTGCTGGAGCAGCTTCCTCAGGTGGGGGGGCTCTCCCGCACTGAGCAGTACCGCGGATTCCGGTTCGATATCGGCGGGCACCGCTTTTTCACCCGGGTTGGCGTGGTGGAAAAGATGTGGCACGACGTGCTGGGCGATCAATTTCTGGTGCGCCCGCGACTCTCACGAATTTTTCACAACAACCACTTTTTTCAATACCCGCTCGATCCGTTCGATACGCTGCGGGGGTTGGGGATCTGGGAAGCGGCGTTGTGCATGGCGAGCTACGCCAAGGCAAAGATGACGAAGAGTTCAAAGGATGCCAAGGACCTGGAGTCCTGGCTGGTCGCGAACTTCGGAAATCGCCTGTACCGGACGTTCTTCAAGACCTACACCGAGAAAGTTTGGGGCGTGCCGTGTCATTCAATCGCGGCGGAGTGGGCGGCGCAGCGAATCCGCGGCCTGTCGATGTGGACCTTGATCCGTGAGACGGCAAAGTCCTTGACGGTGGGATCGAGCAAGGCGGTGACGTCGCTGATTCAGGAGTTTGAGTATCCACGGCTGGGCCCGGGACAGATGTGGCAAGCGACGCAGGCGTATCTCGAAGAGCGGGGATCGCCGGTGGTGCTGAATTCGGAAGTGAGCCGGATCGTTTGGGGTGCCGGCGGAGTGCAGACGGTGGAGTCGGGTGGTGTCGAGTACCGGGCCGACAACTTTATGAGCACGCTGCCGATTCGGGAACTGTTCGCGATGATGGATCCAGCACCGCCGGCCGAGATCTGCGCGGCTGCCGCGAGCTTGAACTATCGCGACTTCATTACGGTGGCGTTGGTGATCCGCGAGCCGAAGCTCTTTCCAGATAACTGGCTCTACATCCATGAGCCGGCGGTGAAGGTGGGGCGGATCCAGAATTACAAGAACTGGAGCCCGGAGATGGTGCCGGATCCGGCTTACAGCTGCCTGGGCATGGAGTACTTCTGCTTTGAGGGCGATGGATTCTGGACGACGAGCGATGCGGAGCTGATCGACCGGGCCAAGACAGAACTGGACCAGTTGGGTTTGTGTTCTCGCGACAAGGTGGAAGACGGGGTGGTGCTGCGGATCCCGAAGGCGTATCCGGTTTACGACAACGGCTATCGCGAGGCGCTGTTGGTGCTGCGCAAGTTTCTATCGACGCAGTTGCCGAATCTGCAGTTGATCGGGCGCAACGGGATGCATCGCTACAACAACCAGGATCACTCGATGCTGACGGGGATGCTGGCGGCACGGAATGTGCTGGGGCTGGGACCGTTCAACCTTTGGGAAGTGAACGCGGATCAGGACTATCACGAGGACGGATTCCGTTTGACGCCGGAGGAGATCGAGGAGCTGGAACGATCCCAGCCGACGGTGCCGTCTACGCCGAACTGACGGGCCCCCGCCGAACTGGTTAACGTCTACGCAAACCGGTAGCATGGTTATTACAATCGTGCTACTCTGAAAATCCAATTTTCGATTTCTTCCGTAGACGTGACTGTTCGCCTATGTATCGCTTCATCATTCTGGTAGCCGCCCCGGTGCTCGCGCACGATTTGTATCTGATGCCGAAGCAATTTCGAGTGGGCGCGGGTGCGCCGGTGGAGATCGCGTTTCACAACGGCGACGATTTCCCCGAGAGTCAGGCCGCGCCGAGGCTCGAGAGACTGCTGGAGCCGCGTCTGCTGTCCGAGGCGGGTACGAAAGCGCTGACGGGGCTGCGGGTGGACGGCAAGGTGGCGCGAGGAGCGGCGAAGGCACCGGCTGTAGGGACCGCAATGGTGGTGGCGAATACGAAGCCGAATGGCATTGAGCTTGAAGCGTCGAAGTTCCTGAGCTATCTGAAGCACGAGGGGCTGACTTCGGTGATGGAGTGGCGCGCCAAGAACGGCGCGAGTGCCTTGCCCGGCCGGGAGCGTTACAGCAAGTATGTGAAGTCGTTAGTGGTGGCTGGTGGGCAATCGAGTGACTTCTACCGGCATGTGGTGGGGTTCCCGGTGGAGATTGTGCCGCAGGCGGATCCAGAGACGGTGAGCGTGGGTGGTCAGTTGCCGGTGCAAGTGCTGTTTCGCGGCAAACCAGCGAGCGATCTGCAGATCGAGATGGCGTGGCTGCCCCCAGGCGGCAAGGCGGTGCGGAAAGTGGCTGGCCGCACGGATCGCGAGGGGCGCTTCAGCGTGCCCATTGGGGCGGCCGGCACCTGGAAACTGCACACGGTGGTGATGGAGCGCAGTCAGGATGCGGGCTTCGACTGGGAGAGCTTCTGGACCAGCTTGACGTTTGAGATCCGGTAGGAATGACGATGACGATTTCACGACGACATTTTGCAGTTGCGTTCGGGACAGCCGCGGTACCCGGGATGGCACACGACGATGACGGCGATCCGGCTCTGGACCGCACGGCGGCAATCCACGGGCGGACGAATCCGATTGCGGTGGCGGGCTATCGCCTGGGGGAGTGGGCACTGCGGCAGTTGAAGCTGACGCGGGGCCATGGATCGTTGGAGGTGGTGCACTATGCGCCAGCGACGATCCAGCTGAGTTGCGTCATCGATGGGCTGCAAGCGTCGACGGGCACAAGTGCCGGTAACTTGAGCTTGCGGCTGGTGACAGCGGAGTCCACGTACAGTGTGATTCGCAATCGGAAGACGGGACAGGAAGTTAAGCTGGAGTTACTGCCGGAGTTTCTGAAACAGAATCTGAATACGCCTGTAAGGAACTTACTTTCGGTAGCGGAGAGAGTGAGCCGCATGCCGGAAGCGCAGATTTTTCGCACGAAAGCCTAGCGACCCTGGCTCGTCCGATGGAAGGGGCCAAGAGTTGGCACTATCGTAGAGGCACTTCCGTGTTGAGACAGCTGAAGTTGCGCTTCTAGTCACACAGTTGTAACATGCAAACGGTTGCACGGAGTCGGATTAAATCTTGACCTAGTGGTACATTATCGTTTATTGGACTGAAATATTCGGCAGCTAGAATGGATGGATATGAAACAAGCGCTTCTGGTCTTATTGGCCATACCCCTGTTGTGTCTCGCCCAATACGACACCTCGACGATTCTGGGCACGGTGAAGGATCCTACGGGCTCCCAGGTTGCCGGTGCCAAAGTGACGCTTGAGAATACGCAGACCGGCGTGAAGCAATCCACAACGAGCGATGCCTCTGGCAACTATCTCTTTTTGAACCTCCGTATCGGCACCTTTAGGGTGAACGCCGAGTTGCAAGGCTTTAAGACGGTGAGTTCTGAAGTCTTTACCCTCGTGGTGAATGCCCGCCAGCGCGTCGATTTGACGCTGGAAGTGGGCAGTGTGAGCGAGAGTGTGACGGTGACGGGCGCGGCGAATCAGTTAGAGTCCGACTCCAGCGACCGCGGCCAGGTGATCACGCGCGAAGCGATCATCAACCTGCCGCTCAACGGCCGGGCCTACGCCGATTTGGCGCTGCTTTCGCCCGGCGTGCGCAAGAGCAATATCTCGGCGAGCCGCGATGCTTCGTTCAACGTGAACGGCCTGCGCAGTTCGCTGAACAACTTCATGGTGGACGGCGTGGACAACAACGCCTATGGCACCTCAAACCAAGGTTTTTCGAATCAGGTGGTGCAGTTGACCCCGGACGCGGTGCAGGAGTTCAAGGTGCAGACCAACAACTTCTCCGCCGAATATGGCCGCGCCGGTGGCGCGGTGATCAACGCGTCGGTGCGCAGCGGCACGAATCAGTTCCACGGTTCGGCCTGGGAGTTTCTGCGGAATACGAAGCTGAACGCGGTGGGATTCTTCAAGCCGAGCGCAGGCAAGCCGACTTTGGTGCAGAACCAGTTTGGCGGCGCGTTCGGCGGGCCGATCCGCAAGGACAAGATCTTCATTTTTGGCGACTACGAGGGCTTCCGCCGCGTGGATCGTACGCTGCAGTTCGGCACCCTGCCGACGATGGATCAGCGCGCGGGACGTTTCGGCATTCCGGTGCGCAATCCGCTGACTGGCGATGTCTACACGGACGGTGTGATTCCGGCGAGCGCGATGACGCCGTTTGCGCGCCGCGTGCTGGGTGACCTGCCGGCTCCGATTCGCAACAGCGCACTTGGCGCCCTGCCCTCCAACAACTGGGATTACCTGACGCCGACGACCTGGAAGGACGATAAGGGCGATGTTCGGTACGACCACTACATTTCATCGAAGCTGAATGCCTTCGCGCGCTACAGCCATCGATTGCTGAACCGCGTGGAGAACCATGTGATTCCGGGACCTTCGGGCGGTGACGCAAACGGCAATGTGCGCGTGCTGAACCAGCAGCTCGCGACGGGCTTCAACTACAACGTGTCGCCCACATCGCTAATCGACTTCCGCATTGCGTACTCGATTTTCGAAGGCGGAAAGAGCGCGCTGGGCTCTGAGCGCCCGAACATGCTGGAAGAGTACGGCATTTCCGGCCTGCCCAACACCCCTGAAGTGGGCGGTGGATTGACGCGGCAGGCGGTGAGCGGCTTTACGGCGTTCGGCCGGCAGAGTTCGAATCCGCAGTTCCAGAATCCGACCACGTGGAATCCGAAGGTGAACTACTCGAAGATCCTGCGCCGTCACTCGTTGAAGGCGGGATATGAGTATCAGGCGATTAACACCGATATTCTTGACTTCAATCCGCAGTACGGCGAAGACGCCTATGGCGGCCAGTTTTCCCGTCCGACAACGTCTCCGGCCACCAACCTCTACAACTTGGCCGATTTCCTGTTTGGTGCGCGTTCCTCGTATAGCTTGAACAACAACGTGATCCTGAACTACCGCCAGCGGATGCACTTCATGTACCTGCAAGACGACTTCAAGGTGAACACGAAACTCACCCTGAACCTGGGCGTGCGTTACGAGTACGCCACGCCGCAATATGAGGCGCAGAACCGGATTGGCAACTTCAACCCGGCCAACAACACCCTGATCCAGGCCAAGGACGGCAGCATTGCCGACCGCGCGCTGGTGAATCCGGATCGCAACAACTGGGGCCCGCGCCTCGGCATGGCATATCAATTAACCGGCAAGACGGTGATTCGCTCCGGCTATGGCCTGTCCTATGTGCACTTCAACCGTTTAGGCGGTGAGAATCTGTTGGGCTACAACGGACCCTTTATCGTCAACCTGACGCTGAACCAATTGCCCACTTTGCCCGCTTGCACAGGCCAGCAGTATGTAAATTGCTTCCGCACGACGCAACAGGGTTATCCGACCGGGCTGGTGGATCCGGTGAACTTCTCGCCGCTGCGCACCCGGACGAACTATACGCCGTCCGACTATCGCTCGAGCTACGTGCAGAGCTACCACTTCACGATCCAGCGCGACCTGGGCCGCAACCTGGTGCTCGATCTGGCCTATGTGGGCAACAAGTCCACCGGCTTGATGATTCTGGGTGACTTTAACCAGGCTCGCCCGAATAACATCGGCGAGAACGCCTCGCTGCTTTCGCGCCGTCCGATTTCGGGCTTTGACGCGATTCAAGTCTCCTACGGCGGCGGCTTTGCGAACTACAACGCCTTCCAGGCGAAGATCGAGAAGCGGTATGCGAATGGCCTTTACTTCTTGAACAGCTTTACGTGGTCAAAGTCGATCGACAACGCTGGTGGCCATCTCGAAACGGCTAACGGCGACAACTCTCGCGTGAACATCCGCAACCTGGCGGCGGAAAAGGGACAGGGCAGCTACAACCAACCGCTGAACAACACGACTTCGTTCGTTTATGAACTGCCGTTTGGCAAGGGCCGCCGCTTCGGCGGCAACACCAATGGCTTTATGGACGCGGTGTTCGGCGGATGGCGCATGACAGGTATCCATACGATGCAGAGTGGACAGCCGGTAAACCTAAGCTACACAGCTCCGGCGCAGTTCCAGGTGTCAGGTTACCCGACGTATCGTCCGAACTATGTCGGCGGCAGCCTTTACGGCGAACCTACGGCGCAGACCTATCTGAACCGTGCGGCGGTGATTGCCCCGAACGTGCAGAATCCGAACGATCCGTCACAGCCGTTCGGCAGCCTGGGACGCAACGCGGCTCGCAGCGAGTCGATCTACCAGTTCGACGCGGGCTTGCACAAGGCCTTCTCGCTGCCGGTGGAATCGATGAAGCTCGAGTTCCGGTCGGAGTTCTTCAATTTGTTCAACACGACAAATTGGGGCGCGCCGAACGCGAATATCACGAACGCCAATTTCGGCACGATCACCGGGTATGCGTATTCGAACATCCCGGCGCGGCAGATTCAGTTCGCGCTGCGGCTCTCGTTCTAAGGGCGAGCGTTAGTTAAAGAAAAGGCCAGCCTACGGGCTGGCCTTTTTTGTTGATATGCTTCCCCAGTCATGCGACGAAGAAACTTCCTGAAAACGGCCCTGGCGGGCTTGGCGATGACGGAACTGCCCCTGCACCGGCTGGCTGCGGCTCACAAGGGCAAGGTGAAGATCACCGGCGTAAAGTGCATGATCGTGCGCGGCACGTGGGACTGGAATTTGATCAAGATTGAGACCGATTCCGGGCTCTATGGGATCGGCGAGGCTTATTGGGGGCCGGGGGTGAAGGATCTGGTGCTGAACCAGTTGGCGCAGCACATCATCGGCGAAGACCCGCTGAATGTCGACCGGCTTTACACGAAGATGCTGATGCGAAGCGCGGGCGCGGGCGCGCAATCGGGTGTGACGGTGACGGCGGCGAGCGGGATCGAGATTGCGCTGTGGGACTTGGCCGGGCGCATTCTGGAGACGCCATCGTGCAACTTATTGGGCGGACGTTTTCGGGACAAAGTTCGTTTTTACCGTACGACGCAGGCCGTACAGAATGTCGAAGATATGTCGCAGTGGCGCGATCTGGTGCAGGAAGCGAAAGCGGAGAAGTTCGGGTGGACGGCATTTAAGTTTCAAGGCGATGGCATCCCGCCGAGAGCCGATCCTACTTACTCGGAGCCTGGCCACGACATATACACGCGCGGGCTAACGCTGAAGGATCTGCGCCGCATTGAGAAGGCGATGATGACGGTGCGGGAGGCTCTGGGTCCAGACGTGGACTTCGGGATTGAAGCGCACTGGAAGTACGACGTTCGCGATGCGATCAATATGGCGAAGGCGATTGCGCCGGCGAATCCGATGTGGATTGAGGATCCGGTGCCGCCAGGTAATCCTGAGGTAATGGCCCGGGTAACGCACGCCGTAGACATTCCCGTAGCGACAGGCGAGAACCTCTATACGCGCAATGAATTCCGGCGCCTGATTGAGTTGCAGGGCACGGACATTGTCCATATCGACATTCCGAAGTCCGGCGGTTTGCTGGAGAGTAAGCGGATTCACGATCTGGCGGATAACTATTACATTTCGACGTCGGCGCACAACCCGGCGAGCCCGGTGGGGACGATCGCATCGTGCCATGCGGCGGCATCGATGCGGGACTTCCGGGTGCATGAGTTGGCCAAGTACATCGACTGGTGGCAGGACCTGGTGATTCACGATGGGCCGATTATCGAAAACGGCTATCATCGGATTCGGGACAAACCCGGCTACGGCATTGAGCTGAATCCGGAGGTCGCCAAACGGCATTTGGCACCGGGCGAAAGCTGGTGGGGTTAACCAGCGATCGTCAAGAGGTTGATCTGCTTCTGGCCGTCGGTGAAGGCGGCCAGTTTGCCGTCCGGGGAAAACGCTACGGCGCCCACGCGATGAGCAGCGGGAACGGTGCGGAGCACCTTGCCGGAGGCGACATCCCGCAGGATGACATCGACAGGATGCTTCACGGTAATGGCATTAAAGCCGCCGGTGAGGAGTAACTTGCCGTTGGGGGAGAAGGCCATGGCGGCGATCATCTCGCGATGGCCCGTGAATTTACGACTCAGCTTCCAGGTCTTGGTGTCCCAAAGGTAGACCGTGCGATCGGCGCCGCCGGTGGCGAGGGTTTTGCCGTCGGGAGAGAAAACGACGGCGAACATCGCCACGGACAATTGTTCGATGAGGCCGAGTAACTCGCCATTGCGCGCATTCCAGGCGCGGACGTTGGCATCGTAGCTGCTGGCGACGACAGTAGCGCCATCGGGAGAGATGGCAAACGCCGCGGTGCCGCCGATGCCGCCGGGAATCTGGACGCGTTCGCGCGCGTCGGTCTCCCAGATGTGGACGATGTCTTCGCTGCTGTTGCCGGGCGCACGATTGCTGCTGACCAGAAAACGGCGGTCCGGCGAAATAGTCAGGGCGCCGGCGCGCGGCGTCGAGCCGGGCAGGCGTACGCCGACTTTACCGGTTTGCAGGTTCCAGGTTTTGAGTTCGCCTTCCTTGCCGACGGCGGCGAGGATGTCGGTGTGAGGCGGCATGGCGGCGCCGCGATCACCCGGATCCAAGGCCAAGGTGCGCTGCACGGTTCCGGAAGCGACTTGCCAGATGCGGACCTTGCCGTCGGCGCAGCCACCGGCCAGCGAGGCGCCGTCCGAGGTAAAGGCGATCGCATGTACGATGGCATCGGCGGGGATGATTCGATCGGCGGCCATGTTAGGCCTTCTCCAGACAGATGTCGAAGGTGATGGAAGCCCGGGGGGTGCCAGGCGCCTCGATCAGGGTCACCGTGCGGACGAGTTCACGGTCGCTCACCATGCCGCGTTTGGTGTAGTTTTTGTCGGGGTTGCCTTCGAAGAAGGGGTCGGTGGCGAAGTAGGCCTGGGTGACGAGGGTTTTATGGCCGGGGGCGGAGATCATGTAATGAATATGCTGGGCGGGGCGATCGTCGTAGTGGCCGGGCAGGATGGTCTCGACCGCATAGTCCGATTTCTCGTCGATGAGCAGCGAGGCGCGGTAGCGGAAGCCTTCTAGGTCGTAGTAGCCGGCGTGGTCGGCCTGCCAGATTTCGACTTTGGCGCCCGGAACCTTGTCTCCGCGGGTGTTCATCACCTTGCCGGTGACGCGCAGCGGAAAGCCGGGGCTGCCGGGCGTGTGCAGGACACGCGTGTTGGGAGCGCCTTTCTTGAAGAACGGGCCGAGCACCTCGCGCGGGGTGGGTTTGGCAGCCTTGGCGTTGCCTTCTTCCCAGGCGGAGAGCAACCGGACCTGGGAAAGAGGGAGGGCTGAGAGCAGCAGTCCTTTTCCGATGCAGTTCTCGACAATCTCCCGGCGGGTGAGTTGATGGTGCTTCACGAATGCCTCCGGCGAGAGTGTAACGGAGCGGCTCGATGAATGCAACCGGGACAGGGCAAATGTAGTAAGTTTAAGGCTTGCCACGTCTTTGTGCCAGTTTGCTGCTCGCGCTTTTCAGCTTCACGCTGATGGCGCCCTGGCTGCCGGCAGATTCCGAAGCGAAGCTGCCCCCATGCTGTCGCCGAGACGGCAAACATGGCTGCGGCATGAAGATGAAGTCGGCCTCCACCTCGACGGGCGTCGCCTTGCGGGAGGCATCCCGCTGTTCGCTGTTCGGCAAAGGCAGTGTATCGCCGGCGGCGGATCGAGTATTTATGATTCCGCAGAGCCAGATGGTAGCGACGGTATTGACCAGCCATCCCGCTTCGGTGGAACAGGCCGAAACCAGCTACCGGATTTCGTTTAGCCGCGCGTGGCAAAAGCGCGGACCTCCTTCCCTTCTCTCCTAGCTCCCTAGCTCGATTGCCGCCGATTCGCGTCTGTCCTCAGGAGAGAGATCATGTTACGTTTTATCGGCCTATTGGCCGCCAGCGCTATTCTATTGAGCGCCCAAGAAACTGTCCATCACGCCAGCGTGAGCGGGAGGATTCTCGATCCCAGCAATGCTGTGGTTTCCGGGGCCAAGGTGGTGGCCCGCAATGTGGAGACCAATGTGGTGAATACGGCCGCGAGCGATGGAGATGGACGATTCCGCTTTCCGTACCTGAAGATCGGCGCGTATGAAGTGAAGGTGAGTAAGACCGGGTTCGGCGATTCGGTGCGGTCGTTGACGCTGAGCACCGGAGGCGCTTACGATCTGGCGTTTGTGCTGAAGGTGGGCGCCACGGAGAGCAACGTTACAGTAGAGGCGGAGGCCACCTTGCTGCAAACGGCGCGCAGCCAGGTGTCGGGCACGGTGGCGGAGAACGAGGTGCGGACTCTACCACTGAACGGACGCAGCTTTCTCGATCTGGCGCTGCTGATCCCTGGCGTTTCGCCGACGAATACAGGCAGTAATCAGTTGTTTGCGGAGACTTCGGCGGTACCCGGGCAGGGGTTGTCCGTAGGGAGCCAGCGCAACTTCTCGAATAACTTCGTGGTGGATGGATTATCGGCGAATGACGATGCCGCCGGCTTGAGCGGCGTCTTTTACGGGCTGGATACGGTGCAAGAGTTTCAGGTGGTGACGTCCGGTGCCCAGGCGGAGTTAGGCCGCGCGCTGGGTGGATTTATCAACGTGGTCACAAAGAGCGGCACGAACAGCCTGCGCGGCGATCTGTATGGCTACTTTCGCAATCAGCGTCTAAATGCGGCGAATCCGCTTTCGAACAACAAGCTACCGTCCACGCAGGCGCAGTACGGGGCAAGCCTGGGTGGGCCAGTGGTGAGGGATCGGACGTTCTTCTTTGGGAACTTCGAGCAGCGGCACTTGAACCAGAGCGGCTTGATTACGATCACGCCGGCCAATCTGGCGGCGATCAACGCGCGCCTGGATGCGGTGGGCTTTGCGGGATTGCGGCCGACAACGGGGATTTACCCTAATCCGGTGCATCTCACGAATGTGCTGGGCAAGGTGGATCACCAGTTTAGTACTCGCGACCAGTTCAGTGTGCGCTACAGTTTGTACGACTCGAGCAGCAGAAACTCGCGGGGCGCGGGCGCGTTGAGTTCGTCTACGGCGTCATCGGGCTTGGACAATGCGGACCACACGATCGCGGCCAGCAACATCTTTACTATTTCTTCGCGCACGGTGAATGAGACACGCGGCCAGTATACCTACAGCGACCTACTGGCCTTGCCGACGGACCTGGCCGGTCCGGCGGTGAGTATTTCCGGTGTGGCCACTTTTGGCCGTTTGTCGAGTTCGCCCGCGGGGCGACTGAATCACCTTTACGAGATCGTGAATAACCTGTCGCATCAGGCGGGAGCACATGCGGTGCGGGCGGGAGGAAGCTTTCTCTACAACAAGACAACAATTACGTTTCCGCGGTCGGTGCGCGGCAGTTATGCCTTCTCTTCATTGGCTAATTTCTTCAGCGGCACTTACAACAATCTGGGCTTTACGCAGACGTTCGGGAATACAGTCGTGCCGCAGACGAACCCCAATGTGGGTTTCTACGTGCAAGACGAGTGGAAAGTGCGACCATCGCTGACGCTGAACGCGGGCCTGCGCTATGACTTACAGTTCCTGGAGACGATCAAGACCGACAAGAACAACGTCTCACCGCGGGCAGGCTTTGCATGGTCTCCATTTGCGTCGCGTCGGACGGTGATTCGTGGCGGATTTGGGCTCTACTACGACCGGATTCCTCTGCGGGCGCTCGCCAATGCGCTGTTGTCGAGCGGCAATACCACGAGGATCAACAGTGCGAGCCAGTTGAGTATCAGCCTGTCGCCAACGCAGACGAGCGCGCCAGTGTTTCCGAACATTCTAACGACGACGCCGGCGGCGGGTCTGGTGAACTTCACCACCATGGACCCGAACATGCAGAACGCCTACTCGACGCAGGGTAGCATCGAGATTGAACAGCAGCTGGGCGCGCACAGTTCTTTCAGTGTCGCCTATCAACGCTTGCGCGGCCTGCACCTGATCGCGACGATCAATCAGAATGTTCCCACTTGTGTGGCAGCCGGCGGCAACAACGGCTGTCGCCCAAATCCGAACTACGCGAACAACAGCCAGTACCGGGGCCAGGCGGACTCGAACTACAACGGGCTGCACCTCTCGTTTCAACAACGGCCGGCCCGTTGGGGAAGTTACCGCATTTCTTACGCTTACTCGAAATCGATGAACAACGTGGGTGAATTCTTCTTCAGTTCGCCGATTGACCCGACGAATATCTGGCGCGACTACGGGCGCTCCGACGATGACCAACGGCATCGGGTGACATTTAACGGCGCGATCAACTCGCCGATGGGCAAGGCGCACAATGCGTGGGAGCATCTGAGCCACGGGTTCCAATTGAGCGGTTTCCTGCAGTATTATTCGGCTTTCCCGCTCAACATCACAACCGGCGTGACAACAGTGCAGGGTACGGCGGGAAGGCCGATCGTGAATGGTGACTTCATTAGCCGGAATGCGGGCATCGGCAACGACTTCTTCAGCGTGAATGCGCGCGCCAGCCGCAGTTTTGCGCTCGGGGAACGAGTAAGAATGGAGGCGATCGGTGAGGCCTTCAACCTGCTGAACCATCGCAATAATTTGACGCGCAATGGTGTCTTCGGCGCCGGCGCTTATCCCACGTCGCCTTCGGCGACCTTTGGCACGGTAACCGCCGTGCAGGATCCGCGGGGCGTACAATTGGCCCTGCGCTTCCGTTTTTAAGGAGAATGAATATGTTACTGCCGCTACTGCTTTTGCTCGCCGCACGGATTCAGCCCGTGGATGTTGCCGTTCCGTATCGCCAGCCGCAACTCGCGGCGGGCCAGGGACAGGTGGCGATGGTGTTTGGTGGCGGAAGAACAATTTTCTACGCCGGGTCAGCGGACCGGGGCGCCACCTTCGGCGCACCGGTGAGGGTGGCGGAGGTGGGTGCCTTGGCGCTGGGGCGGCATCGGGGGCCGCGTTTGGCGATCCTGCAGAATTTGCTGGTGATCAGTGCAATTGTGGGCGAGGAAAAGGCCACGGGTCCGCATGCGCATGGCCTGCCGGAGGCCGGCAATCTGGTGGTGTGGCGGTCGACGGACCGGGGCGTGAGCTGGAAACGGGCGGGCATCATTAACGATGTTCCGGGCGCGGCCCGCGAGGGGCTGCATGCGATGGTGACAGCGCCCGATGGGTCACTCTTTGCGACCTGGCTGGACTTGCGCGCGAAGGGGACGAAGCTCTACGGCGCGCGCTCGACGGACGGCGGGGTGAGTTGGACGAAGAATGAGCTGGTTTATGAGTCGCCGGACGGAACGATCTGCCAGTGCTGCCATCCGAGCGTGTCGATCGACGAGGCTGGACGCACGTACGTGATGTGGCGCAATGCGCTGGGTGGGTCACGCGATCTATACCTCACGAGTTCAGTGGACGGAAAGCAGTTCACGGCGGCCCAGAAGTTGGGCACCGGTACTTGGAAACTCAATGCGTGCCCGATGGATGGCGGCGCACTGGCGGTGCATCGGGGAAAGGTGATCTCGGCTTGGCGCCGCGATGGCGACGTGTATCTGACGGAGGGTGACGGCCCGGAGAAGAAGGTGGGCACGGGCAAGGATGTTGCACTCGCCGTCAGCAAGAAAGGCACTTATGTGGCCTGGACGCACGAGGCCGCAGTGCAGGTGTTGACGCCGAAGGCGTCGGTGCCGACTTTGCTCGGTGCAGGGGGAGCATTTGTAAACTTACTGGCGATGCCCGATGGCGGCGTACTCGCCGCCTGGGAGGCGAGCGGGGCGATCGAGACGAAGCGCCTCGACTGACAGGCCGCTGGGCGAACGCTCCTGGCTGAGACGGGACCGACCGGGAGGTCGGTCCTACGGCCAGAAGCCCGCTAGACTAGAAACGAATTTTGATGCCGGCCCACGCGGCACGCGGCGCGCCGGGGGCCATGAAGGTGGTGTGCTGCATGGGGAAGTCGTCATCGACTCCGGGGAACGGGCGCGACTGGAAGGTGCCGTCGGCACGGAAGCCCGCCGGGCCGAGTTGGGCAGCTGAATAATACTTGCGATCAAGTAAGTTGTTCACTTGAACGAATAACTGGAAGTACCGATTGACGGCGTAGCGCGCGCCGGCATTGAAGACGGCGTAACCGGGCGATTTGCCGGAACCGAGATAGTAAGTGCCGTCGGGCTGATGCAGGTTATTCTCATTGCCGCGGGCGTAGGCGCTGGAAACACCGACCATGCCCAGGTCAAGGGCCAGTTTTTTGGAGGCCTGAATGGAGGCGTAAGCCTTGAGGGTGTGTTGCGGGGAGAGCGGAATGGTGTTGGGCCGGTTGATCTGAATCAGGCCTTCCAAGCCTTGGCCGCCGTCGTTCCGGCTGTTACTCTCACCGTTCACCATTTCCTGGCTTTCGAACGAGGCGTTCATGAAGGTGTAGTTAACGCCCAGGGTGGTACGGCGGCGAATGCGTCCGTTGACCGCCGCTTCGAGGCCTTGGCGGCGGGTACGACCGAAGTTTTTGAAATAGCCAAAACCGGTTTGGGGCGAAGCGACAAAGAGAATATCGTTGGCATTGTTGGCGCGGAACCAGCCGAGGTTCCAACTCACCAGATTCTCGGCGGCGTTGCCGCGGAGGCCGGCTTCCATGGTGCGAGTGACGACTTGCTCCAGCGGCGGGTCGCCAGCCATGGCGTTGGGCAATTTGCAGGGGTTTTCGGGATCGGCGCAGCCCAATTCAATTGAGGTGGGTGCGCGATTGCCTTCGCTGTAGCTGCCATAGAGAGTGGTGCCGGGAGCGATACGGAAGGTGGCACCAGCCGCGGGGTTGAACCGGGTGAAGACGTGGCGACCGGTAAGAGAGCCGGACCCGCTGGGCAGAATCAGGTCGCGATTGTCGATGACGGTACGGTTGAAGCGGCCGGAAGCGGTGAGGACGAGGCGGTTGAGGGTAACCGTATCGGTAGCGTAGACGCTGCCGGTTTGGATGTGGCCGTCGAGATCGACGCGGGTGTCGTAGGGTTCGCCGTCAGCCTCGCCGCCGGTGACGCCATCGCCGAAGGCGGCGACGCCGGTGATGGTGCGATCCGGATTGAGGTAGCCCAACTCGGAGGACTGCACGAAGCCAAGGCTGCTGCGGTCCCAGGCTGCGCCAGCGGTGAGCTGGTTGCGATATTTGGCGGCGGAAGTAAACCAGCTCATTTGACCGGAGGCGCCATAGTTATTCTGCTCGGTACGCGAGCGATTGATGAGGCCGTTGCATTTTTCAGAAGGTTCATCGCGAAGAAGGGCGTTGGCGATGCAGCGGAACCGGGGAAAAGGAGTGTTGGCGGCAGTGGCTCCGCTGGCCGGTACGCCGGTGAAGCCAGCGGCGGCGAGAGCCGCACGTTCAGCGGCGCCGGGCTGATACAGGGCTTGCTCCAGAGCTTCTTCATTGATGTCGCCGTTAAAGGTATTGGTCCGAATGGAGCGGAAGTAGGTGTTTCCGAAGAAGCTGAGTTTGTCGCTGAAGTTGTGGCGCGCCGTGACGTTGACGAGCGGCGAGCGATTTCCGGTGATGTCGGGGCGGGTGTAGACGCTGCGATAGTCACGTTCGAGAAGCTGAAAATCCTGGAGGCCGTTGCCATTGAGGAGATTATTGGCGAAGCCGAAGTTGACGCCGAGGGAGGTCTTGTCGTTTTGCCAACCGAGTTTGGAGA
>JALHNI010000110.1 GCA_022843605.1 Bryobacter sp.
CGAGCGAGGGACCGCGAATTGGCAGTTCTGCTGACCTGGGCGGCCGTTTCCTCTTCAATCGCGACGCGAACAATCCCCTCGATACCAACCACCCCTTCGCCAACGCCGCCTTTGGCGTATTTCGTGAGTACCGGCAAGCAAGCCGCTATTCGAGCGGAGCCGCGAGCATGTATCTATTCGAATGGTTCGTGCAGGATTCATGGAAAGCCACGCGAAACCTCAGCCTGGATTTCGGACTCCGATTCTCGCGCTTTACCGACTACCGCCTGCGCAATCCGGACGGGGCGGCGCTCGACCTCGGCCGGTACAACCCGGCGAACGCCGCGCAGCTCTACCCGCCCGCGCTCATCAATGGCGTCCGCGTGGCGCGCAACCCGGTTACCGGGGCCACGCTGCCCGCAGTCTTCATCGGCGCATTCGTGCCGAACGCCGGAGATCCCCTCAACGGCATGATCGCCGGTGGTGTGCCTGAACTGAAGAACGGCTTCCGCGGCAATCCGCCCTTACAGATGCAGCCTCGTTTCGGCTTCGCTTACGATCTGGCCGGTAAAGGAAGCACCGTGGTCCGCGGTGGCATTGGCGTCTATAAGCAGGCCATCTTCTCCTCGGGTGAGGGAGTGATCAGCTCAAGCGTGGTCACTGCTCCCCCGATCGTTGATGTGCCCAACCTGTTCTTCGGGACGATCCCCAGTTTGCGCAGCGTCAGCGGTGCGTCGTTTCCGACCAACGAGGTGTTTGCGTTCAATCCCGAGTGGGAGAACGTTGCCACCGTATACAAGTGGTCCTTTGGCATCCAGCAGCGCATCCCCGGCGGGATGCTCCTCGACACCGCCTATGTCGGTAACACGGGACGCCACTTGCGCCACAGCCGCCAGTTGAACACACTCGCGCCCGGCACCCGATTCCTTGCGTCTTCCCTCGACTCGACCACGAACCGGCCGCTGCCCGACAACTTCCTGCGTCCGTTGCCTGGCTTCACCAACGTCAGCCTCCGCGCCGAGGATGTCGGCTGGTCAAACTATCACAGCCTGCAGGTGACTCTGAATAAGCGCAAAGCGGGGCCGGTGCAGTATGGCATCGCCTATACCTGGTCGAAGGCGATGGGCCTTTCTGACGAAGACTCCAGTGCCCTCCCGATGTTCACCAACTATCGCACCTACCTTTACGGAAAGCTGCCGTTCGACCAGACTCACGTTTTCGTGGCGAACTACTCCTACCGGCTCCCCAATTTGGCTGCGGCGCAGAGCAACGGCTTGGCGCGCGGTCTGCTTCACGGGTGGAACCTGAGCGGTATCACCACCTTCGCCTCGGGTTTCCCCTCTGGCATCTCCTTTGCCTACTCCGATGGCGTTGATCGCACCGGAGGTGGGGACGCCCAACGCGTTTGGATGCGGGAGAATCCGCTGCTGCCTCGCGATGCCCGCTCGCTCTCCCGCTGGTTCAACACCAACGCCTTCGGCGCCCCCGGCCGGTTGGAATTTGGGGACGCCCCTCGCGATGTCTTCCGCGGTCCCGGTATCGCCAACTTCGACGCAACCTTCGGTAAGGACTTCCGTCTCACCGAGCGCCTGAGTCTGCAGTTCCGCAGCGAGTTCTACAATCTCTTCAATCACACACAATACGACGGCGTCGATTCCACCGCCCGCTTCGACCCCCAAGGACGGCAGATCAACGCGCGCTTTGGACAGGTGATCAGCGCGCGCGCCGCCCGTGAGGTGCAGTTCAGCCTGCGTCTGCAATTCTAAAGAAATGAGTGCCGTCAAGTCCCTTCGACAAGTGCCGCTGGTCTCGATTGCCGAAAAGATCGCCAACACGATTGAAGGCGAGATCATTTCCGGAAAGTACACACCGGGCGAACGCCTCGTCGAACGCCAGATAAGCGACCGTTTCCGCGTGAGTTCCATCCCGGTTCGCGAAGCCCTCCAGATTCTGGAGACGCGGGGCTTGGTCATCAAACGGATCAACCGCGGCTGTTCGGTGATCGACCTGTCCGTGGAAGAGATGGCACAAATGTGCGAATTGCGCGACTGGCTGGAGCCGAAAGTGATGGAATGGGCCGCGTGCCGGCGTACCGAAGCTGGCCTCACGGAACTGCGCCGCCGGCTCGAACTCCTGCGCGCCGCGGCCGACTCCGGCAGCTTCAGCCGCTTCTTCGCCGATGACCTCGAGTTTCACCGCTGCTTATGGGATCTGGCCGGCAATCCACCGGCGGCCCGCGCCCTGATGACGGTGGTGGGATGCCTGTTTGCCTGCGGTTTGCGCAATGCCGCCGTTGACCTTCGCCAACAGTATTTGAAACACGAACGCCTGTATCGGGCCATTGCGGAGAGCCGTCCCGCTGATGCCTCTCTGCTCTTGTCCGACATCTCTTCCGGATTCCGCAATCAGCTCCATCACGTCACCGAGTCACAGAAATGAAAAACCCACTTCTCGCCCTTGCTCTCCTTACCGCCACGGTCTCATCCATCCTTGCCGCGCCCGCCACGGTCGCCGGTGAGCGGAAGCTGTGGCACAAAGTTACCCTTACCTGGACCGGCCCGCAGGCCGCCGAGGATGGTGCGGACAATCCGTTCACCGACTACCGGTTGACGGTGACATTCCAGCACAAGTCCGGCAGCCCGACGTATCGCGTGCCCGGCTACTTTGCCGCGGACGGCAACGCAGCGGCCACGTCGTCCACGGCCGGAAACCAATGGCGGGTCCACTTCGCGCCGGAGAAGACGGGCGAGTGGACCTACAAAGCCTCCATGGTGAAAGGCGCCGGCGTGGCCGTCAATGCACAGGCCACCGGCGCGCCGGTGAGCGGCGTGGACGGTGAGTCCGGCACGCTGACGATTGCCGCCTCGGACAAGAAAGGCGTCGACTTCCGTTCGAAAGGGCGGCTCGACTATGTCGGCGAGCATTACCTGCGCTTTGCCGGTAATCGCGAGTATTTTCTGAAGGCCGGCACTGACTCGCCCGAAACGCTGCTCGCCTATGAAGACTTCGATGGCACCACGACGCGTAAGGTGCCCCTCAAGAAGTACACCCCACATCTCAGCGATTGGAAGCCGGGCGATCCCACCTGGAAGACCGACAAGGGCAAGGGCTTAATTGGCGCTTTGAATTACCTGGCCGCCAAGGGACTGAACTCCATCTCGTTTCTCACCTATGCGGCGGGAGGCGATGGCGACAACGTGTGGCCGCACGCGACGCCGCCGCAGGATTCTCCCGCCGCCAAGCTGCGCATGGACGTCTCAAAGCTGGATCAATGGCAGATTGTCTTCGATCATGCTCAAGCCAAGGGACTCTACTTGCACTTCAAGCTCCAGGAGCAGGAGAACGACGACAATCGCATTGGCCCGGAGCCTCGACTCGGTAAGGTACCCGCGGCCATGGATGGCGGCCTGCTCGGGCCTGAACGCAAGCTCTATCTCAGGGAACTGATCGCGCGTTTCGGCTATCAACTGGCCCTCAACTGGAATCTCGGCGAAGAGAACACGCAGTCCGCCGAAGAACAGCGCGACATGGCGAAGTTCATCCGCGACACCGATCCCTACCCGCATCACATCGTCGTCCATACCTTCCCCCCCTGGCAGGACCGCGTCTACACCAAGCTTCTCGGCGAACAGTCGGTCCTCACGGGAGCTTCGCTGCAAATGCATTGGAACGAAGTTCATCGGCGCACGCTGCAATGGCGAACTGAATCCGCGCGCACCGGCCGGAAGTGGGTGGTGGCCAATGACGAGCAGGGCTCGGCTTCGCACGGTGTCCCGCCCGACGACGGATACCAGGGCTTCGCAGGCAAGGACCGGCAAGGCAAGGCGATCCACAACATGCACGATATTCGGAAGAATACGCTCTGGGGAAATCTGCTGGCGGGCGGCGCCGGCGTCGAGTATTACTTCGGCTATCAATTGGCCGAGAACGATCTGGTGGCGGAAGACTTCCGCAGCCGTGACAAGAGTTGGGACTACTGCCGGTTCGCCTTGGCCTTCTTCCGCGACAACCGGATCCCGTTTTGGCAGATGGAGGGTTCGCCGGCCGATGAAAGCGGCCGCTACATGTTCGCCAAGAAGGATGAGCTGTTTCTGTTGTACCTTCCCACCGGCGGCGCCGCCTCACTGGATCTCACCGGGGCCAAGGGGAACTTCTCCGTGCGCTGGTTCAATCCGAGAACCGGTGGGGCTCTCCGCAAAGGTTCCGTTTCGTCGGTACGTGGTAGCGCCAGCAAAGTTGACTTGGGCGCACCGCCCGATACGCCAGGCGAAGATTGGCTCGTAGTGGTTCGCCGAACCTAGCGGGGATCAAGGCCGCAGATAACGGTCCATCCACGCCGCCACGCGCTCGAGTACGTCGAGTTGATGCCTGGGTTCGCGGAAGGAATGCCCCTCCCGCGGATACCGGACCAGCGAGACGGGCAAGTTTCGCTGTCGCAGCGCCGTGTACATCTCCTCCGCCTGCGTGATGTGGACATCGTTGTCGCGTTCGCCATGCAACAGCAGCACCGGCGTCCGGACGTTCTTTACGTGCGCGAGCGGCGAGCGGTTCCAAAGCGTCTCGAAGTTCTTCCCCTCCCAGGGGAAGCCGCCGAACTCGGCGTGCACCAGGTCCTGATAGAGCGAAGTCGCGTAGAAGCTGACCAGGTTCGACAGGCTGGCCACCGGAACGGCGGCCCGGAAGCGATCCGTTTGCGTGACGACCCAGTTCGCCATGTACCCGCCGTAACTTGAACCCATCACGCCCATCCGCTGGGCATCCACCTGCGGATAGCGGCGCAGCGCCTCGTCCACGGCCCCCATCAGGTCGCGGTAGTCGCCGCCGCCCCAGTCGTTCACGCACCCGTCCGCGAAGCGCTGCCCATAGCCCGCCGACCCGCGTGGATTCACCGCCAACACTGCATAACCGCGGGCCGCATAATACTGCAGAATGCCGTTGAACGCGTAGCCGTGCATCCCGTGTGGACCGCCGTGAATGTTCAGAATCATTGGCCATTTGCCTGCCCTCCCGGCCGGCGTGTACAAAAAAGCTTCCACCTGCGTCTGGTCGAAACTCCTGAAGCCGAACGCCTCTGGCTCAACGAGTTTCCAGGCTTTGGCCGCCTCGACGGCGAACGATGTCAGCCGCGTCACTTCGCCCTTGGGCGAAAGGCGAACCAAGTCCGCCGCCTTTTTGGGCTCGCTTTGGGTGAAGAAGAGATCTCCGCCCGCCGTCACCTGGAGGTTCGCGGCGGCGACCTTGCCGCTGAGCAAAGCCTTGGTGGCTCCTTCCAGGCTGCTGCGATACGGGACCATCGCGCCGCGATCCGCCACCAGGTAAACCACAGCCTGGCTATCGGGCATCCAGCGCAGCGAGGTGCAACGGCGATCGAGTGACCGGTTGAGTTCGCGCGGAACGCCGCCGCCGTATGGCACCACCCACACATGCGCGTCTTCGGCGACGCTGTCGATGGTGGTGACGGTCCGCGTTGTGGCACGATAGGCGATCCATTTGCCATCGGGCGCAACCTGCGGCTCCATCTCGACGCCCGGGCTGGCCACGACGGTGCGCATTGCGCCTGAAACCGCGTTCACGGCGTAGATATCGTAGTTGTGATTCGCGTCGGCGTCGGCTCCAGGATTAGCCAGAAAGATGATCTCATCGCCCACGCCCCAAGCGACGGAATGTCCATCGCGCCCCGCCGGCGACAATGCTTTCGGCGATGCCCCCGGCGTAGCGCTGACGACAAAGATACGTGAGCGACGATGGTCGGAGAATCCCGTACGTGTCTTGTACTGAATCCGGTCCACGACGAAGGGGTCCTGCTCAGCGAGTGGCGCGTCGAGCGTGCCGGTGAAGGCCAGCCGGTCCCCTTGGGGTGACCAGGCGAGTCGATTGCCTGTCGCCGCCAGATAGGCATTCGGCGAGTAGAATTCGCAGACGGCCCGAATCGTCCCGCCGGCCGTCGCGTAGAGGATTGTCTTTTCGCCTTCCGTGCGTAGGAGCGCGACCCGTTTACCATCCGGGCTCCAGACGACATTCGCGGCGCCCTCCGGATCGAACGGGAGCTTTCCCCTCAAGTGCGTCCAACTCGTACGTTGACGGTTGGCGCTCCAGTCGATGCCCGAACTTTCCACAGCGATTGTGTCCGCGTTCGGCGAAACGACGAACCCCGACGCCTGCGCCACCGACAGTGCTCCTTCCGCCGTCATCGGAGATTGCGCCCTCGCCGCCATTGCCACGCCGAACAGGATCAAAACACTTCGCTTCATCGGTTGGATCGTAGCATGCTCACACGCTGCGACCGTCGCTTTTCCGCCGACGCGAACCATCGGTCAACGACGGATCCACTTGGGAAACCCGTAATTTTTCGGATGTTGAGGCCAAGGATGGATGGGGCCTAATAGGGTCAGGAGATAACTACGATGAACCTGAACCGAATTGCTCAAATGATGGTTTTGACTGCGGCCGGGGCGCTCTTTGCTGCGGCTAGCCCGGTGGATAGCTGGATGAAAATGGACGCGAAAGCCCTGGCTGAGCGGGCGAAGACGGCGCAGAGCGCGGATGACCACCGCGCGGTTGCCCGCCAGTATGAGGAGCGGGCCATGACCTTCGATGCGAAGGCTGTGCAACATGAGCAGGAAGCGGACAGGATGGCGAAGCGGCAGCGCGAGCAGTACAACCCGCTGTCCTCGAAGTGGCCGGCCATGGTGCAGGGTCCCGTAGACAGGGAACGCGGCAAGGCGTTGCAGGCGCGGCGCGTGGCGCGCGAATCGCGTGACCTGACGGCGTACCACCTGGAGCAGGCGTCCAAACTGACGGTTGCTGATTGACCTCCCGGGTAAACCCGAGCGGCCGGCGAAGCGAGCGAGCTTCGCCGGCCGTTTCAGGTTTCTGCTCACGGTTTCCGAATTGGAGCGGTGATCATGGGCGCAAAAGCCTGGTGTGTCTGCCGGGCGGCTCTCAGCGTCCACATCCGATCCACCTTGTGGAGGGTCGCTTCGTAGCCAAGCCGATCCGACCCGGTTTGAAACGTAAGCTGAACCAGCGCTTTGTCACCTGCCGCATTGAAACGAGGCGGGCTATTACCCTGCCACTTGCCGATCCGGATTGCGTCTGCGACGCGCTCGGCAAGCAGGGGAAGATCGCCACCCGATAGGGGAGCCGGAGCGGAGTCGAGGTAAGCGAGCGCGCGGTCAATTCGCGCGGTCTGGAATGTGTTCTGCCGTCGCGCCTCTTCGAGAATCTTTCGGCTAGTCGCCGTTCCGGTGAGCATCAGGGTCTGAATGGCGCCCGCATCCACCCAACGATCACCATATTGATTGAGCGCACACCGGCGGAGAAACTTCTCAGCGCCGGAGTCTGTGGAACCGACCAGCGCCGTCGCGACAGCGTAGCGCCAACGTTCTTCAAAGGCGCGCGAACCCGTGGGCGTGGGAAGGTCCATGATGAACCGTACATCTTCCGGCACGGCGATCATCGCCAGGAAGTTCCGCGCCGCTTCGGCGACCATCGGTTCCTGGGCCAGCGTTAGGAGCTTGGCCCGCAAGCGCGCCTCGTGATAGAAGATGCCGTCGGTGAGCGCCTCCCGATTTCTGGAAGCGTCGCTCGACAAGATCTCCCGAAGTCCCTCAAGCTGAATCGAGTCATCAAGCTTCAGGATCCGTGCGAGTTCCGCCCCACGGTCCAACTTACGTCGCAACACATAGCGCTGCCGAAAGCCGGAGCCGTACGCTTCATACCCTTCCTTGGCGAGCGACACGATTACGGGTTCGCAGACTGCCACGTCATAGGTTCCGCGCGCGACTCCCTGGTGATCCGTTTCAGCACGAATCGGGGCCGCGTTTGGCTCGGAGCACTCCACACGGAGCACAACCCCGGAAACCGGTCGGCCTTGCCCATCGACAACCTGAAACGAGAAGTCCAGGCCTGGAAGCGTTTTGACGCCGCAGAACGCCAGCGCAACGGCCAGACCGATCTGGTTCACCAAACCCATCCCCCAATTCTAGCCGCCTACGCCGCGCGGACTTTCCGTCGATTCGGGTCCGTTCGCCTCAGGAAGTATTGGAGGAACTATGAGCGTTTTTACTTTGCGAATTCCCGATGAGAAACTGTGTGGCGGCGGTGGGCTGAAAGCCGGGGTCAATGATGTTCCCATTGCCCATCGGAATCGAGGTCGGCTAGTGGTCTTCCCCGCGGTTGACCCAGACAGCATCGCTGTTCGAGACCGACAGTTTTACTGCTCGGGTGGTTTGGACTCCGGATCCGTCGTGAGAATAAAGCTATCGAACCGGAAGCCGTCTTCGCGCATCGAAAATTGGATGGTGTGTTTGCCCGCAGAGGGGACATCGAGCCAGATCTTGCCGGGTTCGCCGCAATGGTTCGCGGCAGTTCGCTGCTTGCTGGCCCAGGTCCACTTACTCTTACCTTCGCACCACTGCATTCGCTGTCCACTTGCGGGCCACTCGCCGTTCAGTCCAACATGAATGCCATTGTCTTCGGGTCCAGAGGAGTAGGCGCGAACCCAGATGTAGTAACGGCCTGCTTTCGGAAACTTAACTCGATAGGAAACAACGGCCATGAGACCGGGTTTGTCGCTGAAATTCTCGCCCGAAATGAGTTTGTCATCGTGGGTGAGCCGAGTATCCGGAAGAGCCTGCAGGTAGACCCCACCGCTGGCCCCCAGTCCGGACTTTTGCTCCCACTTACGAACGGTGGTCCGTTCCTGGGAGACGAACGATTCGGCTTCTACGGAAATCGACTCCGGAAACGCCGCGGCGGTGACCAAAAGAAAGACTAGAACAAGCATAAGTATCCAAGAGGATATCGCTTTCCTACACCAATTCTCCTAAACGGCGGTCAGCATCACACGCCGATGTCTTGTGCCCGGCGCTCCAAGTCGGGTGCGGGGGCCCACGCTAAGATAGCCGGGAAAGCGCGTTTCGAACGTCCCAAATTTCGCGCCAAGTCCGAAAGACGCAATTTTATACTCTACTCCGACAGGTAGCTGGTCCTCGCTCCGCCACCCTTTAAGGTAGTGTGCGAGATTAGCGCGTTGCTTCCCGCCCATCAAGCCGAAAGCGGCCCAACTCCCGCCAGACGCTCCGCCCATCGCCGCACCTCGTGGGGAAGCACGAGCCCGCCCAGACATCCGGCCGTCACCAGGTAATTCCGAAGATCGCCCAGCGCCGCACCCGGCGCATACCGAAATGCGGAATGCATATGTTTCACTCCGGCGCCGAACTGCCCCTGCTCGTACGCTAGAAACGCGAAGTAGCGCTGCATGTTCGAACGCGCCAGGGCAAAAGCCGCCGACTCTGCCCCTCCACCAGACCCCAGCCCCGCCAGCACCCGCTCCCACTCCTCCTCCATCTCCCCTAGATCCGCCGACAGCTGCCCCGGATGCCGTCGATACCACACCAACACCTCGTCCGTCGCGCCGACGTTGTTCGCCCGCCTCGCCGCCACGCGCAGATAGAGCTCCACATCGTAGTACCGTCGCAACCGCTCATCCACGGGACCCGCCGCCACCAGGGCTGCCTTTCGCACCGTTACCGTCGCGCTGGGTCCAATCCGGTAGTCACGTAACAGGTCAAAAAAGCTAAACCGCTCCGCCCTGGGCAAGTGCTTCCCGCCGATCCGGCGTCCTCCCTCGTCGATTAACTGATAGCCACAGAACGCCAAATCGAGCCCGGAATCGGCCTCCAATAGGCGGACATCCGCCTCCAGCTTTCCCGGCGCAAACAGATCGTCCTGATCGAGAAACGCGACAAACTCGCCCCGCGCCGCGTCAATGCCCCGTTGGGTCGCCGCTCCCGCTCCCTGACGCTCCTGCCGCAAGACGCGGACCCTCTCCCAGCGACACCCTTCGAGTGTCACCGGATGTTCCGACGACGAACCATCGTCCACCACGATCGCTTCCCAATCGCAGAAAGTCTGCGCCTCCAACGACCGCAGCGTCTCCGGCAGGTAGTCCTTGCCGTTGTAGTGCGCGATCACGACGCTCACCCGCGGATCCCGGCTCAGTGCATCGCTCAACTGTGGCTCATACCGCCCAACGCTTGCGCGGCACTGGCGCGCTTCGTCAACACCACCCGAAAATTGGCACCGGGCGTCCAGTGCCAAGCATGGTAGTCCTCTTGTGCCGAACCTACCTGCCTCCAGTCCCATTCCCGCGTCAGCGTGTCCAGAAACACGCGCGACACCACGTGCGTAATCTTATCGCCCGGGCAGGATCGCTGATAAGCCCCAAACGGCAGAAATTGATTCTGCGGCGGCGTCTCACGGAACCGCTCCGGGCAGAACCCGCCAGCCTCCGCGAACACCGTTTCATCGCGATGCGCTTCCGCCAGGCAAATCCGCACCAGCCATCCTTTCGGAAACCGGTAACCCTCCCACTCAAACTCCTCGAGCACCCGGCGGTAAAGATGCTCCACCTGATTCCGCCGCAACGTTTCAAGCGCGAACATCCGGGCGAACGCATCCGGCTCCGTCTGCGCCACGCCCCCATCGAGTTCCGCCCTCAGCCGCAAACCGGCCGCCGGGTAGTCGCACAGCGTCTTCAGCAGCCACTGCAGATAGCCCTCCACATCGCTCGCCGAGAGGTAGGCGATGAACAACAGCAGTCGCAGCGCCTGTGCGTCGCCGGCAAACTCCGGCTGACGGCGCAACTCCGCTAGCAGGGACCCTGGCGCGGTCTGCCGTGCGAGGAGCGCGGTCAATTCGCTAAGCGTCCGCTGCGTATAGCGTTCGCTCGGCAGCCACCGCACCGCAATCCGGCGATCGCTCACCTTCTTGATCGTGGCGAATCCGGCTCGCAGTTGCACATACTCCGGCGTGCCCGGCGCGATGCCGAAAAAGAGCCGCGCAAACGATCTGGCCAGCAGTTCTCCCCACGCCGGCCGCGCCGACACGCCGTCGCGATGCGTACTCAACTCCTCAAGCAGTGGGCGTAAGTCGACGGCGATTGTCGGCTCCCACGCCGCCAGCACCTGCGGCGTAATCAGCGACTGCACCAGCCGACGGTAGGTGGAATGGTTCTCTGGGTCCATCCCGCGCAGAAAGCCGCAAGGCAAGAACCGGTCCGCCATCACCTTGGGCGAGCGAATCCTCCGGTCGTCGTGCTCCTTCAACAGGCGCAGTCCCGAGTCGAGGTTCATGATGCAGATCATCGGGTGGAAGAAGTGGCTGGTCTTGTAGATCGAGCCATAGCGCCGCCCCAGTTTGGTGTAGTGAAACCGGTCGAGCCAAGGTTCGATTGGCAGCGGCGCGAGCGATCCCGGAGGCAAACGGCGGCTCCGTCCATACCCATCGCGCGACCGCCACCACAGCCACACCCACCCCGCTCCGCTGGCCGCCGCTGCCCAGGGCAGCACCGCCGGGAACCTCCAACCAATCGCCCCCAGGCCCACCCAGTACCCCAGCGTCGCCACCGCAAAGTTCACGCTCATGCGGGGAAACATCCGGTGAAACCGCGGTGCCGCCCACACCCTCACCAGTGGAAAAACTACCGATGCCGCCAGAGCGAAGCACAGCAGGTACACAGAGGCCATCACCGGCTTAGTATAACTGCGCATCCCCCCGGAATCGGCCCACTGAACAAGCCAAATACTTGCGATCACCGAGTCTCGCCGCCGGTGCCGGACACTCGGGAACCGCTGCGGCTTCCTAATCGACGTTGCCCTAACACTGTGGCTCGCGGGAAAGCATCCGGTCCGTGCGTCGTGCGCTGGCCCAATGGCCGTGCCGCCAGGTCATGATGCTGGTGACGCCGTAGTTCCAGACAGCGCCTACACACAGACCCAGCGCGACACCGAGATACCAACGGATACCCAGGCTGCGAGTCTGTTGGACTACCAGAAAGTTCAAATAGGCGCCCGCGCTACACGCGAACATGAAGCTCAGCCATCCCCACCAGGCAGCGGCGCCCTTCAAGCGTCGGTCGCGATAGGTCGTAATGTTGTTGAAGAAGAAATTGAGGCTCATCACCGTAAACAGCATGGTGAAGAAGGCCGGTTCGTAGGCGATCGCCAGAAGTTCATGGAGTACGAAAAACAAACCCAACGCCACCGCAACTCCGACGGCCCCCACCATACTAAAGAGCAGAAATCGGATCGGGATGATTCTGCCAATTAACTTATCCAGCAGTAAGTGCAGATATTCCAAAACCACCAACACATCGAGCTTACTTTCTCCGAATCTTCGGGCGCCAAAAGTGTAGGGGACTTCACCAACGCGGACAGGCCTTGGCGAACTCGCGATTAAATCAATCAGGACCTTAAACCCCACCGCTGACGTCAGGTGAACCGTCGTTTCCAACCAGCGTTGATCGAGGACAAAAAATCCGCTCATGGGGTCGCTCAACTCAGTCTTTGTCACCCAATTGCTCAGTCGCCGCCCGAACTGACTCAAACGCACACGGGCGGGGGAAAATTCGCCCATGCTGCCCCCGGGTGCATTACGCGTGCCAATCACAATATCCAGCTTCTCGTCGATAAGTTTCTGCAACATCAGGGGAAGAATCCGCCCGTCGTGCTGCATATCTGCGTCGATGACGGCGATGTAGGGGGCCGTGGTGGCCAGCATTCCTTCAAGGCATGCCGAAGAGAGACCCCGCCGCCCGATGCGCCGCAACAGCCGGATTCGCGGGTCAGCCTGTGCGAGTTCCCGCACTCGTTCCGCCGTTCCGTCGGGAGAATCGTCATCGACGAAGATGACTTCATAACGGATCTTCGTCAAGGCTGATTCGAGTAACTCGAGCATTGGCTCGATGTTGGCCCTTTCCCGAAAAGTCGGAATGACGACGGCTAGTTCCAGAGGGCCGATCCGATCAGTGGGATGAGACATCAGAGATCTGACCTACCGGGAAGACAAAGAAAAGAGATAGAACTCAGCTTCCGGATCCTCCACCGATCGACTATGGTAACGCGGGTCACCGGCTCTGTCGTTGGCGAGATCGCCCTGAAATCTGGAAATCACCTCGTTGCTTAGATTGAACCAGGATCGATAGTAGATGGGCTTGCTGGTGAAATCGAAAGGAGGTACCTCGAAGTCTGGTTGGCCAGGGCGACGGCAACTGGCGCAACGAGGTCGTAGCCGTACCGGTAAATCCGGACGAACCTGGAAGTTCAAACTCAAAATGGATCCCACATGCTCGTCGCTGAGCAGCGTGATCCCAGGGTTCAGGTTGAGATAGCCGGCTACGCTGCCATGGTCGCTCGGACTCTTTGGGAGCGGGTAGCGCTCCAGATTTTCAAGTTTGGCGGAAAATCCCATGAACGCCAGGACGGTTAGGACCAGCCCGGCAGTGAACACTCTGCCAGGCCCTTCCCACTCCACCAGGCAGCCCAGCAGAAAGCTCAGCGCAAGAATCCAAGCAAGCGCCGCCGGCGCGGAATAGCGGTAGACGTAACCCAAAACGCCTCCGCTCCAGAAGTCAGCCGCGAAGAAAGGGATTGCCGTTGAGCAAAACAGCATCGAGATTAGGGTAAGCGCGCCGTTTCTTGAGCGGGGATAGAGCAAGGCAAGGCCGGCCAGAACGCCATAGGGAAGATAGCTGGCAATGGCTGCCATCACCGCGGTGTAAGTCTGTTCTGTTCGTTGCGCCCAAACACCCCACAGGGCAAACTGGCCCGTAACAAAGTGAGGCGCAAGGCAACGAGTGAAGGCGAACGGCTCTCCGGCGGATTGGCTTTGTACCCATGACAAGTTGTCCTGGGCTGCGGCGCGATGCGCCAACAAGACCATAGCCCAGGGAACGAAGAGCAGTCCGGCGAAAAGTATAGCCAATGCGAAATCACGGCCCACGACGCGCCATTCCTTGGCATGACGGAGCAGTAAGTAGCCGGCAAGGCCCAGGCAAACCAGCCAAGTCAACATGTGGGCATAGGCGGCCAAGCAAAGCGAAGCAGCGAAGATCGCCCAATCCAGTCGCCTCCGCAGCCGCAGGGCGCGCATGAACGCGGCCGTGAGAAGAACCAAACTCAGCATCCAAAGAGAGTACTCGCGGTCCTCCCGGCCAAAGGAGATGTTGTACGGCGAAAGCGCGCTCACCAGCACCGTGATCCACACGGGCCACGAGGAGGAGAACGTCCCCGTGTGGAGGAAGACCTCCCGGCCGAGCCAAAAAGTGGCGGGCAACGCGAGTAACGAAAAGAGGACAGCCAAGCCTCTAGCTGCACTCGGCTCACTGCCGAAGATACGCATCCAGTAATGGGCCATGACGTAATAGAGAGGAGTATGTTGCGGGTCTTCCGCCGTCAGACTACTGACCACATCCCCAACGCCCCGGGCCGGATCATACTGCGTAAAACGCCGATAGGTTCCGAGCGGTAGGACGCCCCGTGACTCGGCAAATGTCAGGACCTCTCGCTCCGTGTGCCCGCTCACGCGCAAGGCGGTGATGGACTCGTCATACCAAAACTGGGGTTCGCCCAAAACGTTCCAGCGCAGATACCCGGCCACAACCAGCACGGTGATCCAGAGCAGGACCGGGATCGATTTTGCGGTTTCCAACGTTTGATTAGAGCACAAGTGACGGACTTGGGCCCAAATGCATGGCAGATAGACGAGGGGGTATCGGGTGACGGAAGGGGATCCCTCCGCGATCACCGTAGACTGGAATCCCAAAATTCAGTGAAAGCACCGCGCGGGCGCCTCTCCGTCGAGGCATCTCCCCAGCACAATCGTGGGACCGCTGAGCGTTAGGGATGGCCGGGTCCGCATTGAATGGCGCCCGAGCCACTTCAGCGCGTCGGCTTCGACCCGTTTTGCGGCAGCGCCGCTTCCCAGTTCTGCATCACCACCAGCGACGGACCTTCCAGTGCGGTCGTTACCGGGATCAGGAATCGCTGACCATCACGCGATACATCGAAGCCTCGAACCGAATGGACCGCGGATCTCGCTTCGAGGGAAATGCTGAACAGTGCAGCAGCCGGACCGAACTCAGGCTTGGGTGAGAGTTTGACAGGAACTGCGTACACACGACCGTCAAATCCGAGATAAAACAGCTCCTTTCCGTCGCGGCGCCAACGCAGCGCCTGGGCTCCGGCGCGCGTCACCAGGTGGCGCTCACCAGTCACCCGGGGAGTCCCCGTTGCTTCGAACGCCTGGATGTAGACCTCGGGCCGCCCGGATTCATTCGAGGTAAACGTCAGCCACTTTCCGTCCGGTGAGAACGCGGCATTGGCCTCATGAAAGCGCGTGTTAAGCACCGGGATCATTTTGCGGTTGTGGGCCAAATCGAACACCCACACGTCGCTCTGCAGTTCGCTCGAAATCCGGGCAATTCCGGTGTTTGCGAAAACGATGAAACGGCCGTCAGGAGACCAGTCGCTGGGCATCTGGAATCCGGCAGGACCCAGTGTTTCCTCGGCATCACCTTCTCCCACTCCCCGGATGCTGACGGAGGGTTGCCTGCCGGCAATTGCGGTTAAGTACCCGAGCGTCTTCGAATCCGGCGACCAAACCGGAGCGTCCCGGATGCCCGGTTCCAGGGTCAATTCGCGTGACGCATTGCTTTCGAGGTCAACAATCCACAGATTCTGAGCCCCTCGCTCGATGTCGTACATGGCCGTCGCCAGCTTGCGCCCGTCGGGGGAAAGGCGGCCGGACATAAGATTCACGTTGGCGGGTCCGGCCGACCCAACTTGCCGGCCTTCGCGATCTACCCAAACAAGTTGCGACCGGCTGGCGAAGCTTTGATAGGCAAGAGCACCAGTGTTCGAAACCGAAAAGTCCGCCCCGCCGGTAGATCGGAAGGTGTAGATCTTGTTGACGACTGGTATGGCTTCTCCCATCACGCGCAGCGAGCGGGGATCGAAGGGCTGGGCCAATAGATTGCCGGCCCGGACATACATAAGGAATCCGGTGTCGCGGTTCGCCAGCGAGGCGGTGTACAGCACTCGTGAGTCGGTCTCGATCAAATCCTTGGCTGAGCCCGGATCGTTGAGGCGGGCCACCTTCGCTCGATGCCGGTTGTGCGCGGTGTCGGCAACGACGTACAGAACGTGTTCGCCATCGGGTAACACCTCTGGCCAGCGATACAACCCCTGCAATGTTTCCAAGGGGCCGCCGGAGGGAGAAATCGAATAGCTCGCCAAGCTGCTACCGAGCAACAGCCTCTGGGGACTGAGCCAAGCCCCGGAAAAAAGGAACCCTGGCGAGTCGCCCAGCACAACTCGAGCCTCCCCTTCCAGGGGCGCCCGCTGGACTTTGCCCTTCACCGTCAGGAACAGCGACCGGCTGTCGGGGGCCCAGAAAAGCGTATGGACTCCTTCGCTGCCAGAAAGCAGCCTTGGCTGGAGCGAGTTGAAGTCCCGTACGAACGCGCTGAACGATCCGCTGGTATCCATGGCGGTGAACGCAAGTTGCGTTCCATCGGGCGACAACTCGAACGACTGCCGGCTCGCGGCGCTCTCGAGTGCGAATCCCGCGGGCGGTACCACCGCGAACCGGGCAGGTTTCGCCAATGCGGCTGGCTCCGGGCGATGGGTGGCGAGCCAGTACCCTGCCCCGGCCACCAGCAGGGCCACACCGGCGACCACCGCTCCCATAGGCTTTCGCCGCTCCGGCGGCTTTGGCACAAGTCGCCGGGTGTCGGGCCGAAGGACGGGCAGAGGCGCCATCTCGATGACCGGCTTGACCGAAGACGGCTGGAGAGGCGCGATGAAGCGATATCCCTTGCCGGGAACTGTTTCGACGTACCGCGGCTGGTCCGCCGAATCTCCCAGCGCTTGACGCAGTTTGTTGACGGCGGTGTTAAGACCTTGCTCAAAATCGACGAACGTGGTGCCCTGCCAGAGGTGCTGCTGCAACTCGTGGCGGCTGCGCACCTGGCCTGGCTGTTCCAGCAGAATCGAGAGAATCTGCAGCGGCTTGCCTTGCAGACGGATGCGATTGCCAAACTTTCGCAGATCGCCCGAGAGCTGTTCGAACTCGAAAGGACCGAACAGAATCTTATGCGCTGGCTTCGGCTGGCTGCCCATAAAAGAGTGAGGCCCTGAGTCTAGCAGAGCTGAGCTTGCGATGTAATCCCACTCGGCTCAATCGTTTCCGGGCTGAGGCAAACTCCAGTTAAACTCCATGGTACCGGCAGCCGGTTCCGGGCTAGAGTTCGTGGCATGTCGACCAAGTACCTGATCGCTTTCCTGTTTCTCGCGGTGCCGTTGTGGAGCCAACCGCAAACACTGGTGACGGGGCTCCAGTCTCCGGTGAAACTCGTCTTGACGCCCCGAGGCAATTTCCTGGTGACGGAGACCAGCACAAGCCCGAACGCAGGGCGGGTATCGTTTGTGAGCCGGGCCGGAGTGCGGCGGAGTCTCATTGAGGGACTGCCCTCCGGCACCGAAGTGACTTTGGCCGGCGGCAGCGGTCCTGCCGCGATGGTCCTCCGAGAACGGACACTGTACCTGACGATCGGTCCGGGAGATACGGAGCGCACGGGGACGGCTCCCGGCACATCGACCCTGAATCCGCAGGGGGCTTCCTCGCCGATCTTCTCATCGTTGCTCGAAATCCGCTTCAGCGCCGACGTGGACACCATCGGGGGAACCTTCCGCTTGACCCCGCAGCACCAACTGGCGCTCAACGATGGCGGTGAGGTGGAACTCGCAGACGCGGGCGCCACGGCGCGGATCTCGCTGCTGACGCGCTTTCCGATGGCGGAGCCGCATCCCACCGCCATCTACAAGTTCTCGAACCCCTGGGGCTTGTCGCTGACGGAGGATGGCCGCAACCTCTATCTCACCGATGCCTCACAAAACTGCCTGTTGCGGATCGATACGTCGACGGGCCGCTGGCGGAGACTAACGCGATTTGGTCCGCTCGCGAATCCGACGCCGGTAGGCCCGCCGATGGTGGATTCAGTCCCCACCGGCGTGCGGATCTACGGAGATTCCGTGCTTGTCAGCTTTCTCAGCGGGTTCCCCTTTGTTCGCGGCAACGGCCGCGTATTGATTGTGAATCCGGAAACGGGCGTCGCCGATCCCTTCATCTTTGGGCTCAATTCCGCGACGGACGTCCTGGTGCGCACCCGGCCAGGCGAAGCCCGGCCACAGTTCTTCGTGTTGGAGTTCAGCACCAATCAGAGTGCGAATCCGGCGCCTCCTGGCAGGCTCTTGCGCTTCGATACCCCGGAGCCGACGGTGGCCGGCACGTTTATCACGCCTGTCAGTATGGTCTTCGACGAGGCGACGAGCGAGTTATTTGTTCTCGAATTGCGCGGGCAGATTCAGCAATTGAAGATCAATTAGCGCTGGGAAAACGGGGGGCGGCGCGACCGTTTCACCGCTTGCAGCATCTGCTATAACTCAATCTCGCCGAGGGCCGACCGGCCCCGAGGCGACCGACAAGGAAGCCAATAGTGCCAACGTGGACAGGTAAGGAATCGCGTAGCGTGGTTCCGGCTGTTCAATGATCCATGTCACTGCGGTCGGCAGAAAGTAGCCGGTGGCGAGAAACAGCCAGAGCGTCCGCCAAGTGGCGTCAGTACGCCGGAAGCTCATTCTCACCGTGCCCGACAAGACAATGCCCAGATACAGAAGCCAGAACCAGCGATCCGCGAATCCTCCCAGCCGATGAAGGAGGTCTCGGTAACCGTCCCAGGGAACAACCGGGGCCGGGAGGAGGGCTGGGGACTGTAGCGGATTGGTAGCCAGCGGGACATAGCCGAATTGGCCAAGCCCACGGTGGTAGCAGCCCCAGACCCGCCGCAGACCATAGTCGAGAAAGAGGATCGGATGGCGGGCGAGGCCGGGGAGAATCATCTCGCGCAGGGCGACGTCCAAAGCTTGGCCTTGGGGTACCGTCTGGATAAACCACCAGGGCTTGCCTGGCAGATCCGGCTCGCGGAGTTTCCAATTCTGATAGGCGCCCGATTCCCGCAGCATCGGTTCGGAGATCTCCCGCATCCCGCTCCACAGGTGACGCCCCGTGGAGTTGGCCAGTTCGAAGCGGCCGTAACGATAATGATTGGCGGCTGCCGCGGTGACAAGCATGGCCGCGACCACTGCGGCGGCAATCATCCCGAATCGCTGGGCCCGGGCGCGGCCGCGCAGGCGCCAAACGAACCATACCATCGCCGGCAACAGCAGCAGGGGGATCATCCGGGTAATGACGCTGAAGCCGAGCATTACTCCGGTTGCCGCACTCAGTTGTGCCACGGCGCGTGAGGAAAGCGCCGGTTGCGTCGCCAGCAGCATCAGCAGAAAGATCGTCGCGGCGTTGAGGGGCAGCGACGTGTTCTCTGACCAGCAGCCCTGAGTCACGAACGTGGACTGCACCAGCAAAACCAGACCTAAGCTCGCCAGGGCGCCCAACCGCGGCAGTCCGAGCAGGCGGTGTGTCGCGTAAAGCAGGAGCGCACTGCCCGCCAGCAGCAGGTTGTGCGCCAGCGACGCCGCGTAGAACTCTCCGCGCATGCCTCCACCCGCGGCCTTTACCGCGATGCGCAGCGTGGCGTACAAAATTGCCGGTACGCCCACCGGAGTATGGTTGTCGCCACCGGGTTCGCGCGCAAAGATTCGCTCTTGTGACTCATACCAGCCGTCCGCCGTGTAGGGACTCACCTCCTGTGTAGCGAACATGACCAGGCAACCGGTAAGAATCAGCACCGCGACGCAAACGTCGAAGGCATGCTTGGTCAATGCGTTGCGCACAGGCATTCTTAACCGTTGGACTTTAGCATGCTTCTTGATGTAGGTGCGAAGCTGCGGGGTCCAACGACGGGCGACGTGGCGCGGTCCGTCGCTGGCTGCCTGAACCAGGCACAAACTCTCTCCTGCAAACACCTCTGCCTTCGGCCGTCGTGGGATCGCAGACCGGCGAGGAGACCCTCTACGTCTATAACGGCGCCGAGGGCTCGGCCACTGTCCGCCTCGATACGAGCGGATCGCTCACGCTGCTTAGCTTTCAGCCTGCGCAGCCGTAGCCGCTTACTCTGGAATTGTCCGGGAGAAAGCTGTCGACGCCGTTGAATCCTTGAGGCTCATGCCTTCAATCAGGCCGTTCACGATCGCGTAGATGTGCCAAACCTCACCATCGAAAAGCACTTCGCCCCCCAGGCTCTTCACCAACTGGTGAACCCGCACCTCGACCGTGCCACCTTCCTGCTCGATGATCTCGAGCGGCTCCACGTGAGGATCGAACTCCTTCCATTGACGGGTCCAGTAGGCCCGAATCTCTTCCTTCCCGACTACCCGTCCGCCTTCGGAAGCCTTGGGCCAGCTTACGATCTCGCTCATCAGCGCGAGGGCCTCGTCGATTTGCCGGCGATTGAAGGCCGCGTAGGCCTGAACGATCAGAGTCTCGGTGTCAGTCATCTTTCCACGCTAGCGCGGGATACTCTTCACTTCGGCGCTCTTCACGGGCTCTTCCGATCCGGACTGCCATTCTCCAAACGCATTGACATAGAAGTTCAGGACGCGAATGGCATTGTCTTCGGCTGCGATGCGCGTCTTGTAGTGCGTGCGCACCGAATAAGTCACCTTGGTGGGATACACCATCGTGTCGAGCTTCCCGTTCCCGGTATCGCGCAACGGGCTCCATTTGCGGGCTTCGCCGATTTGCAAAGCGGCTACGTCCACGGTCACGGCGCCGTCATAGCCCTTCTCCGCGGCTTTCTCGCCCTTACTGCAGCGCACCAGCTTCTTGAGCAACTCCGGGTCCGGCCGTGCCCCATTCTTGACGGTTGCCTGGGTTACCGGGCAAGGTTGGATCGGGCGATCCTGGGCCCATGACGGTAAGGCAACCATCACCAGGCTGGTGGAGAGAAGGGACCATCGAAAACTCATCTGTGCCGTGAGTGTAGCAGACGCCCACCGACTGACCCCGAACCTCTGGCCCGTTTCCGTAGCCATGGCGGCGAGCTTTCGCATGGAGATTTCGCCGCCGTAGCCCGCCTCCGCCCGGCATCCAGGACCTGCCCATTGGCATTTACAGAATGAATGTTACGCGAACTGGCATGATGCCCCCGTGGTTTAGCTGCGTTTAGGGGGTGGCAGCGATTCGTTCTTCAGATACACCTCCACACGATCCGTGGTCCACGTGGCAATTCCGCTTCCGAAGAAGTCTTGGTCCTCAGTCCAGATCGGAACATCCAGCAGTAGCGCCACCGCGGCCACCGGCCAGTCGTCGGCATCGCGCACCGCTACACGCTCTCGCGCGAGTTGCTCCCAATCTTGGTAATGAACATGATCGACGGGGGTAACAAGTAGCCGGATCTGCTCAAGCACCGACGAGCCGACTTCCGGATCTTCGCCGCGGTCGGCAAGCGAGCTGAGAATGTACTTGCCGGCATCAGTGAAGCAAACCATCCGGAGCGTAAAAGTCCGTGGTGTCCTCGAATGCTTCGAGCAGGAAGCGCACCCTCCGCCCCATCACGGCCCGGATCAGAATGTTCGCGTCCAGGACAAGCCCCTTGCGGGTCCCTCATCGGCTCTTGCTTGCCCGCCAGCGCTTGAAGTCCGCGACCACTTCTTCTTCGGTGATACCTTTAGCCGCCAACAGAACATCCAATTGCGCCGCCGCCTTCTTCAACGCCGCGCGATCTTCATCTGTGCGCTTGCGTCGAACAGGGATGAAGTATCCCACGGTATCGCCATGGCGTGTAATGGCGACGGGGGTGTCGCTCTCCAGCACGTATGTCGCGAGCTTTTCGCGGAATTCGCGAATACCAACCTTGACTGGCTCCATGACGCTGTACTCCTGTGTACCTAGATGTACACAATATAGGACACCTGTGACGACGGCCGAGCGAACTGCTGCCATCCAACTGGATCTTGGTGCCCTTCACTGCGACTGCGCGATAGCTGATCCCGAGTAGGGTTCAACCAATTCCCGGTCGTCGAATTCCTCGCGGAACTGCTCATCCCACTCGGGCAGCATTGGTGCCAGGGCACATGGTGGGAGGGTCAATTAGGGTCGACCATACGGCACCAGGGTTAATCTGAGAGGGTGGCAGTCCCCAAGAGCAGCGACTCACCCTACTCCTGCCGCAACGCGACCAGCGGATCAATCCGCGACGCGCGGCGGGCTGGCCCGTAGCCGGCGACGATTGCCGCAAGCAGCAGGACCGCCCCGGCCAGCGCCAGCGTTGCCGGATCATTGGGCTGCGTCTGGAACAGTAACGACTTCACCAGCCGGAACGTCCCCAACGCCGCCGGCACGCTGATCGCGAGCCCCAGCGCCGCCAGCAGCAGAACCCGCCGCAGCACCATCCAGACCACCGTGCCGCGCTGCGCCCCCAGCGCCATCCGAATGCCGATCTCCCCCACCTGCCGCGCCACGTTGTAGGACATCGTTCCGTAGAGCCCCACGCACGCCGTCAACAGCGCCAGCAACGCGAAACCCGTGCAGAGCCTCGCGAACGTCAGTTCCCGGTTGATCGACCGGTCGATTTCCCCCGCCTGAGTCACCATATTGGTGACCGGGATGCGGCCATCCGCCTTCCCCACGATCTCCCGCACGCTTGGGACATAGCTCAAAGGATCACCCTCGCCGCGAAGCGCGTAAGTTACTCCTTCGGGAGAAGACTGGCTCATCGGAACGAACACCGTCATGGAGCTCTGCTCCTTCAAGCTGCCATGCCGCAGATTCGCCGACACGCCGACAATCTCCACCTCGCGCTGGGCGTCCACGAACGAAAGGCGCCGGCCCAGCGGATTCTCGTTCCCAAAGTAGGTACGCGCCAGCCGCTCGGTGATCACGGCGACCGGCGTGGAGCCTGGTTGGTCGCGGCCGTCAATTTCCCTTCCGGCGAGCAGGGGAATCTGCATCGTCGTCAGGAAACGTGGCCCGGCCACCAGGACGCGGGCGCCGTTGATCGTCACCGGGCCGTTCTTGATCGTGCCCCGGTAGGTCTTCCCCGCCCGGCTGCTGCTGATGATCGAGGCGTGCGACAGTGTCGCGCTGCTCACGCCGGGGATCGCCTCGAAACGCTGCTGCAGATCGGCATAAAACGTGGCGATCTCCGGATCGCGATGCCCGGCCTGGTGCGCATTCACCGAAAACAACAGGATGTTCTCGCGCGCGTATCCCAGTTGGACGGAGTGCAGTTGGTTGAGGGTCCGGACAAACAGGCCCGCAGCGGCCAGAATCAGAAACGACATCGCAATCTGCGCGACCACCAGCACTTGCTGCCCGCGGCCGTGCCCCCCGCGCCCATGTCCGTTCTTGAGCGCGGGCAGCACGTCTGGCCGCGTCGCCTGAAGCGCGGGCGCGAGGCCGAAGAACAGGCCGCATAAGACGGAGAGCGCCGCGGTGACGCCCAGGACGGACCAGTTCAGTTCCGCGCGCAGCGTAAAGTTTTCCTGCCCCTTGGAGAACAGCAACGTCAGCGCCCGCATGCCCCAGAGCGCAAACACAACGCCCAGGGCCCCGCCGAGCGCCGCTAGCATTACGCTCTCGGTGAGCAATTGCCGCACCACGCGAAACCGTCCCGCGCCCAGGCTCAACCGGACCGCCATTTCGCGCCGCCGCGCCGCCGCCCGAGCCAGCAGCAGATTCGCGATATTCGCGCACGTAATCGCCAGAATCAAGCCCACCATCGCCAGCAGCACGTACAGCGGTTTCGAATACTCGCGCCTCAAGCTGCCCAGTCCCTCCGCACCGGGATTCAGCAGCAACGCGGGCAGGTTGGCGCGCTCACCGGCGGTGGTCGCCGTGGAGGCCACCCATCGGTGGAAGCGCGGAGCCAACGCGGCCTGCGCTTGCGCCCGGCTGACGCCGGGACGTAGCCGGCCCATCATTTCGATCCAATAAAAGTTCGCGTCACTATACCCACGCGCCGCTTCTGCGCCATCCAGAAGCACATTCGCGCGCAACGGCAGATAGAGGTCCGGAGCCATAGCTGGATCCACGCCGAAGAACTCCGGCGGCGTCACGCCGATCACCGTAAAGGGCACGTTGTCGACCAGCACCGGTTGTCCCAGCGCATTCGCCGGTGTGCCAAAGCGCTGTTGGCTGGCCGCGAAACTGATCACGGCCACCGGCGCCGCACCGGGACGGTCGTCGTCAAGCTCAATCAGACGTCCTGCGGCCGGTGAGACGGCCAAGCCGCGAAAGTACCCGCCCGTAA
>JALHNI010000111.1 GCA_022843605.1 Bryobacter sp.
TTGTCTGGCTGGAATTGTCCCGCAGACGTCCGGCAAGGTTGCGCGCCATATCGAAGCGCGGATTGCCGGTGTCTTGGGAATAGAACGCTCCCACGCCCATGCGCAGCACAGTCTTCGAACTGAGCTGATAGCTCAGGCCGATGCGCGGCGCCCAATCGTTGTTGTCGCGACCGACCAGGCGATTGCCCAGCGAACCGTCGCAACGAACCTGGATCGGAACCTGCGGGAACAACGGCCCCGCGGTCCAGCGCAAATTGATCCCTTCGTAGCAATTCTGCCGCGAAGCGCCCTGCCGCAGGAAGTAGGGGTGCAGGCTCTGATCGGTAACGACCGCCGAAAGCGGGTTGGTGGGCCGGATGTCGTTCGGCACGATAGCGTTGAACAAGGTTCCCGTCTGGTCTTCCCACGGTGGCGAATTCTCATAGCGCAGACCGAGATTCAAGGTCATCTTTGAACTGACGCGCCACGTGTCGTCCACGTAGAACGCGAAGCCGGTGGCACGGAATTGGGCCTGGGCAATCTGCACCGCCGCTTCGGCCTGAAACACCTGGCCGATGAGCAGGTCGGCAAAAGCGTTGCCGGTACCATTCACCTGGGGATTGCGAGTCGCGTTGCGATCGAAGGTAAACTGAGCGCGGGCGAACTGGTTACCCACCTGATTGTAATCATCGCGCCGAATCTCACCGCCGAACTTAAAGGTGTGCCTACCGCGGATCCAACTGATGTTGTCGATGATCTGGAAGGCGCGGTTGTTGTTTTCGTAAGGTCCTTCCGACGAGTTGCCGAAGCCGCTGTAAGCGGTGATAGAAACAGCTGGAATGCCCCACTGCACTGGCGGACCGCCATTGAGACCAGGGATGGCGAGTTCACTCACCACGTCGCGGGTGAAAGCCAGTTCCGGACCCGTCGTATTGTAAAACTTGGTTAAACCAAAACGGAACTCGTTAACGAGCGTATTGGTCAACACTCGGCTATTCGTAAAGGTCCATTGGCTCGCATCGGTAATGACCGCTTCGCCGTTCTGGAACAGGCTGCCGACGAGCTGATTCTCGTCCGAACGCGAATAGCGTCCGAACCAATTCGACTTCGAGGACTCGACAAAGTCGAAACGTTGAATGAACTGGTCTTTGTTGATGGGACGGCCCAGGGCGATGACGTGATTGTTGTTGAGCCCGGCGGCTTCGTTGTTGGGCCGCGGGTAGAAGGCCAGCAGTTTCTGCGAGGTGGCGTCGAACCGCGAGGTGGGGATCGTGTTATTCGGGAAGGGTTGAGCGACAGTGCCGTCGGCGCTACGCGTCCGCGGGTCGAACACCTGATTACCGCCAACGGCCGAATTGAAGTTGCCTCCGAAATTCGCAGCGGTAGGCAACGTGTATTGGCCGACGACGTTCCGGCGTTGGCGGAACCACTCGTAGTTCGACATGAAGAACAAACGGTTCTTCCCATTGAAGAGCTTCGGAATCGTGACTGGACCACTGAGCATGAAGCCGTACTGGTTCCACTTGAAAGGATCCTTTACCCGATCCGGACCTGTAAATCGGTAGTTGCGAGCGTCCATCTTCTCATTCCGCAGGAACTCGAAAAGGGAACCATGGTAGGCGTTGCCGCCACCGCGGGTGGACACGTTAATCTGTGTCGCTCCACGGCCGAACTCGGCCGGGTAAACGCCGGTCTGCACCTTGAACTCCTGCAGCGCCTCCGCCGACGGGAAGATCACATAGGTGTTGAAGTTCGGATCGGTGTTCTCGACTCCGTCCAGCGTGAACCGGTTGAAGTTGTTTCGTTGACCGGCCACCGAGATATTCTGGTTGGCGCGATCACCACCCTGGCGTCCATCGGCCTGCCCGGCGGATGGAAAACCAAAGCTGACGTTGGGCGAAAGCGCGGCCAACGAAAGGTAATTGCGGCCATTGAGCGGAAGCTCAACAATGCGCTTCTGCTCGACCACCGTACCGACCGTGGCATTCTCCGTCTGTAGGATCGCGCCGGAAGCATTCACTTCCACCGAATCACTAGTTGAGCCGACTTCGAGTGAAAGATCGAGGCGGGCGCTTTGCTGCACCTGCAAGTCAAACGACGTGCTGGCTGCGGACTTGAAGCCTTGCTTTTCCGCCCGGAGCGTATACGCGCCGGGTGTCAAAGCGGGAAAGGAGTAAACTCCAGAGTCATTAGTGACCGTCTCACGTGTGCCGCCAGTGGCAGCGTTGGTGATCATCACCTTCACTCCAGGAATCTGGGCCCCTGTGGCATCGCGAACTTCACCGGAAACGTCACCTAAGGTCTGGGCGGCAAGTGAGCCGACAAGCAATAGGCAGACAGAAAAAAAGGCAAACAACCGAGTCTGCATAGTTACAACCTCCGTGGGTCTGTTAAAAAACGAACGCGCGGAACCCCGACTAAAAGGCTCCACCAAAGCGTTTCAACTTTATCACAGAACGGTTTCCATCTTGGCGGGCCCTTCAGCCGCCGGCCGCCGCCCCCCTCCCGTTCTCGTTCACCTGGACCTCCTCGATGCGCGCGCGCCGATCAAAGCGCTTACGGGACGGGCCCCCGCCGTCCACCACGGCGAGAGTCCGGCTCGCCGCCAACTTGAATTCGTGAATCATTCGCTCCGGCTGAGTTTCGCCATCCACCACCACCGCCACCTCCATCTCGCCCGTGCGAATGGACATCAAGTGCCACCCGCGATCCAGACACACCTCCTGGATGGCACGTGCGGCAAGGGCTTGGCATTCCGCGTCCAGCCGGTAGCCTGGCCGCTGCAGCAACCAATCGACCAAACCGCGCATCGACGCGCCACCGGCGCCATGAGTGGGAAACGACAGCGAATACCTCATACTCAACAGTCGATTCTGTCCGCCAAAATTCTCCATTATTTTTCGAGTTGTTCCATTCCCGGAACAACGGCTGGATAAAACGCATATGATGTGGTGGCTATGTCGCACGCCATGATTGCCGTTTGCCTCACACTGCCCCTGCTCGGCGCTACGCTCCCGAAAGCCGCACCCGAAGAAGTCGGTATCTCCGCCCAGCGGCTGCAGCGCGTTCGCGCCCTTATGCAGCGATACATCGACGGCCGCGAGATCGCCGGCGCCGTCACCCTCATCGCACGCAAGGGCCGCGTCGCCCACCTTGAGGCTCAGGGCGTCATGGATCTCGAAACCCGACAGCCGCTCAAGACGGACGCCATCTTCCGCCTCGCCTCCATGACCAAACCCGTCACCAGCCTCGCCGTTATGATGCTGCACGAAGAGGGGCGCTTCCTGCTCAACGATCCGGTTTCCAAGTTCCTGCCCGAGTTCAAGAATCCGCGTGTCGCCGTCGCCAACGCGCCAAACGAGCGCGCCACAGGCGGTTTCCGCACCGTACCCGCCGAACGCGAGATCACCATTCGTCATCTCCTTACCCACACCGCCGGACTCGCCAGCGGCACCGGCGGACCGACCCTCGAGCTATCCAGGAGCCTCGCCCCGTTCCGCAAACCCGAGAGCTCCATGGCCGAATACGTTCAGGCGCTCGCCAAGCTTCCCCTGAACTTCCAGCCCGGCACTGCCTGGGAGTATGGCCCCGCCACCGACGTCCTTGGGCGCCTCGTCGAAGTGCTCTCCGGCCAATCGCTCGATCAGTTCTTCCGCGAACGCATCTTTCAGCCGCTCGGCATGAACGACACCCACTTCTACCTTCCCGACAGCCAACTGCCCCGTCTCGCCAGCGCCTACGAGAAAAAGGACGGCACCCTCGCCAAACTTACCGCCACGGGACCCGCCACCCGCGGCGGCAAATTCTACATGGGTGCGGGCGGCTTAGCCGGCACCGCGGAAGATTACCTGCGCTTCTGCCAGATGCTCTTAAACGGCGGCATCCTCGACGGCAAGCGATTGGTGAGCAGGAAAACCGTGGAGCTGATGACGGCCAATCATATCGGCCGAATTCCAATGTGGCAGGAGACTCTGCAAGGCTACCGCTTCGGGCTTGGCTTCCGCGTGCGTGAACACACCGGAGAAAGCGCCCTCCTGGGTTCGAACGGGAGTTATGGCTGGGGCGGGGCTTACGGCACATTCTTCTGGAACGACCCCAAGGAGCAAATGGTCGGCATCATGATGATCCAACTCCTGCCATATGCGCACCTGAACCTCCGCCCCGAGTTCCAGAACGCCGCCACCGCCGCCATTATCGACTAGCGCTGCAAATGGTGCTCGGCGTAGTGGTCCAGTTCGGCGCTCACGCCTGCCACATCGGTACTTCGAGTCAACGGAATCAGGCAGACTGACGCCGACAGCGGCACCATCACGCTGCGATCGCGAATCTCCATTTCCTGGTCGAGCTTATAGGCGGCAATGCGTCTCATCTCAATCACCACCGCGTCCAGCGGGTCATCACGCTCTACCAGCGCCAGCAATGCCGGTCCGCTCCAACGGAAAAGCTGATCCTCCGGCCGCAAGCTGATCGCAATGTGTTGTAGAAAAGTCTTCAGCATCTTGTCCCCCACCGAGTGCCCGTAGCGGGCATTCACCTGCTGAATCCGATGGACGACAAACAACGCCAAACTCGCCCCTTCCCGGTCTCGTTGCAAACGGTCAGCGATCGCCTCTTCCGCCCCCTGCCGCGTGGCCAATCCGGTCACCGGGTCCAACGGAAGGATCACGGCAAAACATATCGGCACGGTCGCTCCACCTTGCAATCGTGTTGTATCCTCTACGGAGGCCAGCCGCCGTGCCATGTCGATCAGGGTGCTGGAAAGGATCCTGTTCTCCGCCCATGAAAACCTCTGTCATCCGGCACCGCGTCGCCGATTTCCTTAAATCTCACGCACCCTTCGATGTCCTGGCCACCGACGATCTGCTCGCTTTGGCCGGCAGCGGACGCGTCAAATTTCACGAGTCGGAGGAATCGATCTATGACGAGGGCGACTCCGCCGGGCCCCTGGTCTGGGTGATTCAGCAGGGCCGTGTCGAGATCCTTGAGAACGGCCGGCTGCGCGATGTCGTGGGCGCCGGCGACCTGCTCGGCCTCGAACGATTTGCAGGCTCGCCCGTCTATCGCCAATCCGCCCGCACCGCCACTGACGTCATCCTTTATGCCGTGGACGCCACTCTCTTCGAAGGCCTGCTCGCCCGCTACGAGGATCTGCGGCGCTATCTCAGCGCGCACTTCTCGCTCGCCGAAACCGCCGGCTTCGGCCGCACCTCGTGGCTCGATTCCCCGCCCCCTCCGGAAAGCTTCCTGCGCGCCCGCTTCGGCACCACCTTCCCCCTCACCACGCGATCCGCCATTCGAAACATGCTGGACGCCGGCACCGAGCACCTCGCCATCGGTGAAGCAACACTCTCCGCCGATGATCTGGCTCTTTTCTGCCATCGCAACCCGGCGCGCTTGCTTCGCGAGATTCGCTCAGCCCAATCCGCGGCCGAGATGATTCCGCTGCTCAACCTGGCTCGCCAACTCGTCCTCGACGGCTTGGCCCACGCCCCGGACATTGACGACTGCGCTCGCATCGGCACTGCCGTCGTCGCGGCCCTGGCCGACGCCTCGATCCGCCTTGCCGAGTCGGACCTCGCCGCGTTTGACCGTCCCGCGCTCCCAGCCTGCTGGCTCATGTTCGGCGCCGCCGCCCGCTGCGACCTGGTGCGGCCTCTCTGGCCACGGATCGCCGCGGTCTACGACGATTCCGACGTAGCCTGCCCTCCGGACACCGGCCTCTACTTCACCGCGTTGAACGGTGAGACCGCTAGTTGGCTCAACGCCTTCGGCCTCGAACAAACACAGGATTTGTGGCCGGAAGGTAGCCATCCCTGTATGCCCCTTTCCGCTTGGGAGACCTATTTCACCAGCACCATCAGCCGGCCTCTCGAGCATGACCTCTACGCCCGCCGCGAGTTCTTCGATCTCCGCCCCTTCACCGGAAACGAGGCCATTCTCGCTAAACTTCACGCCCACATCGCCGCGGAACTCGACCGCCACGACCTTCTGATTCCGCTCCTCGCCAACGACTCGCTCAGCAACCTGCCGCCCCTCACCTTCTTCGGCGGCCTGGTGCTCGATCTCGATGGCGGCCAGCAGCCGGCCTTCGACGTCTCGGTTGCCGCGCTCACCCCCATCGCCGACGCCGCCCGCGTCTTTGCTCTCGCCGGCCGGCGCCTCACCGTCACCAACACTTTGGAACGCCTTGCCGCCGCCGCTCACGACCTCCCCGCCCACGCGCACATCTTTACCGAGTCCGCCGAAGCCTTCCGCATCGCGCTCTACCACAAGACCCTCGCCGGCGGCCCGCAAATCGATCCCGCCAAGCTCGGCCGGTACGACTCGCGTCTCCTCAAAACGGCGTTTGCCTCCATTCAGCGGCTGCTCGAATTCACCAGCGAAACGTTTATCCCCCGCACATGATCATCGAGAACTACCTGGCCCAATTCACCTCCACCTGGCCATCGGACGCACCCGTGGCCCAGGTTCGCTTCGTCGTGCTCGATAGCGAGACCACCGGCCTCGATCCCCGCCGCGACCGGTTGATCACCATCGGCGCCGTCGCCGTGCAGGACGGAGAGATTCGCCTCGACGATGTCTTCGAAGTGATGCTGCAACTCGCCTATAACAACTCATCGGTCACGGTGCACGGCATTACCCGCGACGAAGCCCGCGAAGGCCTCTCCGAACGAGAAGGGGTCGAAATGTTTCTGGATTACCTCCGCGACGGCGTCATCGTCGGGCACCACATCGGCCACGACATTGAGGCCCTCAACTGCGCTCTCGAACGGCACTTCGGCAAGACTCTCCGCAATCAGTCGCTCGACACCATGGACCTCGCTCTCCACCTGAACGACGACGGCGCCTTTGCGGGCCGGGAAATGGCCCAAGGCTTTTCGCTCGATGGTCTCTGCGACATGTTTGGCATCCTGCCGCACGATCGCCACACCGCCGGGGGCGATGCCTTCATCACGGGCCAGGTCTTCCTGCGTCTGCTCAAGGCAGCCCAAAAGGCCGGCCGCCGCACCCTGGCGTCGATCTGCGTTCCTTATGAGGTCGCCGGCTGACGCCCGCGAAATGCCTGCAGGATAATCGCGCTGACGATCACCACCACGCAGCCGATCACATTCCACCACAGAAACGCAATGTCCGTGTACCGTGCCGCGGCAAAGATTGCGATCTCGCCGCAGATGACGCCCCAAAACGCCGGACCCGCCGTAACATGCTTCACATAGAACGCCAGGACAAACACGCCCAACAAACCGCCATAGAACAACGAACCGAGTAAATTCACCGCCTCAATCAGCGATAAGTTGAAGGTCTTGCCCAGTTGGGCCGTACCTACGGCATAAAGTCCCCAAAATAAGGTCAGCAAACGCGAAGCCCACATCATGTGGCTGTCACTCGCCTGAGGCTTCAGGAAACGCTGATAAAGGTCAATCACGCTGACCGTGGCCAGCGAGTTAATCTCTCCGGCAATGACAGACATCGCCGCCCCAAAGATCACCGCCATCACCAAACCCACCACGCCCGCGGGAAGGTACTGGGTCACAAATGAAAGGAAGATGTAATTCGTGTCCGTCGCCTTCGCCGCCGTCAGCGCTTCCCGTCTCACCGCCTCGGCCTCGCGGTGGGCCTCGCGGTAGCGCTCCACCGTCTCCGGAGTCTCCGCCGCCAGCATCTGCTCCGCCGCCAGACGGCGCGCCTGCCACTTCTCCTTGTATTCGCTCTCAATACGCGAAAAACCGGGTGTCCCCTGCAAGGCCGTTAACTTCTCAGCATGAAACAGCACCGGCGGAGCCTGAAACGTATAGAAGGCAAAAACCATGACGCCTGTCAGCAATATAAAGAACTGCATCGGGATTTTGGCCACGGCATTAAACAGTAAACTCAGACGGCTCTGAGTAATCGACTTACCCGTCAAGTAACGCTGCACCTGGCTTTGGTCACAACCAAAGTACGCCAGCGCCAGAAACATGCCGCCAATCAAGCCGCTAAACAGGTTATAACGATCATTCAAGTCGAAGTTAAACGTAACAGGATTCACCTTGCCCGCCGCACCAGCCACCCGCAACGCGTCCGTAAATCCAACCCCGGGCGGCAGCAGCGAGATCGCCGTACCGAAGGCGATAATCATCCCGACCGTCATCACCAGCATCTGCTGAAAATCAGTCCAGGTTACGGCCTTGATCCCACCCAATACGGTATAAAGAATCGCCACGCAACCCATCAGCAAGATGGTCCACTGCTCGCTCCAACCCAGAATTACCGTCAGAACCACCGCTGGCGCATACAAGGCCATACCCACGCCCAACCCGCGCTGAATCAGAAACACGCAACTTACCAACGCCCGCACCCGGGCATCGAACCGCTTCTCCAGGAACTCGTAGGCCGTATAAACGTTGGCCCGGTGAAACAGCGGTACCGCCGTCACCGAAATCAGAATCATCGCCAGCGGCAAGCCAAAGTAATACTGGACGAACCGCATCCCATCGACATAGGCTTGCCCTGTCGTCGAGATAAAAGTGATCGCCGAAGCCTGCGTCGCCATAATCGACAACGCCATCGCATACCAGGGCATCGTGCGTCCGGCCAGTAAGTACTGGCTCGTGGTCTGTTGACCCCGTGCCCGGTAAAGACCGTAACTGATAATGGCCGTGAGCGTCGAGAATAAAACGACCCAATCCAGTGTCTTCACGGAGTAAAGCTCCGCTTAAACACCCAGAACAGAACGATCACCGTCACCAGGTAGATCCCGATCGCCTGATAGACCCGCTTCCAACTACCCAAAAACGGAGGTGGTTCGTCCTGTTGATTCGGCAAGTTACTTCGCTCCTGCCCCGCGGGCGCTCAAGAAGTTCGCAAAGATGCGATACGCGCCGGGCACGCCAGCGGGGAGTTGGCGAAACCAAGCCATGGGCGAGTAAATGTAAGTGCCCTTTCCGTAGCGGGCCACCAAAGTTGCCCCTTTGGACAACGGTTCGCCTGGATCATGGCTCGCAAAAAGACTCGTATACTGCGGATCCCACTCCGATGGAAAATACAGTCCACGTTCCTGCACCCAACCCGCAAAGTCTGTTTCGGCAATCTTATTCGGCATATTCAGCAGTGAATCCGCCGGATTCGGCATTTCGATCGGCGCTTCTTCCACCGTCACCCGGTCCCGGCCAATTGTCATCGGATAGGGACCGATCCGGGCTAAGTCGCCGCGTGAGGCGCCGAAGCCGAATTGCTCACTCACGTTATACTGCACCACCACGGTGCCGCCCGCCTTGACATATTCCATCAACCGGCCATGATTGGCTCGCAAATCGGCCCGCCCGTTGTAAGCGCGAATTCCCACCACAATCGCGTCATAACCTTGCAGCGCCGCCGTCGCCAATTGGCCTTCGCCCAACAAAGTCACTTCGGCGCCGAGTTGCCGGATCGCCGAAGGTACCGCATCGCCCGCGCCCATAATGTAGCCCACCCGTTTGGCTGTGCTCTTCACCTTCGTCCGCAAGAACACCGCTGACGCCGTGGGAAACAGATTCTGCGGGGCAAAATGCGGATAACGTACCGTTTCCATACCGGAACTGGTTTCGGCGCCGTCAATCGTCGCGATCGCCTTCACCGTCAGCCTCGCATCGGCCACTGGCGGCTTCACCAGAAAACTAACGGTGGCCTGCTCCCCGCGCCCAGCCAGCGCGAAGTCCGCTGACGCGGGCATGCTCGTCCAACCCGCCGGCAACGTCAGGCTCAGCTTGCCGGCCGACTTCGCCACATTGGCCCGAACCTCCACCGTCACCTTCCTGGGCTGCGCGTCAGGGAACAACACCACCGCATCAGTAACTCGCAACGCCACCGGTGGCACCACAATTACAGTCCGCGTTAGTTCACCCTCGGCCCGATCGACGAAGCGATACCGCACCGGCCGCTCCACCGCGAAATCAATCCCCTTCACGCTAAACGTGAACTTCGCCATCAACACCGGATCGTTCTCCGGCTGCCCCACCTTCGCCGCGTCGGGTACGGTGTACAATCCACCGCCCGAGCTCTTCGGCCGCACCATCCAATAGGGCTGACTCAGCGGCGTAGCCGCGTCCAAAGTCCATTCGCCCCCGTGCGCCAGATTCTGGTTATAAGGCAGCTTTCCCCCGGCAAACTTCGGCAGATTCAAGCCCGGCCGATCGAACGTCACGCTCTTCCACTGGACGTCCAGTTTGGAACGAACAATCGCGTTCGCCGTCACTTTGATCGTTGCGCCCGGCGTCACCTGTTCCCGGTCAGACAGCAGATCTACATAAAGACCGGCGCACAGGGCCACCGCCTCGTCGAGTTCCACCAGCTTACGCGCTGCCCAAGTGTCCGGATTCGCCACCATCAACTGGCGAGCTTCCAACAACAGCGGAACCGTCAACGCAGGATTCTCGGCACGGAACGTCTCCGCCGCGCGGCGCAGAATCGCCCCGATCGGCGCCCCGTTCGGCACCCGGTTCCACGTCGTGTCGATGCCCTCAAACAGATCCTGCTTCGCTGGTTCGCCCCCGATCGTAATCAACGAATTCTTGCTCGCGCCCTTACGCTCCGCCGAACCCATGCCTTGGCTCTTATGCTGGCTGCGGCTGGCGCCGGCGATCTCATTGAACGAGAAGCCCAGCACCGGATCGAACTCGCCCGTATCGATCTCCACTTTGTTCGGAATCTTGGCATTCTCCGCCTCATCCTGCTGGCGGAAGCTGAACAGGTTGAACATCACCCGCTTCGCCTGCCAGGGCTGCACCAGCTTTAATTGCTCTGGAAAACGCTTCGGATCGGCGGCCACGCTGAATCCTTCTTTGCCCAAAATCGCCGAAGCCTGATGATGCCCGTGGCCATCGCGCGGCGTCCCGGAAAATCGCGTGATGATAATGTCCGGCCGAAAGCGGCGGATCGTCCAGACCGCATCCCCCAGCACCTCATCGCGGCCCCACTTCGCCAGGGTCTCGTCCGCCGTCTTGGAAAAGCCAAAGTCTACGGCGCGCGAAAAGAACTGCTCAGCGCCATCGATCTTGCGCGCGGCCAGCAATTCCTGCGTGCGAATGATCCCGATCTCGTCGCCCTGCTCGGCGCCAATCAGATTCTGTCCGCCTTCGCCGCGCGTCAAAGAGAGATAGGCTGTCCGGTATTTTTTGCCGCGCGCCAGATAAGCCAGCAACGCCGTGTTCTCGTCATCGGGATGCGCCGCGATCATCAGCACGCTGCCCAACACATTCAGGCGTTCAAGAGCCAGCTTGATTTCGGCCGTACCATGCAGACTGCGCTGTGCTCCGGCCGGAGGCAACGCGAACAAAAGCAGGAGAACCAACCACAATCGCGAGGGGGACATCTTCATTAGTGTAAAGGAGTCAGCGCACCAGCACGGTCTCCACCGTCTGCTCACCCGCGTGAACGTGCAGTTTACCGCCCACCGGGTGAATCCAGATCCCTGCGCCGGGCGGCGCCGGAATCTCGCGCGGGTCGTTCACGATCAACACTCCCTTCGCCTGCTCGGCTAGCGGATTGAACCTTCCCAGGTGAATGTGCGTGTGGCATTGCGTGCGTACCTGCTCGCCGTTGTACGCCACGCCCCACGCCTCGCCGAACAGTTCCTTTGATTTTGCGATTGCCGCCGTCCAAAGTTCCGTGCGAGCCGCCAGGCTCATTTCATGCAGATGGTGCACCGTCGACCCATGCGCCCGCGGCAACGCCAGCCAGCGATTCGGCTTCCGTGGATTGATGTCCTTCAAGAAAAACACCTTCACGTCCGCCGCCTGCTTCTCCGCCTCACTGCACAAACTGCATTGCCGCAGCGCCATGGACGCGGGCTGCGCGGGATCGCAAGGACAGTCGATCGCCAGCATCACCAGGAAGATTGCCGCTAACATCAATCGCAGTATAGCGAAGGGGGCATCGGTATACTGATGGTTTGCCCACTCGCTTTCGCTCCATCCTGGTCGGCCTGCTCGCCTTGCCGGTGCTCTACGCACTCTATTTCCACGCGCTCACCGGCGTCGGCATGATCGACCCCGACGAGCCTCGCTACGCCTCCATCGGCCGCGAGATGGCCCTGTCCGGCGACTGGATCACGCCGCGCCTCTGGGGTAACGAATGGTTCGAGAAACCGGCCCTGCTCTACTGGATGATCGCGATCGGTACCAAGGTCGGCTTGCCCGGCGAACTCGCCGCGCGCGCACCCGTCGCGCTCCTCAGCCTCGCCTTCGCCTTCTTCTTCTATCTGCGCGTCCGCCAACTCTTCGGCGAACTCCCCGCCCGCTTCGCTACCACCGTCCTCGCCACCTCGGCAGGATGGGTGGCCTACTCGCATTTCGCCGTCACTGACCTGCCCCTCGCCGTCTGCTTTGGCGCCGCCATGCTGCTCTTCCTGGAATGGCTCTCCGGTGGCGAGTCCCCGTTGCTTTGGCTCGCCGGAGCTTGCCTCGGCCTCGCCGTCCTCGCCAAAGGACTCGTACCGCTGGTCCTCGCCCTGCCGGCCCTCTGGTTTGCCCGCCATCGACGCAACGAGCTTTGGAAACCCGTTCTCGCGGCCGCCCTCATTGCCCTGCCCTGGTACGCCGCCTGCTACGCCGCCAATGGCTGGATCTTCATCGACGTCTTCATCGTCCGTCATCACTTCTCCCGCTTCGCCGACGACGCCCTCAAGCACGTCCAACCGTTCTGGTTCTATGTCCCCGTGCTGATCGCCGCGCTATTCCCCTGGTCTCCCGCGCTCTTCCTCACCCTGCGCCGCGACTCACTGCGCGACCCTCGCCGCCAGTTCGTCGCCGCCTGGCTCCTCTGGACACTGCTGTTCTTCTCGCTCTCCACCAACAAACTTCCCGGCTACCTGCTCCCCCTGCTTCCCGCCGCCGCCATCCTCATTGGGCTCGCCCTCGCCGAAGTCGAAAAAGCCTACGTCGCCCTCATCGCCGGCGCCTTCCTGTTGGGCCTCGTGCCGCTCGTCGCCGAAGTGCTGCCCATCGCCCTCGCCGATGGACTCAGCCACGCCGACCTCTCCCAGCTTCCCTGGCGCTATCTCGCACTCGGCGTCGTCGGCGCCGGCCTCGTCTTCCGCCACGAGTACGCGACCTCCCGCGCCGCCGCTGTTGGCCTCCTCGCCATCGGTTCCATCGCCGGCATCGCTTATCTGAAGCGCGAAGCCTTCCCCCGCCTGGAACAACAGGTCTCCGCCAGGCCTCTCTGGCGTGGCATCGCTCCCCGGCGCAGCGAAATCTGCATGGGCAACATGGAACGCCGCTGGCGCTACGGCCTCAACTACTACGCCGTCAAACCCCTACCCGACTGTCTGGTGGAAACCAAGCCCATCATCCTCGAACAGCGCGGCGGTGACCGTCCTCAGCCCTGGATCCAAATTCCATGAACGCCGTCGAGCAGTTCTTCGCGCTCATGATTGCGGCCATGTTCATCGCCGCGGTTGCCAAGCGTCTCGACCTCCCCTACCCCCTCGCCCTCGTGGTCGGCGGACTCGCCCTCAGCCTCATCCCCGGTCTGCCTGTCGTCCACCTCGACCCCGAAATCGTCTTCTTCATCTTCCTGCCGCCCATCCTCGGTGAGGCTGCCTACTTCACCTCCTGGCGCGACTTCTGGCGCTTCCGCCGTCCCATCCTCCTGCTCGCCTTCGGCCTCGTCACCGCCACCACCCTCGCCGTCGCCGCCATCTGCGCCTGGATGATCCCCGGCATGAGCTGGGTCGCTGGGCTCACTCTCGGCGCGATCATCTCGCCGCCTGACGCCGCCGCCGCCACCTCCGTTATGCGCGGTCTGCGACTTCCCCGCCGCATTGTCCAGATCCTTGAAGGCGAAAGCCTGGTGAACGATGCCTCCGCCCTTGTTCTTTACCGTTTCTCCGTCGCTGCCATCGTCACCGGTACCTTCTCGGCCTCGAATGCTTCCCTCACCCTCGCCTGGGTCACCTTCGGTGGCATCGCCATCGGCATTGCCATCGGCTGGCTCTACGTCAAACTCTTCCCGTACATCCGCGAACCCGAAGTCGAAATCCTTTCCACGCTCGCCGTCAGTTACTCGAGTTACTTTCTCGCCGAGAAAGTCCATGCCTCCGGCGTACTGGCCACCGTCGCCGCCGGCATGATGCTCGGCTGGTTCGCCCCCGGCCTTTTCAGTTCCACGATGCGCATCCGCGCAGTAGCCGTGTGGCAAAGCATCATCTTCGTCATCAATGCCCTCATCTTCATCCTGATCGGCCTCCAACTGCCCACCGTCATGGAAGAGTTGCAGGGCTATCCCCCAGGAATGCTCGCCTGGTGGGCGGCGATCGTCAGCCTCACCGTTATCGTTGTGCGCCTCCTGTGGGTCTTTCCCGCCGCCTACATCCCCCGCGTCCTGTCGAAATGCCCCATGGAGGAGCAGGCCCCCCTCAACAAAGGCCTCCTCGTCATCGGCTGGACCGGCCTTCGCGGCGTCGTCAGCCTCGCCGCCGCGCTTTCGCTGCCCCTCGAAACCGCCGGCGGATTGCCCTTCCCCTACCGCAGCCTGATCCTCTTCCTCACCTTCATCGTCATCCTCGTCACCCTGCTCCTACAGGGCTTCAGCCTCCGTCCGCTCATCCGCCTGCTGAAGCTCGAAGCCGACCGCTCCAGCGAAGAAGAGACCCTCGTCGCCCGCATTCATGCCATTGAGCGCGTCATTGAACGCATCGGTGAGTTCGAACAGCAAGGCCAGCTTCCCGCAGTCGCCGTGCAACGCGTCCGCGGCTACTACGAGGACCGTCTTAGCGGACTGCGCGAGGAACTCAGCATGGAAACAGGCGACGACGACCCCGAAAACCCCAGCGAATTCATCTCTCTCGCCGAACAGCGCCTCTGGTGGGACCTTGCCCGCGTCGAGCGCACTGCCGTGATCACCCTCCGCCGCGAACAGAAAATCGGCGACGAAGCCATGCGCGAGATCGAGCGCGAAATCGACCTCCTCGAAGCCCGGCTTGTGCCCCGCGCCCATTAGCCTCCACAATAACGGGATGCGTTTCCCGCTCCTGCTGCTCGCCTGCTTACCCCTGCTTGGCCAAACCACCCGCGATACGCGGATCGCCCAGGCGGTGAAAGCACTCCACCCCAAGCTCGTCGAGTGCCGGCGGGACTTCCACATGCACCCCGAGCTCTCTAACCGCGAAGCCCGCACCGGCCGCGAAATCGCCGCCCGTCTCCGCGCCCTGAAGCTTGACGAAGTGCGCTATCCGGTAGCCCTCAACGGCGTCGTCGCCATTCTGAAAGGGAAAAAGCCCGGGCCGGTCGTCGCCTGGCGCGCCGACATTGATGCCCTGCCCATCAACGAAATCCTCGATGTCCCCTACAAATCGAAAAACGCCGGCGTCAAGCACGCCTGCGGACACGATGCCCACATCACCGTCGGCCTCGGCATCGCCGAAACCCTCGCCGGTATGCGCGAAGAGATCGCCGGCACCATTGTCTTCCTCTTTCAGCCCGCGGAAGAAGGGCCGCCCGGTGACGAAGCCGGCGGCGCGCTCCTGATGCTGAAAGAGGGCGCGTTCTCCAATCCCAAACCGCAAGCGATCTACGCCTTTCACGTCTCCGGCGACTTCGAAGCCGGCACCATCGCTTACGCCGCCGGACCCTTTCTGGCCTCGGCGGACACCTTCAGCGTCACCTTCAAAGGCAAAAAAGCGCACGGCTCCACGCCGCAACTCGGCAACGATGCCGTCGTCACCGCGGCCCAGTGCATCATGGCTCTCCAAACCATTCACTCCCGCCGCATCGATACATCACAGCCCACCGTGCTCTCCATCGGCACCATCAACGGGGGAGACCGCCACAACATCATCGCCGACACCGTCAAGGTCACCGGCACCATCCGCACCTACAATGAAGCGGTACGCGAAAGCATTCGCACCATGATGCGGCAAACGCTCACCGGCTGCACCTCGGCCTTTGGGTCAGACTTTGAACTCGGCTGGTCCACCAATACCTATCCGCCCACCATCAACGACGCCAAGTCCGTGGCCTTCGCCGTGCCCGTATTGAAACGCGTCATTGGCCAAGCCAATGTCCTCGAAGCCAAACCCGTCATGGGCGCCGAGGACTTCTCCTATTTCCTCCGGCAGGCGCCCGGCGCCATGTTCTGGCTCGGCGTGCGGAATGAGAAGAAAGGCTTCGGCGCCGGGATCCACACCGCCGAATTCGACATCGACGAAGACGCCCTCGATATCGGCGTCCGTACCGGCTCCGCCCTCTTGCTCGAAGCCCTCGAAACGAAGCGCTAGCCTTCTACTTGGTCTCGCGGGCCGCCTGCCATTGCGCGAGCGCGTGCGTGAACTCGGCTCCGAAGAAGAAGATCATCGAAGAGTAGTAAACCCAAACGATCACCACAATCACTGAACCCGCCGCTCCATACGCTGATCCCACGCTCGCCTTGCCCAGATACAGGCCAATCAGCGACTTGCCTATCGAAAACAGAAACGCCGTCACCACCGCGCCCATCCAAATCCCGCGCCAGGGAATCCGCTTATCCGGCACATAGCGAAAAATCAGCCCAAAGAGAACGCCGATCGCCGCGAAAGAGACCAGGAAGTTCATGGTGCTCAGCACCTCCTCCGGCATCGGCAGTAAGTCGCCAAAAAACTTGCCCGCGGCCGCAAGCGCCGCGCTGAGCACCAGCGAAACCAGCAACAAAAAGCCGATCGCCAGGATCATCCCGAACGAGAAGAATCGCTGCTTCACCAGATCGAGGATGCCCTCGTCCTCGGGTGGCGTCACTTCCCAGATCAAATTGAGCGCCGAACGCAATTCCAGAAACACTCCGGAAGCGCCGAAAAACAGCGTCAGAATGCCCACCGCTGAAGCCAGCAGACCAGAGGTCGGCTCGCGCGCGTGATCGATGGTCGCCTTCACTGCTTCCGCACCCCTCGAACCGATCATCTCGCGCACCTGATTCAGAATCTGGTCCTGCGCCAGCGACGGCCCGAACACCATCGCTGCCACCGCCACCACTAAAATCACTAGGGGCGCCAGCGACAGAATCGTATAAAAAGCCAACGCCGCGCCCAACCTGGGAGCATCATGCAGGTTCCAGGCACGTACCGTCTGACGAAAAATGGGCCACCAGGATTGAAACTGAATCATTACTGCTTCGTTTCCCTTAGTTTAGGTGAGAAAAGGCGGGAGGAACGACTGCTATTTTGCGGGGGATCCACCCCAGGGCCAACGGCTCCGCATAATCTAGGAGCTTGGGAGCATTCATGAACCATTTCGTAAAGATACTTGCGGTAACTCTTTTGGGAGTCGCACTGGCCGCCGCGCAGGTCGTACCAGGCCGCTACGTCGTCGAACTTTCCGAGGCGCCCCTCGGCGCCGCCGTCCGCGCCAAGGGCCGCGCCGCGCTGGTTGACCGTCACCAGGCCATTCTCTCGGAGCAGGCCCGCATCAAGAGCGCCGTCGAAACCCGGCGCGGCAAAGTCGTCTCTTCTGTGGACAGCCTCATGAACGCCCTCATCGTCAAAGGCCCTGACGTCGACCCTGCGGCGCTTGCCGCGATTCCTGGCGTGAAGAAAGTCTATCCCGTCCATCTCATGAAGAAGTCGATGGATCGCGCCCTCGGCCTTCATCGCGTCCCCACCGCCTGGACCCTGGCCGGCGGAGAGGATAAGGCGGGTGCCGGCATCAAGATCGGCATTCTCGATACCGGCATCTCGCCCGACCACCCCGGCTTCCGAGACCCCAGCCTCAGATTCCCCGCCGGCTTCCCCCTGGCCTCCTCCGCCAGAAACCTGACCTTTACCTCCCCCAAAATCATCGTCGCCCGCAGCTATGAAGACATCTATGAGCTCGACGAACCCGACGACGCGCGCGACCGCGACGGCCACGGTACCGCCGTCGCGATGTGCGCCGCCGGCGTTCGCAACAACGGTCCGCTGGCCACCATCACCGGCGTCGCGCCCAAGGCCTGGATCGGCGCCTACAAGGTTTCGCCTTTGAATGAGGGCGCAGCGGCCGACGACGTCATTCTCAAGGCCATGGACGATGCCCTGGCCGACGGCATGGACATCATCAACCTCAGCTTCGGCAGCCTGTTTCAGTTTGAAACCGGGCCGGATTTCCTGCCAGGCGTGGCCTTCGATCGCCTGAAGACCTTCGGCGTCATGGCCGTCGTCGCCGCCGGCAACGCTGGCCCTGGCCTAAATTCTCTATCCGATGTCGCCAACCAGGCCTCGGTCCTTGCCGTCGGATCCGCGCTCAATGATCGTATCTTCGGCGACAACGTCATCGCCGACGGCGTCACTTACCGCGCCTTCGCTGGCACCGGGCCCACGCCCACCTCCGGCCTCTCCGGCACGGTCTTCGACGCCCAGTCCGTCGATCCCACGGGGTTTCTCTGCTCGCCCTTGGAAGAGGGCGCCGCCACTGGCAAAATCGTTCTCATTCTGCGAGGGGTCTGCACCTTTGAAGAGAAAGCCAATCACGCGAAAGCCGGTGGCGCCATCGCCGCGCTGATGTATACCGACGCCGCCCGGCCGGAAGGTTTCTCTCCCGCCGTCGGCGCTGCCACCTTGCCAACCGCTCTGGTCAGCTACGGCGACGGCGTCGCCATCAAAAGCGCCGTCGCCATGAAACCGAACCTCCTCGTCGCCATGCCCTTCAAGCGAGTCGCCTTCAGTTCCGACCCCCGCGCGCTCAGCCCTTTCTCCAGCAAAGGCCCCACCTCGGACTTTCGCATCAAGCCGGATCTCACCGCCACCGGCTCCGACATCTACACGGCCACCCAAAGTGTCGACGCCGAAGGCGAGAGCTACTCGAAGGACGGCTATCTGTCGATCAGCGGCACCAGTTTCGCCTCGCCGATCGTCGCCGGAGCCGCCGCGGTCCTCCGCGCCGCCCGACCCGGCCTCACTGTTGACCAATACAACTCACTCCTCATCAATGGCGCAACCCCGCTTTTCCGCAACGGCGGGCCCATCCTTGAACCCGTCCAGCAAACCGGTTCCGGCCTCCTCAATCTCGAAGCGGCCCTCCGCAACACGGTCACCGTCTACCCCACTTCCCTAACCTTCGGCCTCGGCAACGGCACCATGGCCGGCGCACTCTCCGGCCACATCGACCAGTTCGCCATCACCAACATCGGCAAGACCGCCGACACCTTCAAGATCCGGTCCATTCCCTACGACTCCGCTCCGCCGCTCCAATTCGCCGACGTCCCCTCCGCCCTGGAACCCCAAGACACCTTCAGCCTGACCCTCAATCCGGGCCAAACCAAAACCCTCTATTCCTTCTGGACCGCCCGGTTGCCCCGTGGCGAGTACCAGGGCCAGATCCTCGTCGAGGGTACCTCCACCTCAGTCCTTACCCCCTACTGGTACGCCGCTCCGTCGCTGATTCCCCGCGAAGTGCTCGTCCTCAACCCTCCGGGCGCGTCGGCGCGTCCCGGAACCGCGCTCACCGTTTACGTCCGCATCGTCGACGAAACCGGCTACCCGATCACCACCGACGCCTCCCTCCGCTTCGCCGGCACCGCCTCCACCGGCGCAGCGATTGAGCTTTTGCCAGGAGTCCCGTTCAGCAATGTCCGCGCCCTCCGCTTCCGCCTCGCTCCCACCGCCCGAGCCAATACCTTCAGCTTCTCGTTCGGTGGGTTGGCCCCGGTCACGCGGACCGTCAATGGTGTTGCGCCGTAACCGCGATCCGATCAAATCGAAACTTGATGATTTTCCTTCAATCATCTGTAAACACAACACTTAAATAAACGACGCCCAGCAAAACCTCAACCAATACTTGCAAGCGCATGTCATGCTGGTATCAGCGGATGGTCGGGCTATTCAGCCCGGTCATCGCGGAAACCTTAAGTGTCATGGAATCAATGACTCTCCGGTTCGTTTCGTGATCCCGGAGTAGGCATCTACGGTCCCGTCTGCTAGCGTGGTGTAGTCGATGATTTCCTTCTCCAACATCAATAAGCAGTACGGCAAACAGCTCATCTTCGTCGAAGCCTCGTTCCAATTAAATCCGGGCGAAAAGGTCGGCCTCGTCGGACCCAATGGTGCCGGCAAAACCACCCTCTTCCGCATGGTGATGGGCGAAGAAGAGGCCGACGAGGGCCACGTATCCCTCCCCAAGAAGATGACCATCGGCTACTTCCGCCAGGACGTCGAGGAGATGTCCGGCCGTTCCGTCCTGGACGAGGCCATCGCCGGCAGCGGCCGCTTGGGCGACCTCCACCACGAACTCGAAGAACTCCAGCACGCCATGGAGGACCCCGCCCGCGCCCACGAACTCGACAAGATCCTCGACCGTTTCGGCGAAGTGCAGGAAGAGTATCAGCACCTCGACGGCTACACCCTCGAAGCCAATGCCCGCGAAGTCCTCCACGGGCTTGGCTTCCAGGACGATCAGATCGACGGCGACGTCGGCGCACTCTCCGGCGGCTGGAAGATGCGCGTCGCCCTCGCCCGCGTCCTCCTCGGCAAACCCGACGTCCTCCTCATGGACGAACCCACCAACCACCTCGATCTCGAAAGCATCATCTGGCTCGAGCAGTTCCTCAAGGCCTACCCCGGCGCCCTGCTGATGACCTCCCATGACCGCGAGTTCATGAACCGCATCGTCAGCAAGATCGCCGAAATCGACGCTGGCGAAATCATCACCTACTCCGGCAACTACGACTTCTACGAACGCGAATGCGTCATCCGCGAGGCCAACCACCAGGCCGCCTTCGCCCGCCAGCAAGCCATGCTCGCCAAGGAACAGCGCTTCATCGAACGCTTCAAGACGCACGCCGCCAAGGCCTCGCAAGTCCAAAGCCGCATCAAAGCCCTCGACAAAATCGAGAAGATCGAGCTACCCAAGAAGCGCCAGATCGTCAAGTTCGATTTCCGCGTTCCGCCCCGCTCCGGCGACCAGGTCGCCGTCATCGAGAATGTTCACAAAGCCTACGGCAAACGCGTCATCTACCAGGGCCTCACGCTCACCATCCGCCGCGGCGAACGCTGGGCCGTCATGGGCCGCAATGGTGCCGGCAAAACCACACTGCTCAAGATGATCGCCGGCGTCACCAATCCTGACCAGGGCAGCGTCCGCCTCGGCGCCAGCCTCAACATGGGCTACTTCGCCCAGCAAAGCCTCGACATCCTGGACTCCAGCCTCACCGTCATCGAGCAGCTCCAGAACGACTTCCCCAAGGACTCCATCGGATCCTTACGCTCGCTCGTCGGCGCTTTCCAGTTCTCCGGCGACGATGCCGAAAAGCCCATCCGCGCCCTCTCCGGCGGCGAAAAGTCGCGCCTCGCCATGGCCCGCATGCTCTACAACCCGCCCAATTTCCTCGTCCTCGACGAGCCCACCAACCACCTCGACCTCGCCACCAAAGAAATGCTCGTCGACGCCCTCAAGAACTTCGAAGGCACCATGATCTTCGTCTCGCATGACCGCGCCTTTTTGCGCGGACTCGGCTCCCGTGTGCTCGAACTGGGCGGCGAAAGCGGCACCGAACGCGAGCCCCGCGTCTACCCCGGCACCTATGTAGAATACGTGGAGGCCTTGGGCCACGAAGCTCCCGGCATCTATTCATGACCCGCCGCCATGTCATCCCGCTCGCCGCACTCCTGGCCAGTTGCCAGCGCGGCCAGCAGCGGGTGATTGGCGTGGTACCCAAGGCAACCTCCCACCTGTTTTTCATGGCCGTCCACGCCGGGGCCAGCGAAGCCGGCCAAGAGTTTGCTTACAAAATCGATTGGAATGGCCCCAATGAAGAGACCGATCACGCCCGCCAGATTCAGGTGGTGGATGCCATGGTCGCTCAACGGCTCAGCGGACTGGCCATCTCGGCCACCGACGAGAACACGTTAAGCCAAGCCGTGCAACGCGCCGTCGACGCGGGCATTCCCGTGTCGATCTTCGATTCCGGCGTCAACGCCCACGGCTATGTCAGCTTCGTCGCCACCGACAACCTCGCCGCGGGAGTCACCGCGGCGGAACGCCTCGCGGCACTAGCGAAGGAGACCGGCAAAGTCGGAATGGTGATGCACAAGCCCGGTGGCACCTCCACTATGCTGCGCGAACGCGGCTTCGTCGAGACGCTCACCAAGTACCCACGTCTCACGCTCGCCGCACGTCAATATGGAATGGCGGACCGCGCCAAGGCCCGCGCCGCCGCTGAGAACATGCTCACCGCCCACCCTGACTTGGCCGGGCTCTTCGCCTCCAGCGAAGCCAGTTCGCTCGGCGCCATGCAGGCGCTTGAAAGCCGCGGACTCGCCGGAAAAGTGAAACTCATCACCTTCGATACCAGCGAATCCCATGTCACCGCACTAAAGGCCGGCACCATCGACCTGATGCTCGTCCAGGACTCGCGCCGCATGGGCTACGAAGCAGTCAAGGCCGTAGTCACCAAACTTCAAGGCGGCACCCCGCCCTCCCGGCTCGATCTGCCCGTGCAAGTCATCGCCCGCGCCGACCTGGCCCGGCCCGAAGTGCAATCCCTACTCGTCCCGAAAATGAACCGCTAGGCTCGCAGCTTAACGTGGTTGATCTTCTTCAGATCGCCGACGCCCAAGCCCAGCGCACCCGCGATGTCCACGTGCTCCGGCTGCATCCGCACGAAAGTGGAATCGGCATCCGGCTTGGCATCGGCCACCGGAGCCATGCCCACCTTCGCTCGCTGCTTGTCGATTTCGATCCACCCGATCCGGTCCATCGCCACCGGATCCGTGCTGAAGTACATCGTCTTGTGCTCCCACACGTACTTCACCTTCCGCGGACTCAGCCCCGGGCCGCCATGATACAAGGCCTTCACGCCGTCGCAGATGTTCAGCACAGCCTTATTGCGAATCACCGGCATCGACACCACCGCCGGAATGAATGCCCCGCACGCATTCAGCATCGAAGACGAATGGCTTCGGCTGACATTGTTCACCATTCCGTGCGAGAGGTTCTTCAGCGCAATCGTAATTCCCGCCGACTGATGATGCTTCAACAAACAGAGGTTGATCACCTTGTCCACTTCGGACGTGATGTACTTCGAAGCGTACGAACGGCGCGCCCGCTCATTGTTGAAGTCGAACCCCGGCATCGTCAGTTGCATATCGAGGTAGTGGTCCGGATCGTAACCGGCAATGGCCTGCTGCACATCGTCGTAAGCCGGCGCAGCCGAACTCCAACGGACTCCTTGGGGCAGCCACTTGTCGAAACCCGCCATCTGGAACTGGTCCTTATAGCGGTCGTAAGCCACAATGTCCTGACGCTTAATCCCAGCCGACTCAAGCCCGGCCACAATCGCCTGCACGACCGCGGCATCCGAGATCACGTAAGGCATGCTCACCGGATTCAGCTTGATCCCCACGCGCTCGCCCGGCGAGAAGAACATCCGCCATGCATCCGGCCCGCTGGTGCCGGTCAGCGACTCCATCCCCCTGCGGATCATCTTTTGCACCGGCTCTTTCTGGTACACGCCGCTGACGATCGACGTGTCATCGAAGACCGAAACTACCTTGCCCGGAAACAACCCCGGCATGGAGAACTTCGTCGCCTCGCTCTTGCTCACCGTCGATTGGCCCAATGCCAGGTTCTGACAGAAGGTCGGCGCGATCGCACTGATCGCCAACATCCGTTCCATCCAGGCCCGGCGCGATTCGGGCCGGAAGTTCTCACCGCGATTTTTGGCTTCACCAGTTAGCAGATGCATGACATGATTATGGAGTAAATCTGCTCCGAGGAGAATCCCAGAAATGCAGCAACCCACTCGCCGGGATGTAGCGCGCGCGCTTTCCATCACCGCTCTCGCCAAACAGGTGGTCGCCCAGACTTCGGCCTCTGCCACCGGCATGCCCACCCGCGTGCTCGGCCGCACCGGTCAGCGCGTCAGCATCGTCTGCCTCGGCGGTTGGCACATTGGCGCGGTCAAGGATCAGACC